>JAEZCN010000114.1 GCA_023433515.1 Pseudomonadota bacterium
ACGAGATGATCCTCGACATCGGCCCGGATACGGCCGAGCGCTTCGGCGAGATGCTGCAGCGCGCGGGCACGATCATCTGGAACGGCCCGGTGGGCGTGTTCGAGTTCGACCAGTTCGGCGAGGGCACCAAGACGGTCGCGCAGTCGATCGCCAAGTCGCCCGCGTTTTCGCTGGCCGGCGGCGGCGATACGCTCGCGGCCATCGAGAAGTACGGAGTCGAAGAAGGCATCTCGTACATCTCGACCGGCGGCGGCGCGTTCCTCGAGTTCGTCGAGGGAAAGACGCTGCCCGCCGTGGCGATGCTCCAGGCGCGCGCCAACGGCAATTGATGTCCACCATGAGTGCGGCTACGAGATCGAAAGCGATCGTGGCCGCACTATCTACCTTGCTCGCTTCGTGCGTCGCGATGCACGAGAAGCCGCGAGTGATGTACGAAGGCCGTCATCCACATTCGGAAACGGCAATCCTGATCGCCTCCGACGATCGCAATCCTGCGTACGACTGGTCCCAGATCCGGGAAGTCGATGGAAAATCCGCCAAGCCTTTCGGCCATCCGGCATACGGCGTGCGCGTGCTGCCGGGGACCCACACGTTCACGTTGCGCGCCATCCGGAATTTCAAGAGCGATACCGCGCACGGCGGCCCCTACGACTACCTGGAGTTCGACGTCGAGGTGCCCGACATGAAGCCGCTCCACGTCTACGCGGCTCCCTACGATGAGACCGGGGGCAAACTCCGCGTGACCATCGAAGACCTGGGTGAGCGCGCCTCCTATCGGACCAAGCGCGCGCCCAGACCGACGTTCTAACGCAGCGGCGAGTAGTCAGTCGCGTCCACGAACACCGAGTCGATCCTCTCCACGATCTTCCCGTCCTTCTGCGAATCCTCGGCGATCTTCTGCCATTCGGGATCCGCGACGAACGCCGCCCAATTGGCCTTCGCCTGCTCGCGACTGGCGTGCGAGATCACATATATCAGCGTGTTTTCCTTCGCCGGGCCGTCCTGCGGCGTCCAGTAGCCGATGTTCGTCATGCCGTGTTTCTCGAACATGCGCATCGTGTGCTCGCGGAAGCGCTTGTTCAGCGCATCGAGGCGCCCGGGAAAGGTGTAGTACGTCCGGATCTCGAATACTCGGGTATTCGCGGGTGCGTCCGCGGCGCCGGGCGCCGATGCACCGAGGATGAGCGCTCCCACGCCTGCCAGCCAGGTCAGTCTCGACATCTTCAACCCCTCTGAAAAACACGGAAAAACGTGGCAGATTATGCGCCATGTGGCGGGAACGCATGGCAGAATGCGCGCCCTATGCAAGATCGTCAGATGCACTCGCGTACCAAGATCGTCGCGACCCTTGGCCCCTCCACCGATTCCATCGAAGTCCTGACCGAAATGGTCCGCGTCGGCCTCGACGTTGCCCGCGTCAACTTCTCACACGGCAAACACGAGGAGCACGGCCGCCGCATCGACATGGTGCACGAGGCGGCACGGCGCGCGGGACGTTACGTCGGCATCCTCGCGGATCTCGCGGGTCCGAAGATCCGCATCGAGAGCTTCACCAACAAGAAGGTCGACCTGAAGGACGGCCAGGCCTTTGCACTCGATGTGGCGCACGATGCCAACGCCGGCAACGAACAGGTCGTGGGCTGCGCCTACCAGGATCTGCCGAAGGACGTGAAACCCGGCAACATCCTGCTGCTCAACGACGGCCTGATCGAGCTCGAGGTGACCAAGGTCAGCGGCACGCGCATCGACACGAAAGTCATCGCGGGGGGCGAACTGTCCAACCGCAAGGGCGTGAACCTCAAGGGCGGCGGCATTTCCGCGCCGGCGCTGTCGGACAAGGATCGCGAAGACATCAAGTTCATCGCCAGCAAGGGCTGCGACTACATCGCGGTGTCGTTCGCGCGCGATGCGTCCGACATGAACCTCGCGCGCAAGCTGCTGCGGGAGGCGGGCGGAAACGGCCACGTGTGCGCGAAGATCGAGCGCCACGAGGCCATCCACAACCTGACCGAGATCATCGACGCATCCGACGTCGTGATGGTCGCGCGCGGCGACCTCGGCGTCGAAATGGGCTACGCGGCCATCACCGGCCTGCAGAAAACGATCATTCACGAAGCGCGTACGCGCAACAAGGTCGTGATCACGGCGACGCAGATGATGGAATCGATGATCACGAGCCCGGTGCCGACGCGCGCCGAGGTCTCGGACGTCGCGAACGCCGTGATGGACGGCACCGACGCGGTGATGCTCTCGGCGGAAAGCGCCGTCGGCAAACATCCCATCAAGGCCGTGCAGGCGATGGAAGAGGTGATCAACGGCGCGGAGAAGTATCAGCTCACGCACCAGCGCATCCGTCATCGGGTCGAAGGCGTCGTCGACCGCACCGAGGAAGCGATCGCGATGGCGGTGATGTACACCGCCAATCACATGAAGGTGCGGGCCATCGTCGCCCTGACCGAATCCGGCACGACTCCACTGTGGATGTCGCGCTCGCGCGCGGACATTCCGATCTACGCGTTCACGCGCCACGAGTCGACGCGCCGCCGCGTCACGTTGTACCGCGGCGTGTACCCGGTGCCCTTCGACATTCCCGAAGTGCGCACCACCGAGCTGTTCAAGGCAATCCTGACCATGCTGCTGCAGCTCGAGCTCGTGGAAAAAGGCGAACTCGTCATCGTCACGAAGGGGGAGCTCGCCGGTATTACCGGCGGCACCAACGCGATGACCATCCTGCGCGTTCCGCAAGACTGAACGATGCGCTGGCTGCGATGGGCTTTGACCGCCATCGCCGCCATCGCGGCGCTGGCGTTCGCCGCGGGCTGGTGGGTGCTGCGGCTCTCGCTGCCGCAGATCGAAGGTGAGATCGCGGCCACCGCGCCCGACGCGGGTCTCACCGATACCGCGACGATCGAACGCGACGCCACCGGCCGCCCGACCATCACCGCCGCTTCACGCGCCGACCTTGCCTGGGCGACGGGTTTCGCGCACGGACAGGACCGCTTCTTCCAGATGGATCTTTCGCGCCGTTTCGCGGCGGGCGAGTTGTCCGAGTTGTTCGGTGAAGTCGCGCTCGCGCAGGACAAGAACGCACGGCGATTCGCGTTCCGGCGCGTTGCCGGCCGCGTGATCGAGGCGGCGCCCGAGGCGGAGCGCGAAGCCATCGAGGCGTACGCGCGCGGCGTCAACGCGGGACTCGCTTCCTTGCGCGCGCGGCCCTGGGAATACCTGCTGCTGCGCGCCGAGCCGCGGCCCTGGGTGCCGGAAGACTCGGTGCTCGTGATCCATTCGATGTGGTGGCAGCTGCAGTACAACTCGCTGCGCCGCGAAATCGGGCGCGGCCGCCTGGAGAACGCGGCCGCGAACCGCGCCACGCCGGAGGCCGCGCACGAATTGATCTCGTTCGTCCATGCCGGGCACTCCGAATGGGACACGCCTAACTACAGCGCGGATGCGCGCTGCATCGAAGCGGCCTGCGGACGGCGCGCCGACGTGCTCACCCGGCCCTTTCCATCACTGTTGCGTTTCTCGCCCTCGGCCGTGGAGGCAGGCGGTTCCACGACACCCGCCGAAGATGAGTCGGCCGGGCGGGCGGACGAGCCGGCGGCGCCGGGCAGCAACAGCTGGGCGATCGCCGGCATGCACACCAGGTCCGGCGTCGCGCTGATCGCCAACGACATGCATCTCGACATCGGCGTGCCGGTGGTCTGGTATCCGGCGCGCCTGCGGGTCACCGCGGCGCCCACGCTCGACATCACGGGCGTGACGCTGCCGGGTACGCCGGCAATCGCGGCCGGCTCGAATGGCGGCATCGCCTGGGGCTTCACCAACAGCTACGGTGATTTCGCCGACGTGCGTTGGGGCCCGTGTTCACTCGACGAATCCTCGAAACGCCACGAACGGATCCGCGTGCGCGGCAAGGCCGACGTCGAGGTCGAGTACCACGACGTGGGCGACGGTGTCGTGCTCGACGACGCGGACGAACATCGACTCGGGACCGACAAGTGCCCGCAGATCGCCTGGCTCGCGATGCGCCCCGAGGCCACCAACTTCGCGCTGTTCGGACTCGAACGTGCGCGCACCGTCGACCAGGCGCTGGCGCTGGCGCCAGGCATCGGCATTCCCGGACAGAACGTCGTGTTCGGTGACATCGGCGGACGCATCGCGTGGACGTTGCTGGGCCGCGTGCCGCGCGGCAGCGGACCGGACAGGTTGTTCGGGCCTCTCGAGTTCCGCGACGCGAGCGATCATCCGCGGCTCGCCGATCCACCGGTCGGCCGCCTGTGGACCGCGAACCATCGCGTGGTCGACGGCGCGCTCGAAGCCGTGCTCGGCGACGACGAAGTCGATGTGGGCGCGGGTGGCTACGACATCGGCGCGCGTGCGCGGCAGATCCGCGACGGGTTGCTGGGCCTCGCGCATCTGGCGACCGAGGCCGACATGCTCGCCGTACAGCTCGATTCGCGCGCGCGATTCCACGCGCGCTGGGCCGACCTGCTGCTCACGCTCCTAGATGAGAAGGCACTGGCCGACGCGCCCCGGCGGCGGGAGTTCCGTGCACTGGTCAGCGAATGGATACCCGAGGCGAGCCCGGACTCCGTCGGGTACCGCCTCGTGCGCGAATTCCGCGGCCAGACGCTGGACAGCCTGTGGAACGGGCTCGTCGCGGCGCACATGGGCCGCGGCGCCGACCTGCAAAGGCCCGCGCAGTTCGAGGCCGCGGGCTGGCGGCTCGTCACCGAGCGGCCGGGCGCGATCGAGCCGCCCAGCAACGTCGAGTGGCGCGCGTACCTGCTCGCGCGCGTGGATGCGACGATCGACGTACTGCTCGAACAATGCGGAACGCTCGAGAGCTGCACGTATGGCCGCCTCAAGCCGGTCTCCGTGCGTCATCCGCTGTCGCGCGCGCTGCCGTTGCTGCCGCGCCTGGTCGACATGCCGACGCTCGAGCTGCCGGGCGACCACAACATGCCACGCGTGCAGAGCGGGGCGTTCGGGGCATCGGAGCGTTTCGCGGTCTCACCGGGGCGCGAGTCCGATGGATATCTGCAACTGCCGGGCGGCCCTTCCGGGCATCCGCTGTCGCCGTTCTACCGCAGCGGATTCGAGGACTGGGCGAACGGCAAACCGACGCCATTCCTACCGGGACCGGCGGCGCATAAGCTCACGCTGAAGCCAGCCGCGGACTAGCCCTCAGCAGGAGCAGCATGAGCGAGACACGATTCACCGGCACCGATCGGTACGTCGCGACGCCGGATCTCATGATGGCCGTGAACGCCGCGGTGAAGCTCGGCCGTCCGCTGCTCATCAAGGGCGAGCCGGGCACCGGCAAGACGCAGCTCGCCGAGGAGATCGCGCGTGCACTCGCCCGGCCGCTGCTCGAGTGGCACGTCAAGTCGACCAGCAAGGCGCAGCAGGGACTCTACGAATACGACGCGGTCTCGCGCCTGCGCGATTCGCAGCTCGGCGACTCGCGCGTGCACGACATCCGCAACTACATCGTCCGCGGCAAGCTCTGGGAGGCGTTCGAGTCCGACGTGCGGCCGGTGCTGCTCATCGACGAGATCGACAAGGCCGATATCGAGTTTCCCAACGACCTGCTGCGCGAGCTCGACCGCATGGAGTTCTACGTGCACGAGACGCGCGAGCTGGTAAGCGCGCGGCACCGGCCCATCATCCTCATCACGAGCAACAACGAGAAGGAACTGCCCGACGCGTTCCTGCGCCGCTGCTTCTTCCACTACATCCGTTTCCCGGACACGGAGACGATGGAGAAGATCGTGCGCGTGCATTTCCCGGACCTCAAGTCGCAGCTGCTGCGCGAGGCGCTCACGGCCTTTTTCGAAGTACGCGCGACGCCCGGCCTGCGCAAGAAACCATCTACCTCCGAACTGCTCGACTGGATCAAACTACTGGTCGCCGAGGACATTTCGCCCGAGGCTTTGCGTTCGGACGACCCGAAGAAGACGATCCCGATCCTGCACGGAGCGCTGCTCAAGAACGAGCAGGACGTGCACCTGTTCGAGCAGCTCGTGTTCCTCGATCGCAGAACGGCCCGCTGAGCCGCGGAGCGCGCCGTGCTCGTGCGCTTCTTCACCGACCTGCGCGCCGGCGGCATCCCGGTCACGCTGCCCGAGTTCCTCGCGCTGCTCGAGGCACTCGAGGCGCGCGTCGCGCAATATTCGCCCGAGGAGTTCTACTACCTCGCGCGCCTGGCGCTCGTGAAGGACGAACGGCATTTCGACCGCTTCGATCGCGTGTTCGCAGAGCACTTCGCGGGCGCGGAGAAACTGTTCGAGAAGATCGTCGCCGAGATGCCCGCCGAATGGCTGCGCGCCATCCCCGAGCGGCTGCTCACGGACGAAGAGAAAAAGCGGCTCGACGCCGAAGCAAGAGCGCTGGGCGGCTGGGACAAGCTGCTCGAGACCCTGCGCCAGCGCCTGGCCGAGCAGCGCGGCCGGCACGAAGGTGGCAACAAGTGGATAGGCACCGGCGGCACCTCGCCGTTCGGCGGCCAGGGTTACAACCCGGAAGGCGTGCGCATCGGGCAGGATGGATCCCGCCATCGGCGCGCCGTGAAGGTCTGGGACGCGCGCGAGTACTCGAATTACGACGACGCGCGCGAGCTCAACACGCGCAACCTCAAGATGGCGCTGCGCCGCCTGCGGCGGTTCGCGCGCGAAGGCGCGGCCGAGGAGCTCGATCTCGACGGCACGATCGACGCCACCGCGCGCAACGCCGGCCTGCTGGATCTCAAGCTCGTGCCCGAGCGGCGCAATGCCGTGAAGCTGCTGCTGCTGCTCGACGTCGGCGGCTCGATGGACGATCACGTGCAGATCTGCGAGGAGCTGTTCTCGGCGGCGCGCGCGGAGTTCAGGCATCTCGAGTATTTTTACTTCCACAACTTTCCGTACGAGCGGCTGTGGAAGGACAACCGCCGGCGCTTCAGCGTCTCGACCAGCACGTGGTCGATGCTGCGCACTTTCAATCCCGACTACCGCGTGGTGTTCGTCGGTGACGCGACGATGAGTCCGTACGAAATCGAACAGCCGGGCGGCAGCGTCGAGCACTGGAACGAGGAATCCGGCCGCACCTGGATGAGCCGCATCGCGACGCATTTCCCGCGGCTCGCGTGGCTGAATCCCGAACCCGAAGAGCGTTGGAATTGGACTCCGTCCATCCAGTTGACGCGCGAACTCGTCGGTAACCGCATGTTTCCACTGACGCTCGCCGGTCTCGATCGCGCGATGCGCGCGTTACGGCACTCCGCCGTTCTGGAAACGACCGGCTGAGGCATATACTGCCGGGTAGTGAGACCCTCGCTCTTGCTACCCGCGCTGCTGCTGGCGGCGCCCGAGCCTTTCTCGTTCCGGCCGGAATGCTGGCCATCGCCAGGACCGCGGCCGACGTCGATTCACCCGAGACGGAGCCGGCCATTCCGCCGGCGGTATGGCGATCCGAAGAAGAGAACAACGAGGGAGAAGAAGATGTATCGCAGACACTTCAGCACCGCGTTCATCGCCGCGTTATTCGTCCCATCGGGCACGATCGCGCAGGACACGGCGGCTCCCGCCGATAGCGCGCCGTCGGCACCCGAGTCGCCAGCCGTGGAGGCCGCGGGCGGTGGCACCGGCACCGTGATCTTCTTCCGCGAGAAGAAATTCGCGGGCTCCGCGATCCGCTACAAGGTGCGCGAGAACGGCGCCGAGTTGTGCAAGCTGCGCAGTGGCACGTATTGCAAGGTCGAAGTGCCCGCCGGAAAACACGAGTACGTCGTGCACTCCGAAGCGAAGGACGTGCTGACGCTCGAGGTCGTACCCGGCGAAACCTATTACGTGATCGGCGGCATCACGGTCGGTGTATTCGCGGGTCACCCGAATCTCTCGCCATCGGACAAGGCGACCTACGAGGCGATGCTGCCCAGGCTCGAGGACAACACGGGGCAGGATCTCGACCCGCCCGGCGGCGACGAGCGGAAATAGTCGCGCAAAGAAAAACGGCCGGCGGATGTGCTCCGCCGGCCGTCGTCAGGAAAAGCCGGGATCAACCGGTCTTGTCGGCCTTCGCGGACGAATGCGCCTTGATCTCCGCGAGCACCATGTCCGAGTGGCCTTTCGGATCGACCTTCGCCCAGTGCTTGACGATCTTGCCGTCCGGTCCGATCAGGAACGTGGTGCGCGACGCGAGCTCGACACCCGGTGCCGGGTTCCAGACCGCGCCGTAAGCCTTCGTCGTTTCCTTGTTCGGATCGGCGAGGATGTCGAACGGCAGGCTGTGTTCCTTGGCGAACTTCTCGTGCGAGGCAACGTCATCGACGCTCACGCCGAGGATGACGGCGTCGGCCTTGCGGAACGCGAAGATGTTGTCGCGCAGCTCGCACGCCTGCGTGGTGCATCCGGGGGTGTTGTCCTTCGGGTAGAAATACAGCACCACCCACTTGCCCTTGTACTGATCGAGCGTGTGCCACTCGCCGGCCTGGTCCTGTAGTTTGAACGCCGGCGCGGCGGAGCCCTCGGCCGGTGCGGCGGGGGGAGATCCGGCGCTTACACTCGCGGCCACCGCGATGAAAGCGGTGACCAAAGTCCTTCGAAGTGCGAGCATGTTGTTCTCCGTGACTTGAATGGATGGATCGTGGGGGAGGGGCATACTAACAGTACCGGCGGCGTGGATTCTCGCTCGGGATTGATCCTGACGGGCGGTGGGGCCCGGGCCGCATACCAGGTTGGCGTCCTGAAAGCGCTGGCGGAGATCCACTCCCGGCCCGAATGGCCGTTCCCGATCATCGTCGGCACCTCCGCCGGCGCCGTCGCCGCCAGCATTCTCGCGAGCAACGTGGTGCGCTGGCATCAGTCGGTGGCCGAGATCGAACACGTCTGGGCGAATTTCCGGGTGCACCAGGTATTCCGGGCCGATGTCGGCGCGATGCTGCGGGCCGGCGCGCGCTGGCTGGGATCGTTGCTGACCGGCGGCCGGATGGGCCCGCCCAAATCGCTGCTGGACAACTCGCCGCTGCGTGAGCTGCTGTCCCGGGTCACCGATTTCGACGCGGTGCGCGCGAGCGTGGCGCGCGGCGACCTGCGCGCGGTCGCGCTCAGCGCCACGAGTTACTTCACCGCGCGATCGGTGTCCTTTTTCGAGGCCGAGACCACGATCTCCGAGTGGTCGCGCGCGCAACGTCACGGGGAACGCGTGCCGCTGTCGCTCGATTACCTGATGGCCAGCCTCGCCATTCCGTTCCTGTTTCCGCCCATCTGCCTGCACGGCGAGTACTTCGGCGACGGGGCAATGCGGCAGACGGCGCCGCTGTCGCCCGCGATCCATCTCGGCGCGGACCGTATCCTGGTGGTCGGCGTGCGTCCCACCCACCTCGATGCGATTCCGCGGTTCATCGCATCGGACTCGCCGCCCACGCCGGGCCAGTTGTTCGGATACATGCTGGACACCTTGTTCAGCGACCAGATCTCCGCGGATCTCGAACACCTCGCGCGCATCAACCGGCTTTCGGCTGCCGCGGGTGGACCGACGGGTACGCGCCAGATCCGCACGCTCATGATCGCGCCCAGCGTGGATCCTTCCGAGATCGCCGTGAAACACGCGGACGAGCTGCCTGTGAGCCTGCGTGCGCTCATGGGCATCATCGGCGCCCGCGGCGCGAGCGGCAGCCTGCTCGCAAGTTACCTCATGTTCGAGTCCGGCTACACGCGCGAGCTCATCGAACTCGGCTATCGCGACGCGCTCGCGCGACGCGACGATCTCGCAGGCTTCCTCGCGCCTTGAAGCAACTCGCACCGCAAGAAATCCACGTCTGGCTGGCGTTCGACCGGGAGCTGGACGATCCGGCGTTGAATGCGGCTCATGCCGGGCTCCTGGCCGCCGAGGAGAACGAGCGGCGCGGGAAACTCTACAGCGAGGAGCTTCGCCACCAGTTCCTCGTGACCCGGGCGCTGCAGCGCCTGGTGTTGTCGACGTACGCGCCGGAAATCGCGCCGCGCGAGTGGACGTTCGTCACCGGCGAGCGCGGCAAGCCCACACTTGCGCCACGATTCGAGCAACTCGGATTGCACTTCAATCTCGCGCACACGAAGCGGCTCGTCGCCTGTGCGGTGAGTCGCTTGCCGGACATCGGGATCGACGTCGAGAACGTGCGCACGCGCAAGGCGCCGCTGCACCTCGCGCCGCGCTACTTCACGAGCCGCGAAGCGGCCGGGCTCACGACCTCGCCGGAAGCGGAACGGCCCGCGCGTTTCTACGCGTTGTGGACGCTCAAGGAGGCGTGGCTCAAGGCGAGTGGCGAGGGTCTGGCCGCGGGGCTCGGGAACGCGTCGTTCGATCTCGACGAAGCGCATCGGATGCGCGCCGTCGAATTCGCGAAAGACGATCCGTCGCGCTGGCGTTTCTGGCAGTTCCGCCCTTCCGGCGAGCATGCGCTCGCCGTTGCGTTACGCGCGGATCCCCTTCCGCGGGATGCGACCGTTACGTATCACGCATTTCCCGACGGAACGTTCATCGAGAAGTAGTGAGCCTCGATGCTCATGCCCTTGCGCAGATAGAAGCGGTGCGCGTCCGCGCGCCGCACGTGCGACACGAGGCGTACCTGCCGGCACTCGCGGCGCGCCGCTTCGGCGACCAGCCAGTCGAACAGTGCGCCGCCGTGTCCCCGCGATCGCGCGCCGTCGGCCGTCACGAGGTCTTCGATTTCGAGGTACCTGCCGCCGGCCAGCCATTCCGCCACGCGGTATCCCGCGACGGCCTTGATGCCGTTCTCGTCCAGATAGGCGAGCTGGAAGCCGCACGTCGCTGCGAGATGCTTCACGAGCGGCACGAATTCGTGTTCCGCGATTTTCGGTCGTAGCTGCGACATGACGGGGAAGCAGGCGGCTATCTCGTTGTCGGTGACGGCGTAGGCAATTTTTCGCATCGCGGGACTCGTCGGAGGGGACACGGAATAGACCATGTCCGAAATCCGGTCGTCAACGCAGATGGTTTTGACGGGCGGATGTCGCCCGCGCGATAGTTTGATCGCCAGATAAACATCCCTGGGAGGGGCTTCGAAATGATTTCTCGCCATCTTCTTGCGGGCGTCGTGCTCGCGGGTCTGACTCTTGCCGGCTGCGCGCCGCCGAACTACGCCGTGAAGGCGCCGACTCCGTCCGGTCTCAAGTACCTCGTCACCGGAACGCCCGGGACGAAATCGTTCTCGCTCGTCGACGAGCGTCGCGCCGACGGAAGGATCTTCAGTACGGGCATCCTGCCGGCTGAGCTCAAGATCGACGGTGTCCCGATCGACCCGGTGCCGTTCCTCGCGACGCAGCTGCAGGCGGAGCTTGCCTCGCGCGGGCTGCCCGCTCAGGTATCGGACAAGTCCACCGAGCAGCCCGCCATCAAGCTCAAGTCGTATCGCATGCAGAACATGCGCACCAACGCGTACACGCCGTTCATCACGCTGACCTACATCAGCGCCGACGTCGAAACCGCCGACGGTTCGAAGCGTATCGGCACGTTCGTGACGCGCGGCAAGACGCCGGTGTGGAGCTTCGAGGAGATCGTGGAGCCCACGCTGAATCAGCCGCTATCGATCGGCGTGCAGGAATTCGCGAGCAAGATCGCCAACTTCGCGTATGGCTTCCGCGCCCCTGACGAAACCGTGAAGAGCCTGATCGCGAGGATCAACGGCACGCGTAATCCGAACACGTACCTCGATGTCTACGCGCTCGGGTTCACGAACAACCCGGCCGCCATCGACACGCTGGCCGCGCTCACGAAGGACGACCAGGAATACGTGCGCCAGGCCGCGATCTCCTCGCTCGGCAACATTGGCGCGACCGGCCACTTCGCCCTGCTCAAGTCCATTTACCAGGATCCGCAGGTGAGCTGGCAGGATCACAGCGTCGCGCTCAAGGCGATCGCGGATCTCGGCACGGACGAGTCGAAGGCGTTCATTACCGACGAAGCGAAGCGGCTCGGCAGCGATTCCGCGAAAGAATCGCAGGTGCTCGGCCAGATCCTCGCCTTGTACCTGTGACCGGCGGGCTCAGCGCGACCTGAGCGCCGCCACGAACTCCGGGTCGGCGATGAAAGCGGCGATGAGCCGCTGCACGCCGCCCTGGTAGTTCGCAATCGCGCGGGACATCGCCACGTGGTAGCTGGCATGCCAGTCGTAGCGCGCCGACAGGGTGCGGCGATACGCGACCTCCGTGCCGTGCCACACGGTCAGCTCCGCTTCGAGTTCGACGAACTCGCGATCCGCCGACTGGCCGAACCCGTTGCGCAGCAATACGCCGTCGATGCGCACGCCGGAGGCCGGGTCCAGCAGGTCCGCGTGGTCGAATTCGATCTTCAACGCCTCCTGCAGGTACCCGGTGTACGAGCCGTACGGCGACTCGATGTAGAGCGTCTGGGAGCGAAGCTGGTCGACGTCGTGGCGCGCCTTCGGGTCTTTCCGAATCTCGCCGATGCTGATCTTCTCGAGACCCGCCGCGCGCAGCTCGAGCGTATTGCCGACGTGGTGGTTGTAACGTGGTCCCACCCATGAGGCGCAGCCGGTCGCGAGCAGCGCGAACGCGGCGAGAGCGATTGTCCTCTTCACGACTCCCCCGAGACGGTTTCGTCAGGTCAGGAACAGCGCGCCCAAGCCTAGCAAAGTGGCGAAACCGATGCAGTCCGTGAACGTAGTTAGGATGACGCCCGCGGACAGAGCCGGATCGATGCGCATGCGCTTGAGCGCCATCGGCACGACCACCCCGACCGCGGCCGCGCACAGCAGGTTGATCAGCGTGGCGGCCGCGATGATGGCGGCGATCTCCCACCTGCCGTACCAGGAGACGGTGACCAGGCCGACGATCACGGCCCAGATGAGGCCATTGAGCCCGCCGACGGCGATTTCCTTCCACAGCAGCCAGCGCGCGTTGACCCATTCGACCTGGCCGAGCGCGATGCCGCGGATGATCAGGGTGACGGTCTGCGTGCCCGCGATGCCGCCCATGCTGGCTACGACGGGCATGAGGGCCGCAAGCGCGGCGACCTTTTCGATGGTGCCCTCGAAGCGGCTCACGACCGCCGCCGCGATGAACGCGGTGGCCAGATTGATGCCCAGCCACAGCAGGCGGCGGCGCGTCGAGGGAAACACGCCCGCGAACACGTCTTCCTCGTCGCGCAGGCCCGCGGCGGACATGACCTCGTGCGCGGCCTCTTCGCTGATGACGTCGACGACGTCGTCGACCGTGATGCGCCCGAGCAGCCTGCCGGAATGGTCGACCACGGCCGCCGACACGAGATCGCGGTCCTGGAACAGGCGCGTGACCTCGCTCGCGTTCGTTTCGGGCGCGATGCGCGGCGCCTCGGGATCGATGATGTTGCCGATCGCCTTTTCCGGGTCCTCGGTGAGCAGGCGGGTCAGCGCGATGGTGCCGAGGTAGCGGTCGTTGCGGTCGACCACGAACAGCCGATCGGTCTTGTCGGGAAGCTCGCCGCGCATGCGCAAGTAGCGCAGCACGACTTCCACGGTGACGTCCGCGCGGACGCTCACGGTGTCGGTATTCATGAGGCCGCCGGCGCTGTCCGGCTCGTACGAGAGAACTGTGTTCAGCCGCTCGCGGTCCTGGGCGTCCATGGATTTCACGAGCTGCTGCATGACGGTCTCGGGCAGGTCGCCGACCAGGTCCGCGAGATCGTCGACTTCCATGCCCTCGGCCGCGGCGAGCAGGTCCTCCTCGTTCATGCCCTCGATGAACGACTGGCGCACCTCGTCGCTGAGCTCGACCAGCACGTCGCCCTCGATCTCGGGCTCGACGAAATTCCAGACCACCTCACGCTGCGCCGGCGGCAGCGATTCGATCAGCAGCGCGATCTCCGCGGGGTGCATCGCGCCGATCATGCGAGCGGCGCCGCGCCACGAACCCTCGCGCAGCGCGCTGCGCAGGGCGGCGAGCCGTCGTTCCTTCATGTTGGTGCGCGCTGTCTCTGCCATTTCGCGCGCGAGTGTATTGGGCGCGCGAAAAAGGGGACAGATTTATTTTGTTTCTGACGGACGACGGCGCTGCGCCGGCGTTTTCCTGAGTGGCGCTTGCGCCGGAAATTCGGCGTAGCGCCGGCGTCCGTGAATGGTTGAAGAGGGGCGTCGCGTTACGCGACGGAGGTCGTCTGGGTGCCGGCGAGGGTGGGCGTGCGCGTGATGGAGCGCTGTTCGCCGAGGGAATTGTGGCGGATGGAAACGACTGGATAGTTCTGCGACAGGCGCTCGGCGATGCGCTCGGCCACGTACACCGAGCGATGGCGGCCGCCGGTGCAGCCGATGGCGATGGTGAGGTAGCGGCGATTCGCCGCCTGGTGCTCCGGAATTCGGGCCGCGACGAACTGCAGGATGTCCTCGGTCAGCCGGTGCACGCCGCGCTGCGCCTCGAGGAAGCGGATCACGTCGCCATCGCGGCCGGTGAGCGCGCGCAGCGACGGATCCCAGTACGGATTCGGCAGCGAGCGGGCGTCGAACACGAAGTCCGCGTCGCCCGGGATGCCGTTCTTGAAGCCGAAGGACTCCACCAGCAGCGACAGCCGGCCGGCGCTGCGTTTCTCCACGCGCTGGCTGATGAGCTCGCGCAGGTCGTGTACGCCCATGCGCGAGGTGTCGACGACCAGGTCCGCCGCATTGAGGATCGGCTCGAGCAGCCGCCGCTCGATCGCGATGGCTTCCTTGAGCGACACGTGGTCGGTGGTGATCGGATGTTTGCGGCGGGTCTCGGCGAACCGCCGCAGCAGCTCGTCGTCGTTCGCGAGCAGGAACACGATTTCGCAATGGATCCCGCTCTTCTTGAGCTCCTCGATGAGCGGCGGGACGGTTTCGATCTCCGCCGCGGCGTTGCGGGCGTCGACTCCCACGGCGGCGCGGCTGTACTGCGCATCGTTGTTGCGCAGGGTGTGGGAGATGAAAGGCTTCAGCAGGGCCGCCGGGATGTTGTCGACGCAATAAAAGCCGGCGTCCTCGAGCATGTGCAGAGCCACGCTCTTCCCGGATCCCGACAGCCCGCTGACGAGGATTAGCCTCATGTGCCTATTGTGGCCCTATTGAGCCTGCCTGACCGCTTTCCGTGCGGCGGCGGCGTGGTGATCGGATTTCCGTTCCTTATGTTTGATCACGCTGCGGTCCAGCTTGTCGGCCAGCAGGTCGATGGCGGCGTACATGTCTTCCTCGGTGGCGTCGGCGTGGATGGAGTTGCCGCGAACATGCAGCGTCGCTTCGGCCTTCTGTCGGAGTTTCTCTACCGTCAGGACACAGTGCACGTCGATCACGTGGTCGAAGTGACGCGAGATGCGTTCGAGCTTCTTTTCCACGTAAGAGCGCATGGAGGGAGTGACTTCAACATGATGACCGGCTAGCGACAATTGCATGATCCGTCTCCTTGTTTGCCTGACTCTATCTATCTACCGAATTCTCTACCTGGCTGCTGCCTTTGCCTTGCGTTCGTTGGAGGGGGCGAGCCCGAGGGCCTCGCGGTACTTGGCCACCGTGCGGCGCGCGACGGCGATGCCTTCGCCCGAAAGAAGCTCGGCGATCCGGCTGTCGGACAGCGGATTGCCCGGGTCTTCTTCCTTGATGAGCTTGCGGATCTTGGCGCGCACCGCCGTGGAGGAGGCGCCTGCGCCGTCGGCGGCCTCGACCTGGCTCGAGAAGAAGTACTTGAGTTCGAACACGCCGCGCGGCGTGTGCATGTACTTGCTCGAGGTGACGCGCGAGATGGTCGATTCGTGCATGTCGATGGCCTGGGCGATGTCCTTGAGGATCATCGGCCGCATGCGCTCCTCGCCATGTTCGAGGAAGGCGGTCTGCCGCTCGACGATGCTCCTCGCGACCTTCATGAGGGTCTCGTTGCGGATCTCCAGGCTCTTGAGCAGCCAGCGCGCTTCCTGGAGCTGTGCACGCATCGAGGAATGTCCGGCGCCGCGCCCGAGCATGTCGGCATAACTCTGGTTGAGGCGCACGCGGGGCAGGGTCGAGCTGTTGACCTCGACGGTCCAGCCACGGTCCGTGCGGCGCACGAAGACGTCCGGCACCACGTATTCCGCCTTGGCGGCCGACACGGTCGCGCCCGGGCGAGGGTGCAGCCCGCGCACCAGCGCGACGGCCTGCGCGAGTTCGTCGTCCGATGCGGACAATTCGCGCCGGAGCAGCGTGAGTTCGCGGTCCGCGAGCAGGTCGAGATGTTTGTCGGCGATCGCGAGCGCGAGCTTGAGGCCTGGAGTATCGGGATGCAGCGTGCGCAACTGCAGCGCGAGGCACTCGCTCAGGTTGCGGGCGGCGACGCCCGGCGGATCCAGCGTCTGCACGAGCTTGAGCACGCGCTCGACCTCGGCCGGCTCGGCGATGACTTCCGGTCGCAGCGTGGCCGCGATGTCGTCGAACGAGTCGGTGACGTATCCGTCGTCGTTGATCGCATCGACAATAGCGCGTGCGATCGCGAGATCCCTCGGCGGCAGGTTCGCGTATTCGAGCTGGCCGAGCAGGTGGTCCTGCAGCGTGAGCTGCGATTCGTCGGCGACTTCGGCGGCTCGCTCGTCGTCGTCGCGCCAGGAATCGGAGCCCGGGCTGCGTTCGGTCCACGCGTCTTCGATGACTTCCGCTTCGACCGTGACTTCCGGCGCCGGCTGCGCGTCGACGCGCTGCTCGTCCGGCATGGGATGCGGCTCGAGTGCTTCGAACGTGCCGGTGCCCTCGTACTCGTCCACGGGCTCGAGCATCACGTTCGTTTCGAGCTGTTCGCGGATGTGTGCCTGCAACTCCAGTGCCGGCATTTGCAGGAGGCGGATAGCCTGCTGCAGCTGCGGGGTCATCGTGAGCGTTTGACCCAGCTTCAGCTGCAATGAGGGCTTCATCATCGACACTGGTTCGCGTGTCCCAACACTATGAAAGTAGAGGTTTTTTCCGCCGGCTTCGGATTGCTACAAGCGGAAGGACTGACCCAAGTACACCTCACGGACTTGGGGGTTGGCAAGGATTTCTTCGGAGGATCCGGAGGCGATCACAGTACCCCCCGAGACTATGTACGCGCGCCCACAGACGCCTAGGGTTTCTCTGACGTTATGGTCGGTAATCAGGACGCCGATGCCCTTGGCGGACAGCTCGTTCATGATCCGCTGGATGTCGATGACCGAAAGTGGGTCGACGCCCGCAAATGGTTCATCGAGCAGCACGAAACGGGGCTCCGCGGCCAGGGCGCGGGCGATTTCGACGCGACGGCGTTCGCCGCCGGACAGGGCCATGCCGGGGCTCTTGCGGACGTGCGCGATGCGCAGTTCGCCCAGGATCTGCTCGAGCCGTTCGAGCCGCGCCTGTTCGTCGAGGCTTTCGCGGGTCTCGAGGATCGCCATCACATTGTCCTCGACGCTCATCTTGCGGAACACCGAGGCTTCCTGCGGCAGGTAGCCGATGCCCGCCTGCGCGCGCTGGTGCATCGCGAGGGTGGTGATGTCGCGATCGTCGATGGTCACCGTGCCGGCATCGGCCGGCACGAGTCCCACGATCATGTAGAAGGCCGTCGTCTTGCCGGCGCCGTTCGGGCCTAACAATCCCACGATCTCTCCGCTCTGCACCTCGAGGGAGAGGTCGGTGATCACTTGGCGGCGTTTGTAACTCTTGGCGAGGTGGGAGGCGCGCAACACGCTCATGGTTGCTGTTCTTCTTCGGGCGGCGCCTTTTCGCCCGGTTCGCGCGGCTGGATGACGATGCGGACGCGCTCGGGATCCTTGCCGTCGGCAGCGGGCCTCGCCTGGCCCTGCACGCTCTGCGTGCGAATGTTGTAAACCAGCTTCTGGCCGCTGATTTCGTTGCGCCCGTCGGAGAGCCATGCATCCGTGATGAGGCTCACGGTGCCCTTGCCGGTTTCGTAATCGATTGTGTTGGCGCGGCCGCGCGACGTGCTGCCGTCGTCGCGCTGCTGCTCGAAGTGAGCCGGCGCGCCGGTGATGGTCGCCTGCGAGATCACGTTGTCGCGGAACGAGACGACGGCCTTGTCGGAGTTGAGCTTGCCGCCCTCGGCGGTGATGCGCACGTCGCCGGAAATCGTCCACTGGCTGTTCTCGAAATCGAGTCCGCCCGTGACGCGCGCCTCGGCTGCCTGGATACGCATGTCGCACTGGGTGATGACGACGTCGCGCAATACCGCGTTGTTGTTGCGGTAGTCGACTTCCATCGGCTTGGCTTCGACCACGATTTCCTGGCTGACGCACGGCAGGGCCGCGCCCCACGCGTGCGCGCCGCCTAACAACATCGCGAGCGCGATGCCGGCGCGGGAGAACGGTTTATTGCTGTGTGAATCGGCCATGGACGTCGGATTCTAGACGCAGGGTACCCGCCTTCAAGTCGGCCTGCATGCCGCGTGCGTTCAGCTCATGTCCCGACCAGCGCATCGTGACAGGCGCATCCGTCTCGATGAACTCGGTCGGCGTGTTGATCCGCATGATTTCGGTGAGCAGCGTCAGCGGTTCGCCACTTCCCGGTGCGCGGCCGGTGACCTGGACATTGCCCGTGAGCTCCACGTCGTCGCCGTTCGCGCGCACCTCTCCGCGGTCCGACTTCAGGTGCCAGACCTCGGTCGGCGCGGCCTCGGCATCCGACTCGCCGGGGATGCGCGGCTGGGCGGCGGGGTGGTAGTCCATTTCGAGATTTTCGAGCTCGATGACGCCGGCCTCGGCCTGCTGGCGGATGGTCTGGGCCCGGAGCCGGTAACGCTCGCGACCGTCGTAACCGGTCTCGATGACTTCGGCGTCTCGCGCGGCGTAGCCGGGGTCGGGCGGCAGCGTGACGCCCGCATCGACGTCATTCGGACCGCGGGCGGCCCGGCCCAGGAAATACACGCCTCCCACCAGCGCGACGAGCGCCAAGGCGCCGAGGGAACGCGACCACCGCCGGGTTCTCATGGGCGGATTTTCATGCGACCGCCGCGCGCGCCGCGACGAGCCAGTCGCAGACTTCGCGCACGGCACCGCGCCCGCCCGGCAACGTGGTGGTCAGTTGCGCCGCCGCGCGCGCGTCCGGGTGGGCGTCGGCCACCGCGATGCCGAGACCCGCGGCCGCGAGGATGGGCGCATCCGGCGTGTCGTCGCCGACGCAGGCGCATTCGGCCAGCGTCAACTGGCGCGACTTCGCCAGTTTCTCGAGCGCGGCGAGCTTGTCGCTCACGCCCTGGAAGACGTGTTTGATGCCGAGATCGCGCGCGCGCTTCGCGACCATCTGCGACTTGCGGCCGGAGATGATGGCGACGCCGACCCCGGCCCTGGCCACCGCCTTGATCCCGTGGCCATCGCGCACGTGGAAGGCTTTCAGCGTTTCGCCGCGCGGGCCGTAGAACAGCCGTCCGTCGGTGAGGACCCCGTCGACGTCGAGCACGAGCAGCTTCACGCGCCGCAGCTGGCGGTGGAATTGTTCGACCGCGGGCGCGACGTCGCTCACAACACCCCGGCGCGCAGCAGGTCGTGTACGTTGAACGCGCCGACCAGCGCGCCTGTTTCGTCGAGCACCGGCAACGCGGTGATGCGGTACTGCTCCATCAGGTGCGCGGCTTCCGCCGCGAGTTCGCCGGAGCGGATCGATTTGAACGGCGAGGTCATGACCTCGCGCATCTTCGTCACGTGCACGTCGGCCCTGCGGTCGAGCGCGCGGCGCAGGTCGCCGTCCGTGAACACGCCGAGCGCGCGGCCGTCCTCGACGACGACGCACATGCCGAGTCCCTTCTTCGACATGACGACCAGGCCCTCGGCCAGCAGCGCGCCCGGGCTAACTACCGGCAGCGCCTCCCCGGTGCGCATGATGTCCGCGACGTGCAGCAGGAGCTTGCGGCCGAGCGCGCCGCCGGGGTGCGAGCGTGCGAAATCCTGCGGCGTGAAGCCGCGCGCCTCGAGCAGCGCGACCGCGAGCGCGTCGCCGAGCGCGAGCGTCGCCGTGGTGCTCGCGGTGGGCGCGAGGTTGAGAGGGCAGGCCTCCTCGTCGACGCTCACGTCGAGATGCACGGTGGCCGTGCGCGCGAGGTTGGACTTCGCATTGCCGGTCATCACGATGATCGGAACGCCGAGCCGCGAGAGGTGCGGGATCAGGAGCAGCACCTCGGCGGTCTCGCCGGAGTTGGAGATGGCGAGCAGCACGTCGTCGCGCGTGATCATGCCGATGTCGCCGTGGCTGGCCTCCGCGGCATGCACGAAGAACGAGGGCGTGCCGGTGGACGCGAGGGTCGCGGCGATCTTGCCTGCGACGTGCCCGGACTTGCCGAGCCCGGTGACGATGACGCGGCCGCGGCATTCGAGGCAGATGCGGCAGGCGCGCGCGAAGGATTCGTCCAGCCGGGGCGCCAGCGCCGAGATGGCGCGCAGCTCGATGCCGAGCGCCCGCCGGCCTGCCGCGATCAGCGAGTCCGCATCGGTCTTGACCTCGGCATTCATGCGGGAATCATACCCTTTCGCGAATTAAACTCGCCCCATGAACATCACCCCTGAGTACATCGCCGAACTGATCCGGGCGGGACTGCCCGGCGCGGATGTCGTCGTCGAGTCCGACGACAACACCCACTTCGCCTCGCGCATCGTCGCGCCGCAATTCGCGGGACTGCGGCCGATCGCACGCCATCAGCTCGTCTACAAGACGCTCGGTGAACTCGTTGGGCGCGAGATCCACGCGCTGTCGATCGAGGCGCTGACCCCCGAGGAGTGGAGGGGGCCAGGCCCCATTTCCTGAAAACGGTGCCGGACCTCCGCTGGTCGGGGTTAGTCGGACGAGGCCCGGCACCGTTTTCTCAAAATGGGGCCTGACCCCATTAAACTACCCGCCCTTTTCCGGCGCCTGGCGAGATTCCCGTGGACAAGCTGCAGATCAACGGTGGCATTCCCCTCGAAGGAGAGGTGCGCATCTCCGGAGCGAAGAACGCTGCGCTGCCCATCATTGCCGGAGCGCTGCTCGCCGACGGTCCGGTAACCATCCGCAACGTCCCGCACCTGCAGGACGTCACGACCATGATCGAGTTGTTAGGCCGCATGGGCGTGTCGGTGACCATCGACGAGAAGATGCGCGTCGAGATCGACGGCTCGACCACGCGCGAATGTTTCGCGCCTTACGAGCTGGTCAAGACCATGCGTGCGTCGATCCTCGTGCTGGGACCACTGCTCGCGCGCTTCGGCAAGGCGGACGTTTCTCTGCCGGGCGGCTGTGCGATCGGCGCGCGGCCCGTGAACATCCACGTCGCCGGGCTGCGGCAGATGGGCGCCGAGATCCAGATCGAGGGCGGCTACATCCGCGCACGCGCGGGACGCCTCAAGGGCGCGCGGCTCAATCTCGAGACCGTGACGGTGACCGGCACCGAGAACCTCATGATGGCCGCGACCCTCGCCGACGGTGAGACGGTCATCGAGAATGCGGCGCGCGAACCCGAGGTCGTCGACCTCGCGAATTTCCTCATCTCGATGGGTGCGAAGATCCAGGGCGCCGGCACCGACAAGATGGTGATCCAGGGTGTCGAAAAGCTGCGCGCGACGAGCTACGAAGTACAGCCCGATCGCATCGAAGGCGGCACGTACCTGGTCGCGGGGGCGATCACGAGCGGCAATGTGCGCATCAAGAACACGAACCCGGAACATCTCGACGCGGTGACCGCGAAGCTGATCGAGGCGGGCGCGAAGGTCGGCATCGGTCCGAACTGGATCGAAGTGGACATGAAGGGCAAGCGACCGAAGTCGGTCGACATCCGCACCGCGCCGTACCCGGCGTTTCCGACCGACATGCAGGCGCAGTTCGCCGCGCTCAACACGATCGCGGATGGCGTCGGCACGATCGTCGAGACGATCTTCGAAAACCGCTTCATGCACATGCTCGAGATGCGGCGGCTCGGCGCCGAGATCCGCCTCGAGGGCAACACGGCCATCATCAAGGGCGTGCCCAAGCTCACCGCGGCGCCGGTCATGGCCACCGACCTGCGCGCCTCGGCCAGCCTGGTGCTGGCCGGCCTCGTGGCCGAGGGCCGGACGGAGATCGAGCGCATCTATCACATCGACCGCGGCTACGAAGCGCTCGAGGAAAAGCTGGCGCAGATCGGCGCCCAGATCCGCCGGGTGCCGAACTAGAAGGATGGGGGCAGCCCCCATTTCCCAGCATTGAAGTCCGACATACCGACGGGGTGCCTTGGGTGGGCCCTTCTCGAAAAGAGTGACCCCTTTTGCTGGGAAACCGGAGCCGCCCCCATGTGATCCAGGTCGCGATCCGGGCTTCCCTGGGCAATTCCAGTGCGCGTGATGTGACTCAGTCCCGCTCAGCGGCAAAGCACTAACTTAATACTGCCCCCCACTGTCGTTCCGCACGTGAGGGGTCATGGACGAGACAAACCTCATGGCGTGAACGCGCCACCGAAATTCGACGAGGTCGAGGGTCCATGCAAGCACGTGAATTTGGCGCCGCTGCGCAAGGTGAGACCGGGTCCCGGAGCAGCTCCGGCGCCGGCTCCTTCAAATCCAAGAAGCCGCTCGCGGTCATAGCGACGCCTGACCTCGACCTGTGGGCCCAGCTCGGCCCCATGCTCGAATCCACCTGCATGCTCAGGCATGCGGACAGCCTCGGTTCCGCGGCCGCGATTCTCAAGCCCGGTACGCGCACGATTCTCGTCGCCGACCTGCGCGGCCTGAATCCCGAGGACTTCGCGCCGATCTCCGGCAGCCCTCACAACCCCGTCGTCATCGCGATTCGTGACTCGGCGTCCGCCGGCATGGTCGATTCGCTGATGCTCGAAGGCGCGATCCACGCGCTGGTCGACACGCCGATCGAATCCGCTCCGATGCTGCGCGCCGTCAACGACGCGGCCCGCATCTCCTCGACCGCCGATGCCCTGAGCGCGGTCACCGCGCCGAGCTCGAGCTCGAGCGGCGAAGACGAGAAGTCCGGCAAGTCGCCGGTCATGATGATCGGCATCGTCTTCGCGGTGCTCGCCGCCGCCGGCGCGGGCTGGTATTTCATGAAGGGTGGCTCGCCCGCGGGCACCCCGGTCGCTGACGCCGCGCCGGCCGCTGCCGCTCCCGCGGCTCCCGCCGCCGCTTCGTCGGAAGGCCCCGCCGTTCCGGTCGGGTCGCTCGACGAAGTGCTCGAGAAGGCGCGTCTCGCGATGGACGAACGCCGCTACATCGAGCCCGCCAAGAACAACGCTCTCGAACACTTCCGCGACGTCCTGGTCATCGATCCGGGTAACGCGGAAGCCACCGAAGGCCTCAAGCGCCTCGGCGGCCTGCTGATCGCGCGCGCGCGTACCGCGCTCGACGAGCGCCGCTTCGACAACGCGCTCGCCGAGCTCGAAGCCGCGCGCAGCATCGATGCGAACGATCCGCGACTGGCCGAAGTCGACGCGCGCCTCGACTCGATGCGCGCGCAGACCGCGCTCGCGCAGATCCAGGCGACCCTTGCCGCGCAGAACTTCGATCGCGCCCAGGCGCTGCTCGACGCCGCGCAGAAGGATGCCCTGCTGCCGCCGGCGCAGATCACGCAGCTCTCCCGCGAGCTCGATACCAAGCGCCGCCAGGCGACGATCTCGCGCCTGGTCTCGATCGCCGAGTCGCGCATGTCGAACGGCCGTCTCGTGACGCCGAACAATGAATCCGCGCAGGATGCGATCCAGGCCCTGCGTGGCGCGGGCGCCTCGAACGAACTCATCTCGCGCCTCAACAACGAGCTGAACCAGCGTCTGCTGGCCGCGGCTCGCGATGCCGCCGCCAAGGGCGAGCAGTCCCAGGTCAACGCGATGCTGGCCGCGGCGCGCGAGAACGGCGTGTCCTCCGCGGCCCTCAACGCCGCGCAGCGCGACATCACCGCCGCCGCCCAGAAGCAGCAGCGCACGAACGACGACATCACCCGTTACGCGAAGACCGCCCAGGAACGTCTCGCGAGCGGCAACCTGCTGGCGCCGGCCAACGATTCCGCCGTGTCGAACGCGGAGCGCCTGCGCCTGCTCGACGTGCGTCATCCGACGACGGTGCAGGTGGTGCGCGAAGTGCGCACGCGCCTGATCGCCGAAGCGCGTGCACGCGTCGCGTCGAAGCAGGTCACCGAAGCCGCCGCGTTCCTCGATGCGGCCGAGAGCCTCGGTGGCGATGCCGATCTCGCCGACCTGCGCGCCGCGATCGCGAGCGCCCAGCAGGCGGCCGTGACCGCCGCCGCCGCGCCGAAGCTGCCGCCGCTCAAGATGACGCGTCCGCCCCGTCCGAAGTACCCGACTTCCGCCAAGGGCGTCGAAGGCTGGGTGCGAGTCGAGTTCTACGTGACGCCCGAGGGGCGCACCGAGCGCGTGCGCGTGGTTTCGAGCGAGCCCGCGGGCCTGTTCGACGCCGCCGCCATCGATGCAATGGAATCCGCCCGGTTCGAAGAATTCGATTCGACCGAATCGCGTCTCGCGATTCAGCGCATCGTCTTCAAGCCGGAGTGATGGAGGGAGATATCCGTGAGCAAGACCGGTAACAAAACGAAAACGATCTCATCGCGCATGCAGGGAGCCCGCGCCGTGTGGGTGGCGGTGGGCATCCTCGCGCTGGCGTTCCTCGTCGGCGTCCTCGCGCCCGCCTGGTATTTCGCCGGCCGGCTCGTGGAAAACAACACGGCGGTTCGCGCCATCGGCGAACTGCAGCAGCAGCCCTCGCGCATGCAGACGGCGCTGAACTCCATCCAGGACCGACTGCGTGCGCGCGGCTTCGTGCGTGACTCGATCGAGCAGTTGAATCGCGCCACGGCGCAGTTCGAAACCTCGACGAGCAACCTTCGTACCGGCAGCGGTGTGCGCATCGGCGGCATCGGTGGCGACGACGACGTGCAGAAGACCATCGAGGAGATGAACGCGGCGTGGAAGAAGTACAAGCCCGCGCTCGACCCGGTGGCCGACTTCACCGCGATTCCGTATTCGGACAGCGAGCGCGAAGGCACGCAGCTCAACATGGACGGCCGCGAACTGCAGCGCGCGGTCACCGCCGCCGTTTCGCAGGCGCGCGTCTATACGCCGCAGCTCGAAAAGAATCTGGCGCAGATCATCGCCGGTCTTCAAAGCTCGTCGGACGCGCTCGCGACCGCGCTGCGTTCGGTCGTGCTCATCGGCGTGGGTCTCGCGGCCGCCCTCGCGGCGCTCGTCGGTTACCTCTCGCTCGCGCGCGGCAAGCAGGCCGCCGCGGCCGCCGCCGCGCGTCAGCAGACGGAAGACATCCTCTCGACGGTGCGCGAAGGTCTCTTCCTGCTCGACGCGGACCTGAAGATCGGTTCCATTCACTCGCAGGCGACCGCGCAGCTGTTCCAGCGCGAATCCGTCGCCGGCATCACCTTCGAAGACCTGCTGCGCGATCTCGTGACGCCGAAGACGCTCGCGATCGCCACCAAGTTCGTCAAGGTGCTGTGGAGCGAGCGCACGAAGGAAAACCTGATCCGCTCGATCAATCCGCTCAACGAAGTCGAACTGCACGTTGGCGAGAAGGGCAGCAAGGACAGCGAGACCCGTTACCTCGAGTTCAACTTCCACCGCGTGCGTCGCGATGGCGAGATCACCCACGTGCTGGTGTCGGTCGCCGACGTGACCGCTCGCGTCGCCCTGGCCGCGCAGCTCAAGGGTGCGCAGGATTCGGCGCAGAGCCAGATGGACGCGTTCCTCTCGATCCTGCACGTCGATCCGAATCAGCTGTCGTCGTTCCTGGACGACTCGGACGTGGCGTTCAAGATGATCAACGCGACGCTGCGCGACCCGGCCCGAGACAGCGCGACGTTCCGCCGCAAGATCGACGGACTGTTCCGCCAGATCCACAGCATCAAGGGCGAAGCCGCGGCCATCGGCCTCGGCAGCATGGAAGCCCGCGCGCACGCGCTCGAGAACGATCTCGCCGCGCTGCGTGAGCGAACGGATCTCACCGGTGATGACTTCCTGCCGCTGCTCACGAAGTTCGACGACCTCGTCTCGCACTCACAGTCGGTGCGCGACATGGTCACGAAGCTCGCGAGCTTCCGTGAGAGCTTTGGCAAGCATTCGCAGGCCGGCCAGTCCTCTCACGCGGGCGACAGCACGTCGCGCACCCCCAAGCTCAGCGAGGACGCCGTCGCGGCGGAAGCCACGTTGCAGCGTTCGGCGCGCGAAGGTTTCGTCGCCTCGGCGCAGCAGCTCGCCGACCGCATCGCCAATGACCACGGCAAGAAGGTCATCGTGACCTGCCGCGGCCACGACCAGGTGCCCGAGACCTATCGCCGTCCGGTCAAGGACGTGTTGATCCAGCTGATCCGCAACGCGGTCGTGCACGGCATCGAGACGCCGGCCGAGCGCCAGGCCCAGGGCAAGTCGCCCGAGGGTCACATCCGCATCAATTTCGAGATGACCGAAGGCGGTCGCGCGTTCCGCATGCAGTGCGAGGACGACGGTCGTGGTCTCACGCCCGACAAGCTGCGAAAGACGGCGGTGACGAAGGGCATCATTTCTCAGACCGATGCCTCGGCGCTGTCCGACCAGGAAGCCATGATGCTGGTGTTCCGTTCGGGCTTCTCCACGGCCAAGGACGTCACGCGTGACGCGGGTCGCGGGGTGGGCATGGACGTCATCGCGGAAATCGCCGCGCGCCTCGGAGGCCGCATCTCGCTGAACTCCGAAATCGGCAAGAACATGAAACTGTCACTGTCGTTCCCGGCCCAGCAGAACTCGGCCGGCGCCGCGGCCGTCGCTTAAGGAGACCCTGAGACCATGAGTGCTGTGCCAAAGCCGCTCCAGACCCTGCGCATGATGATCGTCGACGACTCGAACGTGATGCGCCGTCGCATCGAGCGTTCGCAGCAGAACGACCGCCTCGAGGTGGTTGGAACCGCCGTGAACGGCCTCGACGCGGTCACCAAGTTCAAGCAGCTCATGCCGGACGTGATGACCCTCGACCTGACGATGCCGGAAATGGACGGCATCGAATGCGTCGAACACGTCCTCAAAATCAAATCCGATGTGCTTATACTCGTGGTGTCGGCGCTCGCCGATAAGGCTACCGCGGTGGAAGCCATCGAAAAGGGCGCGAACGGATTTCTGTGCAAGCCTTTTACGGACGAGCAGCTCAATGAAGCGCTCGCCGAGTTGATTGGGGAGTAAGAGACATGCTGGACGCTGAAGAAGTCAGAACCTTCGTGAATGGTACGGTCCACTTCTTCGAGACCGCGACGGGTCATCCCGCAACGGTCGGTTCGCCCTATCTTTGCATCGACAAGTCGGCCGTCGTCCAGGACTACGCAGGTGTCATCGGAATTTCCGGCAACCGCGAAGGCAAGGTCTATTTCACAGCGCCCCGCGGAATGTTGTCGGTGATGCTGATGTGCATGAACGAAACCGACACGGGCGAGCAGAACGTGCGCGACCTCGTGGGTGAAGTCGCGAACACCATCTCCGGCAATGCGCGCCGCGACTTCGGCCGCAACTTCGTGATCAGCACGCCGACGATCTGCGATCGCAGCAACGCCTCCCAGGCCGCCGCGACCACGGGCCGCTCGTTCGTGATCCCGATCAACTGGCGCAGCTACGCCGC
>JAEZCN010000115.1 GCA_023433515.1 Pseudomonadota bacterium
CCGACCAACCTGCACGCGATCGACGAGATCAAGTTCCAGACCGGCCTCGGCATCGAAGCCATCGTCGTCGAAGACGACAAGCTGCAGAAGGCCATCGACAAGGCCGCCGAACAGGCCGATACGGCCATGCCGAATCTCGTCGACGACGAGACCGGCTTCGATCTCGAAAACCTCGACGTCAGCGGTGGCGACGACGATGCCGAAGGCGCCGGAGTCTCGCGTGACGACGTCGAAGACGCGCCCATCGTGCGCTTCGTCAACAAACTACTGCTCGACGCGATCCGCCGCGGCGCCTCGGACATCCATTTCGAGCCGTACGAAAAGATGTATCGCATCCGGCTGCGCATCGACGGCATCCTGAAGGAAGTCGCGCAGCCGCCGGTGCAGCTCGCGATGAAGCTCTCGGCACGCCTCAAGGTCATGTCGCGCCTCGACATCGCCGAGCGCCGCGTGCCGCAGGACGGCCGCATCAAGATGAAGCTGTCGAAGACTCGCGCGATCGACTTCCGCGTGAGCACCTGCCCGACGCTCTTCGGCGAGAAGATCGTCTGCCGTATTCTCGATCCGTCCTCGGCGATGCTCGGCATCGACTCGCTCGGTTACGAGCCGTTCCAGCGCGAGATCTATCTCAAGAACCTCGCGAAGCCGCAGGGCATGATCCTCGTGACGGGACCCACGGGTTCCGGCAAGACCGTATCGCTGTACACCGGTCTCAACATCCTCAACCGCGAAGACACCAACATCTCCACCGCGGAAGACCCGGCGGAAATCAATCTGCCCGGCGTCAACCAGGTGAACGTGAATCCCAAGGTCGGCCTCACGTTCGCGGCGGCGCTTCGCGCCTTCCTGCGCCAGGACCCTGACGTGGTGATGGTCGGCGAAATCCGTGACCTCGAGACGGCGGAAATCGCCATCAAGGCCGCGCAGACCGGACACCTGGTGATGTCGACACTGCACACCAACGACGCGCCACAGACGATGACGCGTCTCGTCGACATGGGTGTGAAACCGTACGCGATCGCGACCTCGGTGAGTCTCATCATCGCGCAGCGTCTCGCGCGCCGCCTGTGCCCGCAGTGCAAGGTGCCCGTCGACATCCCCCCCGAAGCGCTCCTCAAGGAAGGCTTCACGGAGGCCGACGTCAAGGCCGGCCTCAAGATCTACGGCGCCAAGGGTTGTTCGAATTGCAGCGACGGATACAAGGGCCGTTGCGGCATCTACCAGGTCATGCCCGTCACCGATGCCATCGGCCGCATCATCATGGAAGGCGGCAACGCGATAGACATCTCCGACCAGGCTGCGAAGGAAGGAGTCTGGGATCTGCGTCGTTCAGGACTCGAGAAGGTCAAGCAGGGAATGACCAGCCTCGAGGAAGTCAACAGCGTCACCATCGAGTAATCGTCGTCAAAGGACCAGCATGGCAACCGCAGTAGCAACCACCGGTGGCAAGACAGTCAAACGTGACGTGCCGTTCTCCTGGACCGGCATGGACAAGAAGGGAAATCGCGTCTCGGGCAAATCGCTCGCACCCGATGAGACCACGCTGCGCGCGGATCTGCGTCGCCAGGGCATCGCGGTCAACCGCATCAAGAAACAGGCGCAGGCTTTCAAGGCCGGCGGCAAGGTAGAGCCAGGCGACATCGCGGTGTTCAGCCGCCAGCTCGCGACGATGCTCGCCGCGGGTATTCCGCTGGTGCAGTCCTTCGACATCGTCGGCAACGGCAACGAAAAGCCCGCGATGCAGAAGCTCATCCTGGACATCAAGCAGGATGTCGAGGGTGGTACGTCGCTGCACGAAGCTCTGGGCAAACATCCGCTGTATTTCGACGACCTGTACGTGAACCTGGTCGAGGCCGGCGAACAAGCCGGTGCGCTCGAAACGCTGCTAGACAAGATCGCGACGTACAAGGAAAAGACCGAAGCCCTCAAGAAGAAGGTCAAGAAGGCCCTCTTCTATCCGACGGCGGTCATGGTCGTGGCGGTGATCGTCACGGTCATCCTGCTGCTGTTCGTGATTCCGCAGTTCGAAGCGCTGTTCAAGGACTTCGGCGCCGACCTGCCGGCCTTCACGCAGATGGTCATCGACTTGTCCGCCTGGTTGCAGAGCAACTGGCACATCTTCTTCGGAACCATCGGCGCCGGCTTCTACACGTTCTTCTATTTCAAGAAGCGCTCGCGGGCGATGCGCGAGTGGCTCGACCGCATGTCGCTCAAGCTGCCCATCATCGGCCCGATCCTCTACAAGTCCGCGGTCGCGCGATTCGCGCGCACGTTGTCGACCATGTTCGCCGCCGGCGTCCCGCTCGTCGAAGCCCTCGAATCCGTCGCCGGCGCCACCGGCAACATCGTTTTCGAGACCGCGGTTCTCAAGATGCGCGACGAAGTCGCCACCGGCCAGCGCCTGCAGCGCGCGATGGAAAACACCGGACTGTTCCCGAACATGGTCATCCAGATGATCGCGGTCGGTGAAGAAGCCGGTGCGCTCGACACGATGTCGGGCAAGGTCGCGACCTTCTACGAAGCGGAAGTCGACAACGCGGTGGACGCCATGTCGTCGCTGCTCGAACCGCTGATCATGGCGATCCTGGGCGTGCTCGTCGGTGGCCTGGTCATCGCGATGTACCTCCCGATCTTCAAACTGGGCTCCGTGGTCTGATCCACACTGCCTCGTAACGGAAAGCAATCGAAACGCCGCGCTCGTCCGCGGCGTTTCCTTATGAGCAACCATGGGATTCATCGACACACTCGCCAGCAATCCGGGACTGTACATCGGCGTCTGCGGCGCTCTCGGCCTGCTGATCGGGAGCTTCCTCAACGTCGTGATCCATCGCGTTCCGATCATGATGGACAACGCCTTGCGCGCCGAATGCGCGGAGCTCTCGGGAAGCGAGGTTGCCGCGCCGGCGTCCTATAACCTCGTCACGCCGCGCTCGGCCTGCCCGAAGTGCCAGGCGCCGATCACGGCGCTGCAGAACGTTCCCGTCGTGAGCTGGCTCGTCCTGGGCGGCAAGTGCGCGAACTGCAAGGCGCCGATCTCCAAGCGATATCCGCTGGTCGAGCTCGCGACCGGGATCCTGTCCGCGTTCATCGCCTGGCGATTCGGCTTCGGTGTCGCCGGCTTCGCCGCGCTGCTGTTCACCTGGTTCCTGATCGCGCTGACGATGATCGATTTCGACACGCAGTACCTGCCGGACCAGCTCACGTACCCGTTGTTGTGGCTCGGGTTGCTCGTGAGCCTGTGGAATCCCGTGTGGGCCGAGGGCGCGGAGCCCGTCGGTCCGCGCGACAGCATCATCGGCGCCGCCGCGGGGTATCTGAGCCTGTGGAGCGTCTACTGGCTGTTCAAGCTGGTCACGGGCAAGGAAGGCATGGGCTACGGCGATTTCAAGCTCTTCGCCGCGCTCGGCGCGTGGATGGGCTGGAAGATGCTGCTGCCGATCATCGTATTCGCGTCGGGCGTGGGCGCCGTGATCGGCGTGGTCGTCATGATCCGCCAGCGCCGCGGCAAGAACACGCAGATCGCGTTCGGCCCGTTCCTGGCCATCGCGGGGTGGCTCGCGCTCGTCATCGGTCACCAGGTCATCGAGCGGTACCTCGGCCTGTTCGCGGCCGACTGAGCCATGGCGCGCGGATTCCGGGTGGGGCTCACCGGCGGCATCGCTTCCGGCAAGAGCACCGTCGCGAATCTGTTCGCCGACCTCGGCGTGACCATCATCGATACCGACGTGATCGCGCGCGAGGTGGTCGCGCCCGGCTCGCCGCTCCTGCCGAAGATCGCCGAGCATTTCGGCCGCGACGTGCTGGCCGCCGACGGCAGCCTCGACCGGCGCGCGCTGCGCCAGCGCGTATTCGCCGATCCGGCCGAGCGCCAGTGGCTCGAGCAGCTCACACACCCGGAAATCCGCCGTCTGACCGACCAGCGCAGCGACGCCGACCCGGGACCTTATTCCATCGTTGCGATTCCGCTGCTCGTGGAAACGGGCGGAAAAGACCGCTTCGATCGCGTACTGGTCGTCGATTGCGAGCCCGAATCGCAGATCTCGCGCCTGCAGGCGCGGGACGGCTCGACGCGCGCGCAGGCCGAAGCGGCGCTCGCGGCACAGGTGTCGCGCGCGGAACGTCTCGCGGTCGCGGACGACGTGATCCACAACGACGACGACATCGCACACCTGCGCGACCAGGTGGAAAAGCTGCATCGGGCTTATGTCGCCGCGTCCGCACGGTTTACGCGGCCCTAGAGGGTCGCGCAGAATAGCCCGATGGCAGAGGAAGCCCACCAGCAACAGCCGATCGCGGAACCCGCGCAGCTCGTTTTCGAGCAGCCGCTCAACGAGCGCATGCGCACGTTCCTGCGGCTCGACTTCCTCTACAGCCAGGCCCTCTATCACAACGAGATGCAGAGCCAGTGGGGCAGCCGCGCCGCGATGGGCAGCCTGCTCGACATCCTCGCGATCGCGGCGCGCGGCGACGTGCGCGCCGACGTGCAGAAGGAGCTCGAGCGTCACCTCGCCCAGCTAAACGTGTTCCAGAGCAAGCCCGGCGTGGACTCGGCGCGACTGCGCACCGTGATGTCCAACCTCCTGCGCCTGCGCGCCGATCTGGTCGCGTGCGGATCTAACTACCTCGCCGGACTCAAGGACTCGGAGTTCCTGTCGGCGATCAAGCATCGCAGCGCCATACCGGGCGGCACCTGCGAGTTCGATCTGCCGGATTTCTTCTTCTGGCTGAACCAGGCCACCGACCAGCGTGCGCGCTCGTTCAACGAGTGGCTGGCCGCGCTGCGCCCGCTGTGCGACGCGATCGCCGAACTGCTGTGGATCACGCGCCAGCACGGCAAGCCGCGCCAGGAGATCGCGCGCGGCGGCGTGTATCACATCACCTTCGAGCGCGACACACCGATCCAGCTCGTGCGCATCGCGCTGCCGGCGGAATCGGGGTTGTATCCGGAGACGTCGGGGTCTCACTACCGGTGTTCGGTGCGGCTGCTGGCGTGGAACGGGCTCAAGGAGCGGCCGCAGCAAACTACCGAAGACGTGCCGTTCACCCTGACCTGCTGTACCTAGTCAGGGGCTCGCGCCCCACTCTTCACGGCGTCGAAGCGACGCCGTCCGTGAGTTGATAAGAAAAAGACACCAGCCACATTGATGGCTCGACGGGAGGTTCACATGTTCGACCGATTCTCGCGTAGTTGGGAGCTCATCAAGGCGAGCGGCAACGTCCTGCGGCAGGACAAGGAACTGCTGGTGTTCCCGCTTCTCTCGAGCATCGCGGCGATTCTGGTCGCGCTCAGCTTCATCCTGCCGCTGGCGGCGAGCGGCGCGTTCACGCAGTTCCACGACGACGGCGAGATCCAGCCGCTGCACGTCGTGATCGGCTTCCTGTTCTATCTCAGCCAGAACTTCGTGATTTTCTACTTCAACTCCGCGCTGGTCGGCGCCGCGATGATCCGCCTCGAAGGCGGCGATCCGACCGTGAAGGACGGACTGCGCATCGCGAATTCGAAGCTGGGTCCGATCCTGGGCTACGCGGCCATCGCGGCCACGGTCGGCATCATCCTGCGTATTCTCGAGGAGCGCCTGGGTGTGATCGGCAGGTGGATCACCGGATTGCTCGGCGTGGCCTTCACGCTCGCCACTTTCATGGTCGTGCCACTGCTGGTGACGCGCAACATCGGGCCGGTCGACGCCGTGAAGGAAAGCGCCTCGCTGCTCAAGAAGACCTGGGGCGAAAACATCATCGGCAACGTCGGCATGGGACTGGTCTTCGGTTTGGTCTATTTCCTGTACATCGCCGCCGGCATGGCCTTGATCTTCAGCGTGATCGAGATGGGCAGTGGCGTGCTCGCCATCACGATGGGCGCCTTGCTGATCGGCGGATTCATCCTGATCGCGCTGATCCAGTCCGCGCTGCAGGGCGTCTATTCCGCCGCGCTGTTCCGGTACGCGACGACGGGCGATGCGGGCACGGGATTCGACAACACCTTGCTCGGAAACGCATTCCGACCGAAAAGTCAGTGAGGCAGGGCCGCCGAAAGATCGCCGCGCAACAGGTGATCGGTCACGGCGGTCGATGACGCCACGCGTCGCGCCAGCAGCGACATGGGCGTTGTTCCGGTGAAGTACCGGAACTCGCGGATGAAATGCGACTGGTCGTAGTAACCATCGAGGTGTCCGCCGTCGCGCGGCGCCGCCGCTCCGCGCGTGAGCAGCGCGTGATAGCTGTGTTTGAAACGCACGATGCGCGCGTATTTCTTCGGCGTCATGCCGATGAAGTCGGCGAATCGCCTCTCCACCGTCCGCTCGTCCATTCCCAGCCTTTCGCTGACGTGCGCGATCGAGAGCGCGCCGCGTGAGCCACGAATGCCGTGGACCATCCAGTCCACGACGGGATCGCTCGCCCCCACGTCCAGGTGGCGCAGGAAGAACCCATCCAATGTCGCCGCGATGTCCTCGACGGATGAGGCATCGGCAATCTCATTTTCGAGGCTGAGCAAAGGCCGGTGGTTGAGATCGCGCAGGTCGAGCGTGGCATCGCGGAATCCGCCGAGCGGCGCGCCGATCAAGCGGCGCAGCGCCTGCGGCTCGAGCTTGATGCCCACGAGTTTCAGTCGCCGCGATCCGCTGGTCATCACCGAATGCGAACGGCCGCCGATCACGTAGCTGCGTCTCATGACGCTTCGTCGCTCTTTGCCCACCGCCCAGCGCTCGTACCCGGCATCGAGCGCGAACACGATCTCGGCATAACCGTCGGGGAGCAGCAGTTCGTCGTGTTCGTACGAAGCCTTGCCGGCGTCGACCACGAAGTAGCATCGCACCTGGCCCGCGAGCCGCGCGTCGGGGCGCAGCAGCCAGTACTCGAGCTGATCGCGGACGAGAGTGGGTTGCATCACTGTGGCATCGGCATTCCCAGCGCATCCGCCGCGAATCCGAACTGGTCCGCGTAGTCCTCGATCTGCATCCAGACCGGCTTGCCGGCGCCATGGCCCGCGCGCGTCTCGATCCGGATCAACACCGGGTTCGGGCACGTCTGGGCGCGCTGCAGTTCCGCGGCGAACTTGTAGCTGTGCCACGGCACGACGCGGTCGTCGCGATCGGCCGTCGTCACGAGCGTCGGCGGATAACACGCGGGGGTCACGTTGTGCACCGGCGAATACGCGAGCAGCGCCTTGAACTCCGCGGGATCCTCGGCGAGGCCGTAGTCGCTGGACCACTGGCGCGCGTTCGCGCTCGCGGTGTGATACCGCAGCATGTCGAGCACGCCGACGCCGGGCAGCGCGGCGCCGAACAGGTCCGGCCGCTGCGTGAGCGCGGCGCCGACCAGCAATCCGCCGTTGCTGCGTCCGACGATCGCGAGACGTTTCGGGTTCGTGTATTTCCCGGCGATGAGGAACTCCGCGGCCGCGATGAAGTCCTCGAACACGTTCTGCTTGCGCAGCTTCGTTCCGGCCTGGTGCCATTCCTCGCCGTATTCGCCACCGCCGCGCAGGTTCGCGACGACATAGATGCCGCCGAGTTCGAGCCAGGCCTGGATGGCGGGACTGAAGGACGGCGACAGCGTGACGTTGAAGCCGCCGTAGCCGTACAACATCACCGGCTGATTGCCGTCACGCGGTGCGTCGCGGCGGCGCGTGATGAACATCGGGATGCGCGTGCCATCCTTGCCCGCATAGAACACCTGCTCGGTCACGAACGACGTGAAGTCCGCCGGCACGTTCGGCGTGCGGAAGTCGGTGACGACGTTCGTCAGCACGTTGAGACGCAGGACGCGCGTGGGCGACAGAAAGTCCGAGTACGTGAAGAACATCTCGGGATTCGTGCCGCTGCCCTGGAAATCCTTCGCGGTGCCGAGACCGGGCAACGTCACTTCGCCGGCCGCGGCGCCGGTCGTCTCGAACAGCCGCACGACGCTGCGCGCATCGCGCATGTATTCGACCAGCACGCGGCCCCCGACATAGCCGGCGCTGTTGATCGTGAAATCGCCGTGCGGAACCACGGTTCGCCAGGCGGAAGGCGCGGGATTGCGCGCATCGACCGCGATGACGCGGCCGCGCGGCGCGGCGTTCGTGGTCTGGAAGTAGAGCTCGTCGCCCTTCGACCCCAGGAAGTTGTAGAGCGCGTCCCAGGCCATGAACAAAGGCCGTGGTTTCGCGTCCGGCTTCGTGAGGTCCTTCACCAGCATGCCGTTGGTCTGGTAACCGTCGAACAGGCCGATGAGTAGATAGCGGCCGTCTTCGGTGACGGTCGCGGCAGGCACACGCGTGGGATGGTCCGTGACCTTGAAAACCAGATTGTCCGCGGACTGCGGCTGGCCGAGCCTGTGGAAATAGATGTCGGGCCGGCCCGCATCGTCGCCGCGCTCAGCGGTCTGCGGGTCCTCGCCCTTCCGCACGGGATACCGGCTGTAATACACGCCCGAGCTGTCGCGCGCCCATGCGACCGGCCAGAACTTGCTGAACTTGAGCACCACCGGAAGATCGACGCCGTCCTCGACGCGGCGGAAGTGCCAGGTGTTCCAGTCGGTGCCGCCATCGGACAACGCATATGCGACGAACTTGCCGTCGGGGCTCGGTTCCCACTGCGACAGCGCGATCGTCGCGTCCTCGCGTTTGCCATTCGGGTCGAACAAGACGCGCGGCGTCTGCTCCAGCCCTTCGGCGACATACAGCACGCTCTGATCCTGGTTGCCGTCGTTGCGCAGGTAGAAGTACCGGCCGCCCTCGCGACGTGGCACTCCGAAACGCTCGTAGGTCCAGAGCTGTTTGAGGCGGTTGCCGAGCCACGCCCGTTGCGGCAGGTCTTCGAGGAAGGGTTGCGCTACCGCGTTCTGCGCGGCGACCCAGTCGCGTGTGGTTTGCGCGTTCGGGTCCTCGAAGCCACGATACGGATCGGCGACGCTCACGCCATGGTAATCGTCGACGACATTGCCGCGCGGTGACGCGGGGTACTGAATGCTGGGCGCAGGTTCCGGTGCAGGCATCGGCTCGGGTGTGGTCGCACACGCGACCAGCAGACCCGTGAGCGCGCCCGCGAGAACGACGCACGGCTGGCGATGCATTGCGGCCATCCCTAAACTCCCGTGATGAATTTCCGCGAAAGTCTATCAAACGGTGTGCGCGCCCCGTCCCGGGATGCCGCGTTTTCGATTCGTCCGGTCGTTGCCGCGATCCTCACGGGGATCGCCGTGGTGATTTCGCTCTGGCCCGCGGACGCGCGGTCGGGCGAGCTGCCGCTGGAGCGGTTGTTCTCGGCGCCGGATCTTTCCGGCCCGACGCTGCGCGGCGTGAAGATCTCACCCGACGGCAAGCTCATCGCCTACCTGCGCGCGCGCGACGACGACAAGGATCGATACGACCTGTGGGCGTTTGACGTAACGGCGGCGAAGCACCGCCAGCTCGTCGATTCGCGCGTGCTCGCCGGCGCCGATCGCGCGCTGTCGGCCGAGGAAGAGGCGCGCCGCGAGCGGCAGCGCACCTCCGCGCTGTCCGGCATCGTGGAATACAGCTTCGCGCCGAACAGCCGGCTGCTGCTGATTCCGCTCAACGGAGACCTGTACGTCTACGATCTCGCCCGCAAGCCGGAGGAGGCCGTGCGTCGGCTGACCGAAACCTCGGGTTACGAAACCGACGCGCGGTTCTCGCCTCGCTCGCGCTACGTGAGCTTCGTGCGCGACCAGAACCTCTACGTGATCGATCTGGAGAATGGAATCGAGCGCGCGATCACCAGCGAGGGCGGCGGCCTGGTGAGTTACGGCATGGCCGAGTTCATCGCGCAGGAGGAGATGGACCGCGACACCGGTTACTGGTGGGCGCCGGACGAGAAGCGCATCGTGCTGGCGCGCGTCGACGAGTCCGCGGTCAACGAAGTGGAGCGCTTCGAGATCCAGGCAACGGGCGCGATGATCGTTCGCCAGCGATATCCGGCTACCGGGACACCGAACGCGCGCGTCGACCTGTTCGTCGCGGAGCTCGGCTCGGAGCGGCGCGTGCAGCTCGACCTGGGCCCCGAGCGCGATATCTATCTACCGCGCGTCGACTGGTTCCCGGACAGCCGCGGCATCGCCGTGCAGCGGCAGAGCCGCGACCAGAAGACGCTCGAGCTGATGCGCTTCGACTCGCGCACCGGCCGCGGCCGCGTGTTGCTGACCGAGCGTGGCGAGCACTGGGTCCCGCTGCACCAGGAGCTCACGTTCCTCGAGAAGTCGCCGCGCTTCATCTGGGCGTCCTCGCGCGACGGATACCAGCACCTCTATCTATACGAGAGCGACGGCACGCTGGTGGGGCAGATCACGAGCGGCGAGTTCATGGTGATCGGCGAGAAGGGCGAGTCGGCGATCCGCGCCGTCGATGAGAAGGCGGGGCGCGTCTATTTCACGGCCAACCTGCCCTCGCCGATCGAGCGGCAGTTGTACTGGACGCCGCTGCGCGTGCCGGACAAGAGCACTGCGAAACCGCATCGCGTGACGACGGAAGCAGGCTGGCACGAAATCGCGATGTCGAACGACGCGCGCGTGTTCGTGGATACATATTCGAACGCGGATACGCCGACGAACGTGACGCTGCGCCGCGCGAACGGCACGAAGATCACGGCGCTGCTGGAGAACAAGCTCGACTCCACGCATCCGTATGCGCCTCATCTCGACGCGCACGTGAGCGCCGAATTCGGAACGCTCGAGACCGCCGACGGACAGTTGCTGCAGTACAAGCTCATGAAACCGCGCAACCTGGCGCCGGGAGCGAAGCTGCCGGTTCTAATCGAGGTATACGGCGGCCCCGGCGTGCAACGCGTGATGAACGCCTGGGGCAGACTTTTCCACCAGTACCTGGTGCAGCAGGGCTATGTCGTCTTCGCGCTCGACAATCGCGGTACCGGCTTGCGCGGCACGAAGTTCGAGACCGCGCTCGCGCTGCGCATGGGTGGCGTGGAAGTGCAGGACCAGCTGCGCGGCGTCGAATACCTGCGCACCCTGCCGTTCGTCGATCCATCGCGCATCGGGATCTTCGGCTGGAGCTACGGCGGCTACATGACGCTCATGTGCCTGATGCAGCAGCCCGATGCCTTCGCCGCGGGCGTCGCGGGAGCACCGGTGACCGACTGGGCGCTGTACGACACCCACTACACCGAGCGCTATCTATCTACTCCGCAGCTGAACCCCGCCGGTTACGCGGCGAGCAACGTGCTCACGTACGCGAAGGATCTGCGCCGCCCGCTGCTGCTGGTGCACGGCATGGCGGACGACAACGTGCTGTTCGCGCACAGCACCGCGCTCATGAAGACGCTGCAGGACCTGCAGAAGCCGTTCGACCTGATGACCTACCCCGGTGGCAAACACGGCCTGATCCGCCAGAACGTCACCGGCTGGCATGCGCACGCGAACATCGTGCGCTTCTTCGACCGTGAATTGGGGGCAGCCCCCGTTTCCCAGCAAAAGGGGTCAGCCCTCCCCTGAGCCGTTTTCGTGCCTTCACGCTATTTTTGTCGCGGGCTTCAACTCGTGACGCGCATTAACGTGAGGCATGCCCCGGCCGCCGCGAACGATCTGCGCAAACGAGTGTTACCACGTCATCAATCGTGGGAATCAGAAGGCGCGCCTCTTCCATAGTGCGGCCGACTACGACGCGTTCGTCGGCTACATGCGCGAGGCGCAGGAGCGCGTTGAGCTGCCGTTGCTCGCGGTCTGTCTGATGCCGAACCATCTGCACCTCGTGGTGAGGCCGCTACGCGACGAGGATGTGGCGTCGTGGATAAGTTGGCTCTTCACGACGCATGTCCGCAGGCATCATCGTAAATACGGGACGACCGGACGACTCTGGCAGGGCCGCTTCAAGGCGAGTCTGATTCAGCAAGACCAGCATCTGTTGACCGTGCTTCGTTACGTAGAGCGCAATGCGTTGCGTTCGAGGCTGGTTGAGCGCGCCGAGGATTGGCGATGGGGCAGCCTCATGTGGAGGGACTCGAATGACCCGCCTTTCGCGTTGACCCCCTCGCCCGTCGAACTGCCGAAGTGGTGGAAGGAGTTCGTGAATCAGCCGATGACCGCGGCGGAGCTGCTTGCTGTCCGCGAGTCCATCAACCGGCAGCGTCCTTTCGGGTCGCCCGACTGGGCAGAAGCCGCGGCGAAGCGAGATGGGCTGGAACAGTCGCTCGCCCCCATTGGTCGTCCGCGGAGAAAGCGATGAGAGGACTGACCCCTTTTGCTGGGAAATGGGGGCTGCCCCCTATAGCTTGATGCGACCGCCGCCCGGCGGCCCACCCATCGCGCCGCCCGCTTCGGGCACGACGATGCGCGACGCGGCTTCACGGCGCATTTCGCGCGCTTCTTCGATCGCCTGTTCGATGGCGACCTTCACGGCCTCGGGGAACTTGTTGCAGGCATCCTCGAGCGAGGCCGCCTCGAGCTCGAACGCGAGCGGCAACACGCCGGCCGGCGTGAGTAGCTGGGTCTGGCCGGAGTACAGGACCTCACGTGAAGAGTCGTCGCTGCCGTCGCTCTTCACGGGTGTCAGCCGGCGCAGTGTTCCCGCCTTGCGATCCGTGAAGATCTCTTCGCGATAGAGCTGCGTCGAGTCGAGTTTGATTTCCGGAAGTTGCTGCTCGGCGGCCATCGAATTCACCGTACTTGAGTTGAGGAGGACGGGCTCGCTGGCACGTCGTGTCCGGATGATAACGCCTGCAGGGCCGGGACGAGCGGCAGGTCGGCCGGCAGGAGGCGCTCACTGCCGAGGGACTGACAGTCCACCCACTTCAATTGCTGGCCGTCGAGACCACGCGGCTCGCCGCTCAGGATGGAGGCGTGTAACAACACGAGGTCGACGATGCGATCGGGATATTCGTGAGTCATCGTCGCAACCTGGCGGTGAACGCAGGACTCGATGCCCAGTTCCTCGCGCAATTCGCGCACCAGGGCCTGCTCATCGGTTTCCGCGGCTCCAACCTTTCCGCCCGGAAACTCCCACCAGCCGGCCATGTGTTTGCCCGCCGGCCGTTCGGCTAACAGGACACGGCTATCCGAATCGATCAGCGCCGCCGCGACCACACGCAGCCGCGGCTTCACGTTCAAACCATCGGGCATGAGGGCTGACCCCTTTTGCCAGGAAATGGGGGCTGCCCCCTATTCCACGCCTTCGAGCACGCCGTGGCAGTTCTTGAACTTCTTGCCGCTGCCGCACGGGCAGGGCTGGTTACGGCCGACCTTCTGCGGCACGCGCACCGGGCGTTGCGGCTCCATCTGCGGCGGCATCTGCTGTGGCTGGCGTGCGCCGGGTGGCGGCGCCTGCTGCGGCTGATCTTCCCCGCCGAGCTGCGACAGCGACGCGGCTTCCGCGTGCTGCAGCTGCAGCGCGCGATTGAGCCGTTCGCGGCGCGCTTCTTCCTCGCGCTCGAGCTGCTCGGGGGTCTTCACCTGCACGTCGAGCGACGCGAGGATGGTCACGGCGTCGAACTTGATGCGATCGAGCATCGCGGCGAACAGCTCGAACGCCTCGCGCTTGTACTCGAAGCGGTAATCCTTCTGCGCGTAGCCGCGCAGGTGGATGCCCTGCCGCAGGTAATCCATCGCGGCCAGGTGATCGCGCCATTGCTGGTCGAGCACGCGCAGCATGATGTCCTTCTCGACGTGCCGCATGATCAGCTTGCCGTTCGCGTCGCGGCCGATGCGCTCGACCTTCGTGTCGTACATCTCGTCGACGGCGGCGATGACGCGCTTGCGCAGCTCCGGTTCCTCGATGTTCGGCTCGTCCTTCAGCCACTGCACCGGATCGATCTGCGTCGCGAAATTCTTCTGGATCGACTGCGCGAGTCCTTCGAGGTTCCACTCCTCGTGGCTCACGTTCGAGGGCATGTGCTGGTCGAGGATGCCGCCGATGACCTCGGCGCGAATGCCGCGCACCGCATCGGCCAGATTGTCCGCGCCCATGAGTTCGGTGCGCTGCTGGTAGATGACCTTGCGCTGATCGTTCGCGACGTCGTCGAACGTGAGCAGCTGCTTGCGGACGTCGAAGTTGTGCGCTTCGACCTTGCGCTGCGCCTTCTCGATCTGGCGCGTGAGCATGCCGCTCTCGATGACCTCGCCTTCCTTCATGCCGGCCATCGCCAGCCATTTCTTCGTGCGATTCGGATCGCCGAAGATGCGCATGA
>JAEZCN010000170.1 GCA_023433515.1 Pseudomonadota bacterium
CGGCGAGCGGAATCATCACGAGCGTCATGATGATGAACAGCGGCTTGCCGGGCGAACGCGCCCAGATGCCGTAGCCGATCGTGATCGCCGCGATCAGCACCCACTCGACGGTGGTCGACCAGCCGAACACGCGGCCGAGCTCGAGCACCATCAGCACGGCGACGATGAACGCGCTGATGAAGCCGGCCTCGGCCAGCATCTCGCGATACGACACGCCCGCGGCGACGCGCTCGCTCTGCGGGAACACGCGCGGCAGCAGCATCACGATGTACGTGACCACCGGGATCAGCATCAGCGCCATCTTGTAGCGCCAGCCCATGTCGCCGGGCAGGGCGAGCGCGAGGATGCCGCCGATGACGAAGCCCGCGGGCCAGCCCGCGTGCAGGCGGTTGAGCCACGTGGTCTTGTCGTGCCGGAACTCGCGCGCGATCAGCGGGTTGATGCCCGCCTCCACCGCGCCGTTGCCGAGCGACAGCACGAAGCTGCCCCAGTACAGGCCCCAGTAACCGTCGGCGCGCACCAGCAGGATGAACCCGATGACGTGTGAGGCGGCGGCGAACCACAACGTGGCCTTGAAGCCGATCTTGTCGATGATCAGCGAGAGAAGAATGATGCTGATCGCGAAGGGCCACAGGCCCACGCCGAACAGCTCACCCTTCTGCGTTTCGGAAAGTCCGAACTCCACGCCCCACGCGTCGATCGAAAATGCGCGCAGGATGAAGCAGAAGGACGTCGCGACCAGCGCGGCGAAACATACGGCGAAAGTCTTCTTGGCCTCGGCAGACGCCGGCACCGCGCCGGTCATAGTGGCTTCTGTACTCATTGCCCAACCCCTCGTGAATAGTTAGCTATTTCCCTGGATCTTCGTCCAGGCGCTGTTCGCCTGGCCTGACTTCAACACGGCCTCGATGAACGCCATCACGCGCGTGCCGGTGACGACATCGGGCGCGAACAGCGACGCCGCCTTCGGCGATCGGTTTTCCAGCCGCGCGGTCACACGCTCGGCGAAATCGGTGTAGAGCTGTGAGAACGCCTCGATGAAGCCCTCGGGATGGCCGCCCGGCAGACCCACGGAACTCGTCGGCGTGCCCGGATCGCCGCGGCGCACGTAACGCGGCGCTTCGCCCGCCTCGACGATCAGCAGTTCTTCGGGCCGCTCCTGGAACCAGAGGATCGAGCCCGTTTCTCCGTACACCCGCAGACGGTGCGAGTTGAGATGGCCGATGGCGACCTGGCTCGCCCACAAACTACCGCGCGCGCCGTTGCCGAAGCGCAGCAGCACGTTGACGTTGTCGTCTATCGGACGGCCCGGCACGAGGGTCGACACGTCGGCGGCGACCTCGGCGACCTTCTCGCCCGTGACGAACTCGGCGAGCTGGAAGGAATGCGAACCGATGTCGCCGAGCGCGCCCGCGCCAGCCAGCTTCGGATCCGTGCGCCAGCTCGCCTGCTTCTGACCGGTCTTCTCGAGCGCGGTAGATAGCCAGCCCTGCGGATACTCGGCCTGCACGACGCGCAGCTTGCCGATGAGACCATCGGCGATGAGCTGCTTCGCATGGCGGATCATCGGATAACCGGTGTAGTTGAACGTTACGCCCAGCAGGCGCTTCTTCTCGGCCGCGAGCTTCACGAGTTTCTCGGCGTCCGCGAGGTTGGTGGTCAGCGGCTTGTCGCAGATGACGTCGAGCCCGGCGTTGAGGCACGCCGCCGACTGCACGTAGTGCACGTGGTTCGGCGTGACGATCGAGACGACCTCGATGCCGTCGGACCGTTTGGCTTCCTCGGCGAGCATGGCCTCGACCGTCGGATAGGCGCGCGCGGGATCGACACCGAGCGCGACCGCGGAACGCTTGCCCTTCTCCGCATCCGAAGAGAACACGCCCGCGAGCAACTGGTAGCGCCCGTCCACGCGCGCCGCCATGCGGTGCACGTTTCCGATGAACGCACCCTCACCACCACCGATCATTCCCCAACGCAATGGACGCATCGCTTCAGCCCCAAGGTTTCAAGAAAAATGAAATCAGATCGCGAGCTTCGTGAGGTAGTCGCCGCTGATCTTCACCGACTCCAGGATCGGACGCGTGAACGGCTCTTCCTGCTCGTAGAAGAACGCCTTGGTGCCGTTGGCCTTCGCGGTTCCGATGACCGCCTTCCAGTCGACGCTGCCTTCGCCGAGCGCCACGGACGGCGGATCCCTGCCGTCGTCGCCGCGCTTCGCCACATCCTTGACGTGCAACGCGATGACGCGATCCTTGTACTTGTCGAGCAGCGCGATCGGATCCTGCTGCGCCACCGCGACCCAGCCCACGTCGAGCTCGATCTTCACGAGATCGGGATCCGTGTTCGCGAATAGATAGTCGAACGCCGTCTGCCCGTCGAACTTCCTAAACTCGGCGCTGTGATTGTGATAGCCGAAGGACATGCCGGCATCGCGAACCTGCTTGCCGAACTTGTTGAAGAGATCCGCGTTCCACTTCCAGTCTGTGAGGTCGACCGCCTTCATGCGCTCTTCCCACGGAAGCTTTTCCTTCTCGGGCGACACGCCCGGCGAAGAGGCGACGATGTACTTGAGTCCGAGCGCCTTCGCGTCGGCGATGATCTGGTCACCGTTCTTCGCGATGTCGCCCGCGCCCGCGTGCGTGCTGACGAGCGAGAAGCCGATGTCGTGCATGAACTTCGCGAGCTCGGCGGGTTTCTTCCCGTAGTAACCCGCGAATTCGATTTCACGGAATCCGGCCGCGTACACCTTGCGCAGCGTGCCTTCGAGGTCCTTCGCCGCCTCGTCCTTCACGGTCCAGAGCTGGATGCCGAGGGGAATCTTGCTGCCGCCCGCGAACGCCGAGCGCGACATGATCGCTCCGGCAGCGATACCCATTCCCGCGGACACGAGAAACGAACGACGGCTCAGCATTTGAAACACCCCTCGAATGTTCTGGACGGGCGAGTACAAGCCATTGGGCTGCAAGTCGTCAAGCAGCCCGACGGGCCTCACTTCCGGGCGCTCACGACATGACTTTTTCCGTGGGCTCCACTCGCGTTTTCGGCATCACGATCTCCCCGAGGCAACGCCGCAGGTCCACGAGTCGCGGGGGCTTGCTCAGCACGGCGCGGACGCCGTCGGGCGTATCTCCCTCGGCGACCAGCCGCTGGCCCCAGCCCGTGAGCATGAAGACCACGGTTTCGGGCGCCGCCGCCTTGATGGCGGCCGTGACCGCGCGTCCGTCGACGTGCGGCATCCCGAGATCGGTGAACACCACCGGAAACGGATTGCCCTCGGCCTGCGCATCCAGAAAGGCTTCGATGCCCGCCTTCCCGCCGTTGGCCGTCACGATTGCGTGGCCTTCATTCTCGAGCGCTTCGCGCAGGGATGTCAGTAGCACTGGATCGTCGTCGACGATCAGGATGCGCGTGAGGTGCGGAACCGGCGCATGCACGACCGAAGTCATCTCGACCACCGGCGTGGCTTCCGGGAACAACACCCGGACCGTGGTCCCTTTTCCCGGCGCGCTCACGATGTCGATCTCGGCGCCGTGTCGCTGCGTGATGCCGTACACCATCGCGAGTCCGAGACCCGAACCGCGCTCGCCCTTGGTCGTGAAGAACGGCTCGAAACAGCGGCGCCTGGTCGCGTCGTCCATGCCGACCCCCGAGTCCACGACCTCCACGACGACGCGGCGTCGCGATCCGTCCGCATGCGTCGAGCGCAGGATCAATCTACCGCCCGCGGGCATCGCGTCGATCGCATTGAAGATGAGGTTCACGAGCGCTTCGCGCAGCTCGCCTTCTATGGCCATCACCGTGGGATCGCCGTCGACGGCGTCGACGCGCGCATCGATCACGATGCCCCGCTGCTGCGCGATGTTGCTCCAGCGCGCGCGCGTGAGTTCGAGCACTTCCCGCAGCACGCGATTGATCGCGACGGGTTGCAGTTCGAGCTGCGCCGGCCGCTTGCGATAGAACTCGCCCATGCGCGCGACCGTGTGCGCCACGTCGTCGACCGCGCGCTGGATGATCTCGAGCTGCTCGCGAGCGCGCGGGCTGAAGCCGCTTTCGTACGTGAGCAGCGCGTCGACGTAGACCGCGACCGGCGATATCGCGTTGTTGATGTCGTGGGCGATGCCGCTCGCCATCTGGCCGAGCGCGCGCAGCCGTTCGTGTTCGAGCACGGCCTGCTGGGTGCGCCGCAGATCGTCGTACGCCTGGCGCAGCGAATCGTGCAGCCTCGCCTGGTTGGCCGCGAGCGAAACGTGATCGCAGAGCTGGCGCAGGAACTCGCGCTCGCCCGCGCTGAATCCATCGAGGACGCGCCGCGCGACGATCAACACGCCGAACACCGAACCACGCTGCTCGGTGTGGAGCGGAACGCAAACGGTCGATCGCAGTCCCGAGCGCGCGAGTCGCTGCGGGAACGGGAATTTCACCGCGGCAATGTCCGGCTCGTACACGAGCGAGCCCGCCACGCAGCGGCCGAGACCGTTGCGATCCGTCGGAATGCGCGAGCTCGCGGTCATCGCCATCTCGAGCGCGAGCGGTTCGCTGCGCGCGCCGACGCGATTGACCGTGAGGATTCCATCCTGCGCCTCGTAGTTGCACAACATCGTGAAGTCGACCGGCAGGTGTTCTTCGAGGCTGCGCACCACGACCTGGAAGATGCTGTCGAGGTCCTGCCGCTCCGCGATCGCGCGCGTGATCCGCTGCAGCAGGCTCAGGCGCTCGAGCTGCAGCAGCGCGCTCCCCTCCGCCATCTGGCGCACGCTGATTTCCTGGCGAAGCTCGGTGTTCAGCGCCTCCAGCTCCGACGTGCGCGCCGCGACACGCACCTCGAGTGCCTCATTGATCGAGAGCAACTCCTCTTCCGCGCGCATGCGACGCATCGTGTCGGCGGTGCCCATCTGGATCAGGTGGAACAGCAGCATGAGTCCGCCCGCGAAGACACCGAAGTGCGCCGTCATCGCGAACCGGCTGATGGCCATCTCGGAAAACAGCATGAGCGAGTGCGCGAGCGCCGTCGCCAGCGCGTAGTAGGCGAGTGCATGCGCGAGACGGTCGCCCTCGCGGCGTCGCCACATCCAGATGCCGACCGGGATCCACAGCAGCGGAATCGGCAGCAAGCTCGGACGGATGATGCCGAGGAAGACGGGCTCGTCGGCGTAACGCGGCAGCCACTGGAACAACGTGGAGAGGCCTGCCGCCGCGGCGACCATGGCGCACGCGAACAACAGATTGGAGAGCTTTTCCGACGGTCGCCACCACATGACGAGCGCGGTGCCGAGCGGCAATAGATAGGATGGCGGAGCCCATGTGCCGGAACGCAGCCCGCGCACCACTTCGTTGAGCTGCTCGAATGGCGACGCGGGCTCGAGGGCCGCCATCACATGCAACACCTCGAGGAATCCCGCGACCGCGAAGACTATGGCCAGGAATCGCACGCGCGTCTCGCCCGTGCGCCAGCCGAGATCCCAGAACAGGAACGACACCGCGACCGTCGCGAGCGCTATTCCCGTGTTGAGGATGGTGTGCAGGACCGGGAAACCCGGACTCGGCGAGGTGAAGATCGCGGCGCCCGCAATCGCGGTCACCCCCAGCGCGATGAGGAAATCGCGCCCGGGATGAAGTTGCGCTCTGACGTCCAATCGCCCCTCCCTGCGCGGCGGAAAATTCTGTAGCGAGGATACTCCTACCCACAGGCCGCCGCGCCATGCTCCAAAGTATGATGCCCAGCTTATGAACAATCGCCTCGACCGCCCCGTCGACCCCGCCCGCGATCACGCCCTTGGCGCCGACGACGCACCGATCACGCTGGTCGAGTACGGCAGTTACGACTGCCCGCACTGCCGCGCCGCGAACGGCAGGATTTCCGAGGTCCGCAGCCAGCTCGGCGAACGGGTGCGATACGTGTTCCGGCATCGCCCCCTGACTGGAAGCGAGATCGCGCGCCGCGCGGCCGACCTGGTCGAACAGGCCGCATCGCCCGAGGAATTCTGGAGCGCGCACGTGTCGCTGATGACCCGGTCGCGCACGCTCACCGAGGAAGACCTGCAAGCGGTCGCCGCCGACCTGCGATTGCCCGAGATCGATCCCGACGTTCGCGCGGCCATCGAGTCCGACGCGCAGGCGCGCGTCGATGCGGATATCGCGAGCTCGCATGCGAGCGGCGTGCGATTCACGCCTACCTTCTTCATCAACGGACAGCGCTACGACGGTCCATGGGACGAGGCCTCGTTCACCGACGCGATGCTCGGTTCGCTGGGACATCGCGTACGCACCGCGGCGCTGGAATTCGCGAGCTGGGCACCGTCGACCGGCGTGCTGCTGCTGTTCGCGACCGTGCTCGCCATCGTGCTGATGAATTCGCCGCTCGGCGACGACTTTGCCGCGCTGTGGGCGACGGAGCTGGGACTGCGCTTCGGCGGCGCCGAGTTCAGCATGTCGTTGCTGCACTGGGTGAACGACGCGTTGCTCATCGTGTTCTTCCTGGTGGTGGGGCTCGAGATAAAACGCGAGTTCACCGTCGGGCACCTGGCAACCCGGCGCAGCGCGGCGCTGCCGATCGCCGCGGCCGTCGGCGGCATGGTGGTGCCCGCTCTTATATATGTGTCGCTGATCTCGTTGTCGGAGGCCGGCGCTGCCTGGCATCACGGCTGGGGCGTGCCCATGGCGACCGATACCGCGTTCGCGGTGGCGTTGATCGCCGTGATGGGGCCTCGCGTGCCGGTCGAGTTGCGCATCTTTCTGACCGCCGCGGCCATCGTCGACGACATCGGCGCGATCGTCGTCGTGGCTATCTTCTACTCCGGCGAATTGAACTACCCCGCTCTCGGCGGCGCGCTGCTCTCGGTGGGAGCGCTCGCGATGCTCAACAAGTGGGGCGTGTACCGCGTCTCGCCGTACGTGCTGGTGGGAATCGCGCTGTGGATCTGCGTGCATGCCGGCGGACTGCACGCGACGCTGGCCGGTGTGTTGCTCGCCGCGTTCATACCCACACGTCCGCCGCCTGACTACCGCGCGCTGCTGGCGCAGGAGGATGCGATCCTCACGGCGGAGGCGAGCCGCGCCGGGGAGCAGTATCGGCACGGCCCGTCGGAACCCGCATTGCGCGAGCTCGATGCGATCCACGACCGGCTCGAGTCGCCGGCGGATCGGTTGCTGCGAAATGTTGCTCCGCGGTCCAGCTTCTTCGTGTTGCCGATATTCGCGCTCGCGAACGCCGGTGTTGTGATCGGGGCACAGGCGCTCGGCGAGCATGGTGTGTTGATGGCGGCGATCGTCTGCGGATTGACCCTCGGCAAGCCAGTCGGGTTCTTCGTCGCGTCGTGGCTCGCGGTGAAGTCAGGGATTGCCGAGAAGCCAGCGGCTTATTCGTGGCGGCAGTTGCTGGGAGCCGGCGCGCTCGGCGGCATCGGCTTTACGATGTCGTTATTCATCGCCGGCCAGGCGTTTCCGGTGGAGGGTGATTTTGCGGCGGCGAAGATTGCAGTGTTCGGCGCGTCGGTGTTGTCGGCGATCGCAGGCGTTGTGATTTTGTGGAATGCGCAGAAGGATGGCGCGCCGGGGTGAGTTATACGTCATGTTGCATAACACACAGGCATCGTTTGACGATTTCGCCGACGGTGTGCTGTAGTGAATCAGGAACTTGCAGAGGGAGCTGGGGTGTTATGCATCACTTCTACGCAATGTATTCCGTCTTTTGGCCGTATAAATGTTAGTTAGGTGCCATGAAGACATTCGTCGTACTCTGCATTTGCCTTTTCGGGTCAATTGGTGCGACTGCGCCACGCGCGCCGTTGAATGAGGCGATAGTCAGCGCTTTGGTCAAGGAGGGCATGTCCGAGGCTCAGGTCCGCGCGAGCTACGACGCTTGCGACAGCGGGGGCGCAATCTCCATGAAGACTTGCTTTCGCTACCGTTTGAAGGGAGAGCAGATGCGAATTGACGATGCAGTCCAAAAACTTCGGGCCGCAATGATCAAGAAATCTGCAAACGCTAATGCCGAGGCTCTTAAGCACGCGCAAGATGCGTGGGAAAGGTATCAGCAATTGCATTGCTCACTTCAGGGAGATATGAGCGACTTCGACTACGGCGCAGTCGCTCTTGCCTGCGAGTGGGAGCTGGCGAAGCAAAGAGCAGATTCGCTCGTGGAGACACTGAGCTGGTACTCGCCGGACAACTAGGTCAGCGCACATGGCACCTAACACATCGCTCGAGCGGACGCGTGGACGATAAAGTGCCAAGCCCAAACGCCGGCGTGCGCGCCGCTCAGCTCAACCGTTAGGCAGCCGGTCTATGGCATCGCGAGTATTCGGCAACACGTTGTACTCTCTGCGCGGCGCAGGCCTCTTGGCCGTAGTTCTCTCGCTTACATTAGCGTTGCTGGTGTATTTCATGGCGCCATTAACGGGTGCGCCTCTCGAGCGAGCAGCAAACAGTGCTCTGCTTGGACTTGTAGTCCTGGCTATCTTTGCCTTGGGCATCCTTCCCACCTGCCTTCTTTCTCTTCGTATCGACGGTTCGCGTATCTCGCATGTTTTGCTTGGAAGGATTTCGCTTTCATCCAAGCCACTGGCAGAGCTTCGTTCGATCACTATCGGCAGGTCCCTTGGTGCGACCCTGACATTCAGTGACGGCACGAAGATACGATTTCTTGGTGCGCGTCTTGAGTTCCTCCGAGATCTTTGTGATGAATTACGTGCACTCTGCGGAGAGTCGCTTCGCATTGAGACTGCCACTTGGGCGTCAACTCTCTTGTCGATTGGCGGCAAACCCGCGCGGCTGCCTAACACCTCGTTGGAGCGGACGCGTGAGAGATAAAGTGCCAAGCTCAAACCGCGGCGTGCGCGCCGCTCAACTCAACCGTTAGGCGGCTCAGTGGGTATATTCATCGCAGCCTATCTTGCACACGCCGCGCGGGTGGCATTTGCCGCCGGGGCCATGATCGCCGTTGGTGGGGCGCTTTGGCTTGCTATTGGGGTGCTCACGGCGTTGGCAGGAATCCACTCGGGAAACGTTGTACTGGCCAGCATGGCGGTTATCGCGCTGGTGTCGGTCGCTGCTGGCAGCTTTATTTCCGTCCGCTACATCACGCCAAATGCGGTGCTGCATCCTGTCATTGCCGCAGTGTCAATTGCGCTCTTGTTTGTATCTGTCACCACGAGCGGTGACACAGGAACCTTTGCCTTCCTGGTTCTCGCAGGCGCCGGCGCAATCGCAGCGATTGCTGCCTTCGCGAGCCGTTCTTCGAAGGCGCCGCCTAACACCTCGTTGGAGCGGACGCGTGATGAATAAAGTGCAAAACTCATACATCGGCGTGCGCGCCGCTCAACTCAACCGTTAGGCGGCAATCATGGACCACCACAATCCCTACGCCCCGCCGAACGCAGACCCTGGCTCGTCCGACCCCGAGCGTGTCGATGCGCAGCGATCAAGTCCGAGGTCTATTGGCGAATATCTAATCCTCGGAAGCCTCGTTGGCTCGCTCTTGTACTTGGTGTACTTGGTCGCATCTGGATCGATTCGGCTCGAAGGCTCCAGAACTCTTGCGATCGCTATCGTCTCGACCTTCGGCGCCTTGGGGTTGCTATCGCTTTGGTTGGTAGCACGTAGACGCATTTCAGGCGCTATCGCGTGCATAGTGTTTTATGGAGGTCAGGTAATTTCGGGGCAGATCGGGTTCAACTCTTTGCCCACTGTTTACTTTCGAATATTGGGAGACCAGGACAGTCCCATCAATATCAACATTGTTGCTCTAATCTTCTTTGTGCTGTCAATCGTGCTATGGCAGGTCTACCGTGGAGCGCAGTTGCCGCCTAACACCTCGTTCGAGCGGACGCGTGAGGGATAAAGTGCCAAGCTCAGGCTGCGGCGTGCGCGCCGCTCAACTCAACCGTTAGACCGCACAAATCTTTTCTTTAGCAGCGAGCACAGCGCCAGCATCAACCCTTCGTTGCCGCGGCGCCCAATCATCGCGGTGGCGCACGGATCAAGCGGACAGTCCAGCAGGTCGGAAGCAATGTTCGACCGAGCCCCCGAGATAAATCGCAAGTCCGGTCCAGGCCGCGGGCCGCTTGATCAAAGGGTTAAGGTAAGCGTGGTTGCGCCGCTGGGTTCTCGGGGGCATCCTCTGCCTCAGCTTCGGCGAGCGCCCTTCGATCCGCGATGCGGATGTGGGCCATCCGCCTGAGAAGTTAGTGGCAAGGGACTCAAGCGGCTTCGGGAAGGAACGGCATGTGCGCTCTAACACCACGCTCGAGCGGACGCGATCACGATCAAGTGCCAAGCTCATGCGCTATCGCGCGCGCCGCTCAGCTTAGCCGTTAGGCCTCCGATGCGTCGCGCTTCGTACCTTGTCGTTCTAGCCACTGCCCTCGTGATTGGGGCATACGGCTCGTGGGTCCTTTGGCAGGGCATCGAGGCTAAGCACTGGCAAAGCGATCTTTTCGGAGTAACTTCAATCGCGGCGTCTCTGGGGATGCTCGCGCGCCAGCCTTGGTCTAGGTTCCTTGTCTATTTGCTGGTGGCCTTCTTTTGTGTTTCCTGGGCCGCCGCGGTTGTCGACGCGGTGAACGCGGGAGCGTGGGAGAAGTACGATGCACTCCGCATCTTCCTGTCTTTGGTGCCGGGGCTCGGCATGGTCGCGGTTGCACTCGCTTGTGCCTTCGTTGCCGGCCGCTATCTCCGACCGACATCGGCCACGGCCTAACAACTCGTTGGAGCGGACGCGTGAGGGATAAAGTGCCATTCGTAACTGCCGGCGTGCGCGCCGCTCAACTCAACCGTTAGAACGCACAAATCCTTAAGACGAAGATAGAAAGCTTTTCGCCCTTCGATCAAGCGGCGCAATCAAACCGCGCGGCTCGTCCAAGTAGGCAGCTCCACGGTCGTCGGGTCGGCAGCGCTGCTCGAGCGAGCCCCCGAGATCAATCGCAAGTCCCTTCCAGGCTGCGGCCCATGAGCGTCACTGCCTCAGTCAGCGCATGCGTTGTGCCAGGGCAGGTGGTTAAGGTAAGCGGTATTGCGCCGCTGCGTTGCCGGCGGCATCCTGCGCATGAGCTTCGGAGAGGGCCCTCCGATCCGGTGTCACGGATGGGCGCGAAGCGCCAGAGATGTGGTGCCAAGGAGGCTTAAGTGGCTTCGGAGAACTCAGACGTGTGCGTTCTAACACCTCGTTGGAGCGGACGCGCTCAACATCAAGTGCCAAGCTCAAACGCCGGCGTGCGCGCCGCTCAACTCAATCGTTAGGTGACAGCCGTGCCACTCGTGCTAACCGTGGTTGCGCTAGTTGCTGGGGTTGCCGTCGCTGTTGGAGTGTGGGCGGCAGTCGTCGGAGCCCATCCGATCTTCACGGAGCTCGCTCTGAGTGGCTTGATCCCCGGAATAGTCGCGGGTCTTTTGGGTGGCCTGGTCGCAGCCTTGATCGCACCTCGTTACAAAGTGGCCGTCGCGACACTCGCTGGAATCCTGGTTTCTTTCGTTCTTCTCCAGCACCTTCTCCGTCATGGCTTTTCACACGGCGCGAAGAATCCACTACTGTGGTACTGGCCGATTTGGCTTATTCCATCGTTCGCCATTGGAGGCTATTTGGCGCGCAGCCGTTTGCTGTCACCTAACAAATCGCTCGAGCGGACGCGTGACAAATAAAGTGCCAAGCTCATTTGTCGGCGTGCGCGCCGCTCAGCTCAACCGTTAGGCGGCTCCCGAGCGCTTGCTCCATGACCAAGTACCTACACGTCGGTGGCCTCGTTGCCGCAGGGCTCGATTCAGGCGGGCAATACTTGCTCACAGTCTCCCACTCTGGGCGAGGA
>JAEZCN010000178.1 GCA_023433515.1 Pseudomonadota bacterium
GGATTGGGTAGCATCAGTGCTGGCCATCCCCACTTTTTACACCGGCACCCCTATCCCCACCCCATGACCGCGGATTCTTCGCGCCGCGCGAAGCTGATCATCTGTTTCGCGATCGTCTACCTGGTCTGGGGATCTACCTACCTTGTGGCGAGCATCGGCGTGCACGCGTTGCCGCCGCTGCTGTTCGGCGGGTTGCGGTTCATGATGGCCGGGGTGATCCTGGGCGCGACCGCGCTCGCGCTCGGACGGCGCTTCGAGCTCGATGCGACGGAGTGGAGACACCTTTTCATCGTCGCGATCGGCAGCGTGTTCGTCGCGAACGGCTGCACGAACTGGGGGATGCAGTACGTCGCCTCGAACCAGACGGCCATCCTCAATGCGTCGGCCGCGTTGTGGATCGCACTGCTCGCGACGCGCGGACGCCGCGCGCATGCGCTCGACCGGCGCACGCTGATCGGACTCGTCGTCGGCTTCGCGGGCGCGACGCTCATCATCTGGCCGCGCGGCTCGTTCGCGGGCAGCCACTTCGGCATGCAGTTGCTGATTTTGCTCGCGGTGTTCAGCTGGTCGGCGTCGACCGTCTACATCCGCAACACACACTCGAAGCTGGACGTGCTGTCGTTCACCGCGATCCAGATGTTCCTCGGCGGCTCGATGATGACGCTGACCGGCTTCGCGATCGGCGAAGGCACGCGCTGGGAGTGGTCGCGGCCGGGACTCGTCGCGATGGCGTATCTCACGATCGCAAGCTCGTGCATCGCGTACACGGCGTATACCTGGCTCGCGAAGAACACCACGCCGGCGCTGGTCGGCACGTACAGCTACGTGAATCCCGCCATCGCCGCGGTGCTCGGCTGGTGGTTCCTCGACGAACACATGGGCGCGAACCAGCTCGTCGGCATGGCGATCATGTTCGTCGGCGTCGCGCTGGTCAGCTGGCCGGGTGGGGATAGTGGTGCCGGTGTAAAAAGTGGGGATTAGCGCGAGGGCACCGAGCGGGTGCAGACGTCGCCAATCCCCACTTTTTACACCGGCACCACTATCCCCACCCTCGTCAACCAATCCACCAGCCGAGCCACCAGGCTGCGACGATGAAGAGCAGGCTGGGGGCGAGGCGGCCGAAATATTGGGCGCCGCCGACGCGAGCGAGGGCGAGCTTGGTCACGATGTTCGCGGTGATGACGAGACCAATGCCCTGAACGGCCAGCGGCGAGTCGACGATGCCGCGCGCCGAGAGGCCGGCGATGGACGCGGACGTCGAATGCGCGTCGAGGAAGCCGCCGACGATCGACGCCGCGAGTGCTCCGCTCGACCCGAACGCCTTCTGCAGCGCGACCACGAGCAGGGCCAGCGCGCAGAACAGGCCGGCGAAGATCAGCGCCAGCCGCAGGTTGAACGCTCGTCCCGGAAGCGCGCGGACTTCGAGCGGGCTCGTGGCCGAATGCCAGGTGAACAGGAGTCCGGCCGCCACGCTCGCCACGGCCATCGATGCGAGCGGCAGCCACATCGACGCCAGCAACACCGGGTTCGCCACGCTCACGACGAGCATTAGCTGCACGACGGTCGCCACGGAGGACAGCGCCGCGCCGGAGACCGCCGCGCGCAGCGCCTCGGGTTGCTGCCGCGCGCGTTCGCCCATGGCGGCGATGACCGCAGAGCTCGACACGAATCCGCCGACCAGGCCCGAGATCGGCAACCCGAACTTCGCGCCGACCAGCCGCTGGGCCACGTAGCCCGCCGCGTTGATCAGCATGATCAGCACGGTCACGCGCCAGACGAGTTTGAGGTTGATCGCGTCCCACGGATCGATGGGTTCGTCGGGCAGGATCGGCAGGATCACGAGCGCCGCCGCGGCCAGCAGCAACGCATCGAGCAGTTCCTGGTCCGTCAGCTTCTCCTGCGCGAAGCTGCCGAGCTTCTCTCGCAGGTAGAGCAGCAGCGCGAGCAGGACTCCGCAGGACGCCGACAACATCGGCCGCGACGCCGCGAGCGCCCCGATCACGAAGGTCGCGATGAGCGCGATCTCGGTCGTCAGCCCCGGATCGTCGCGATGCGAGCGCAGGTACGCGGCGACGGAGAGCGCGACGACACCGAGCGCGGATGCGCCCAGCAACACGATGCTGCCGCTCAACGTCGCCAGGACCGCGAGCAGCGCCGTGATCGCGAACGTGCGGACCCCCGCCGCGGCGCGGCCGGGTCCCGTACCCTTGCGTTTCTCGCGCTCGACGCCGATCAGCAGGCCAACGCCGAGCGCGACCGCGATCGACGAAATGACCGGATCGATCCCGTCGAGCTCACCCATGCGGAGGTCTGGTTGTCCGGTGACTCAATCCCGGCGCCGGCCGTGCATGACCTCGACCCGCCCGCGCGAGCCGATCATCCACGAGCCCAGCCAGCTCACGATGCTGACCACGAGCGCGCCGCCCACGGCGGTCCAGAACCCGTCGATCCGGAAGCCGGGCAACATGAGCGCGACGAGACCGAGCATCGCGGCATTCACCACCAGCAGGAACAGCCCGAGCGTGAGCAGCAGCGCCGGCAGCGATATCAGCAACGCGAATGGCCGCACGATGGCGTTGACCACACCTAACAACAGCCCGGCGAGCACCAGCGTCAGCGCGGAGTCGATGTGAAACCCGCCGAACAGCTCGGTCGCCGCCCACAGTCCGAGCGCCGCGATAACTCCGCGCAGTAAGAATCCCGCCATGGCTCAATACCTCGGTGTTGGGCGATCTTCGTCCAGACCCTTCTCGAGAAAGACCTTGAGGCGGGTCAGCGCCAGCTCCCAGTGGCGGCGCTTGTGCAGATAGTACGTCACCCAGCGCTGCGCGGCAGGCACGCCGCTGCTCAGCAGCCGTACGGCGGTGCTCGTGGGCCCGATCCGTTCGAACAGGAAGTCCTCGACGATGACCGCGTCCGAAGAGGGCATGCCCGGCGTGGGCAGCAGGATCAGACGCATGCGTTGCGCGGTCACGAGCACATCGATGCTCGCGTCCAGCTCCACGCCGCCGCCGAACATCACGCGCAGCCAGCCTTTCTCGCGCGGCGTGATCGATGCGCCCTCGGCGCACCATGACGCCAGCAGACTGCTGTCCGTGAATGCCCGCCATACGCGCTGCACCGGCGCGGAGATCTCGACCCGGTGAGCGAAATTGCGAAAAGCGACGCCGCTCATGCTTCTTGCGTTGATGCTGTCCGTTCATTCCTGCTTGCGCAGGGCCATCACGACCACCGGGATCAACGACACCACGATGATGCCGATCGTCACGAGGCCGAAGTTCTCCTTGATGAACGGCAGATTGCCGAAGAAGTACCCCAGCCACACGAACGACAGCACCCATGCGATGCCACCGGTGAAGTTGTAACCCTGGAAGCGCGCGTACGGCATGCGTGCGACGCCCGCGACGAACGGCGCGCAGGTGCGCAGGATCGGCAGGAAGCGCGACAACACGATGGTCACCGGGCCGTACTTCGCGAAGAACGCCTCGGTGCGCTGCAGGTATTCGACCTTGAGGAAGCGGATGCGCCCGCTGAAGGCCGGTGGGCCTATCCACCTGCCGATGTGGTAGTTAGTCGTGTTGCCGCCGATCGCCGCCACAATCAGCACCAGCGACAGCAGCGGCGCGGTGAGCGTGCCACTGGTGTCCACTGCCGCGAGCGCGCCCGCCGCGAACAGCAGCGAATCGCCAGGCAGGAACGGCGTCACGACGAAGCCGGTTTCCGCGAACACGATTGCGAACAGGATGAGGTAGATCCAGAAGCCGTAATTGCGCAGCAGCTCGACGAGGTGGGAATCGAGGTGCAGGATGAAATCGACCAACCAGGTGATCAGCTCCATGCGGGGGTCATTTTCTCGTTGAAACAGACCCCGAGACCGCGGCGTCGGCGCTCGCCGTGAGTCCGCGCGGCGCGGGCCGGGCCTTGCGGCCGGCGAGGATTTCGAGCGCGGCATGAACCGCGGGATCGCGCGCGAGCAAGGTCCGGCGCGTGCGTGCGTCGTCGAGGTCGGCCGGCGGCAGGTTGCCGTCGTCGAACAGGTGTTCCGGCTCGATGCCGCTGCCCTGGATCGAACGGCCCGACGGGGTGAGGTAACGCGAGGTCGTCAGTTTCACGGCGCGGCCCTGCGTGAGCGGGATGACCGTCTGCACCGATCCCTTGCCGAACGTGCGCTTGCCTAACAACGTCGCCCGGTTGTTATCCTGCAGCGCGCCGGCGAGGATTTCGGCCGCCGACGCCGTGCCGCCGTTGACGAGTACGACCACCGCCACGCCCGGGAAGATGTCGCCCGGCGTCGCCGACATGCTGAAGCGCGCCGCCGGCGTGCGCCCGTCGGCGCTCACGATCACACCTTCCTCGAGAAACTGGTCCGCGACCTCGACGGCCGACTCGAGCACGCCACCCGGATTGTTGCGCAGGTCGAGTACGACGCCGCGCGGCTTGGCGGTGAGCTCGCGGCGCGCACGCGCCACGCTCGCGGCGAAATCCTCGCCGGTCGCGTCGCTGAAGTTCGTGATGCGCGCATATAGATAGCCGCCGTCGAGCGGCACGACGGCCACGCTGTGTACGTCGACCTGCGCGCGTTCGACGGTGAATTCGAGCGGCAGCGCGTAGCCCATGCGCGTCACCGCGAGTTTGACGGTCGAGCCGCGCGGACCGCGCATGCGCGCCATCGCGGCATCGAGATCGGCGCCGACCGGCTGACCGTCGATGGCCGAGATCAGGTCGCCGCTGCGGATACCCACGGCCGCGGCGGGCGAATCGCGAAATGGCCGCACCACGCGCAGCGCGCGGTCCGCGGTCGACACCTCGATTCCGATGCCCGCGTACGTGCCTGCCGTGCTCACGCGCAGGTCGGCATATTCCTCGGCATCGAGATAGGACGAATACGGGTCGAGTCCGCCGACCAGGCCGCGCAGCGCGCCGTCGATGAGCCGCGGACGTTCGACGCCCTCGACGTATTCGCGCTGCACGCGTTCGATGACCTCGTTGAGGTGCGCGGCCTCATCCGACACGAGCGGCGGGGACGGGGGTGGCGCGACCACGCTCGCGACGGCCGGCGCCTGGGGAGGATCGCGATATGCGAACACCGCGCCGCCCGCGGCGATCACGATGCCGATCACGATCCCGATGAGCATGAGCTTCATGGGGATAAATCCTAACCCAGAACGGGAAGCGGACGGTGCGGCGGGTCGTCAGCCCGCATCCCGCGCGGATTCGTCGATGAGGAACGCACCGGGCGTCGCGGCGGCAAGCACCGGCAGGACGTCGAGTACCTCGCCGATCGGCACCGGCCTGGCGATGGCGAATCCCTGGCCGTAGTCGACCCCGAGCGCGCGCACGCGCGTGCGGATCTCCTCGGTCTCGACGTATTCGGCGACGGTCGTGATGTCCATCGCGCGTGCGAGTTGCGCGATGGCGCGCACCATCGACTCGGCGCGCTCGTCGCGCAGGATGTCGCGCACGAAGCTGCCGTCGATCTTGAGCATCGAAACGGGCATGGCACGCAGGTAGGAAAGTGACGACAGGCCGGTGCCGAAGTCGTCGAGCGCCACTCCGCAGCCGAGCTTGCGCAGGCGGGACATGAGCGCTTCGGCGTCCTTCATGCTCGCGACGGCCGCGCTCTCGGTGAGCTCGAAGCAGAACACGGCCGGATTGATGCGGCTGTTCTCGATGCTGCGGATCACGTAGTCCGGGAATTCCTCGTCGGTGAGCGACTGGCCGGAAAAATTGATCGTGAAACTCACCGGCGCTTTCGCCAGCAATTCGCGCCGCGGACGCAGTAGTTCGATCACGCTCGAGATCACCCAGCGGTCGATCGTCGGCATCATCTGGTAGCGCAGCGCCGCGGACAGGAACCGGTCCGGCCCGATGCTGTTGCCCTCGGGATCGACCATGCGCAGGAGCACTTCGTAGTGCGGCTTCGCCTGTCCGTCGTCGACGAACGGCAGGATCATCTGCGCCTCGAGCCGCAGGCGGTTTTCGGCGAGCGCCGCGCGCACGTCGGTCGCGACGTTGATGTCGGTGAAGCGGCGGATGATGCTGACGTCGTTTTCCTGGAAAGTTTCCAGGCGGTTGCGGCCGCGGTCCTTGGCGGCCTTGCACGCCGATTCCGCCTCGGCGAGCGAGCGGCCTATGTCCCCATCCTGCCCCTTGAACGGCGTGACGCCGAGGCTGATCGACAGCCGGAAGCGCGCGTCGACGTGCGCGCTGGAGAGGCGCGTGACGCCTTCACGCAGGCCTTCGCCGAACATCGCGGCTTCGTCCATCTCCGAGGGCATCACGACCGCGAAGCGGTCGCCCGAGATGCGCGCCGCGACGGAGTTGGGCGGCAGGTGCTTGCGCAGCAGGTCGCCGATCTGCGCGATCGCCTGGTCGCCGACGTGCATGCCGAAGTTTTCGTTGATGACGTGCAGCTCGTCGATGTCGACGTACAGCAGGCTCCAGCGCTGCGTGCGCGCCTGCGCGTCCTGGAACGTGAGCTTCACGCGTTGCTCGAGCGCCGCGCGCGTGAGTAATCCGGAAAGCGTGTCGTAACTGGTCTCGATGCTGGCCGCGACCTTGCGCGCGAGCAGGTCGGCGAGATGCACGTCGCGGCCGACGAACTCCGGCGCCTCGAGCCGGCGGAACAACGCGAGCACGCCCGAAGTGCGGCCCGAGCCCTGGCGCAGCGGACACGCGAGGATGCGGTACGGAATCGCGACCTGTCCGGCTTGCGTCGCGATCCGGTTGATCACGAGCGGATCGATGCGCGTCTGCGTGATCGCGAGCAGCTGTTTCTGCGTGCGCGTGAGGATGCCTGCGTCGACGGTGTCCGGATGCGTGAGCACGAGGCCCTTGTCCGGCACGACGATGCCGGCGAGCACGCATTTGAGATGCCCGGCCGCGTTCGCGAGCAGGCCCTGCAGATCGTCCGAGCCGCCGGACTGCGGATGCGTACCGGTCACCGAGAGCAGTAGTTCGAGGTCCTTGTCGCGCGCGGTCAGCGATTCGTTGAGCTGCTCGATGTCGGCGCGCGCGAGCAGGTCGCGGCGCAGCAGCTCGAGCGCGGGCTTGAGCTGGTCGTGCACGTAGGAGAACGGCAAGACGTCGGCGGCCTTCTGCCGGTTGCACGCGACCGCGACCGCCGCGGCCACGTTGTCGTGCGTGTCGCGCAGCCAGAATAGATAGGCGGGCCCGTCGTCGGGCAGCGCGCAGTGCTGGCCGACGCATTCGCGGTCGCCGTCGAGCTGCGTGATCGCCTGCAACACCAGCCCGAACAGGTCCGGATTGGTGCCGGACGCGCTCGCCCACAGGAGCTTGCCCGTGTTGTCGAACAGGCACACGGATGCCGCGCGCGGCAGCAGCGCCCGCACGAGCTGTGCATAGGGCTCCATGGAGGCTTCGAAGGTCATCAACGGAAGAACATCGCCCATCCGGCGATGTGCGGCGTTGATGGAGTTGGCGTTTTCGCCGGCAGGCCCTAGGAGTTTGGAGTTAGAAGTCCAACTACGGAGCTGCCTTGCCGAACCACGGCCGCGGGTCGACGGGTTTCCCGCCCTTGCGGATCTCGAAGTACAGCTCCGGGCGCGGCCGGCCGCCCGAATCACCCATGGTCGCGATGGTGTCGCCGGCCGTCACCCGTTCGCCCACGTCCTTGTACAGCCGGTCGTTGTGGCCGTAGAGGCTGAGATAGCCGTCGCCGTGGTCGATGATGGTCAAGAGGCCCAGGCCCGACAGCCAGTCCGCGTACACCACGCGGCCGTGGTAGATCGCACGCACCGGCGTGCCCTGGGAACCCGCGACCAGCATGCCATCCCACTTCATGCCGCCGGCGCGGATCTGTCCGTACGAAGCGACCAGTTTGCCGGCGGCCGGCCAGGCGAGTTTGCCGCGCAGCTTCGCGAACGCGTCCTTGCTGTCGGTCGGAAACCTGTCGATGCGTTCGAGCGCGCGACGCAGTTCGCGCACCAGTTTCTCGAGGCCGCCCTGCTGCTCCTTGAGCCGCTCCAGCTGCTTCGCGCGGTTCTTCGACTCGGCGTCGAGGGCGACCAGCGCGCGGCCGCGCCGCTCGCGCGCGGCCTGCAGGCGCGACACCTCGGCCGACTGGCGCTGCTCGAGCGCGGCGAGCCTTTCCTCCTCTTCCGCGAGTTTCGCGTCGAGCGAATTCAGTTCCTCGATGTGTGCGTTGATCGCCGCGATCTGCTCGGCGCGCGCCTTGCCGAAGTAGCGGTAATACGCGAGTACGCGCCCCGCCTCGGCGGGATCGCGCTGGTTCAGCAGTAGTTTGATGGGCTCCCGCGTGCCGATCATGTGCGCGGCGCGGATCTGCCCGGCGAGCGTCGCGCGGTCGCGCGCCAGCGCCGCGTCCTGCTTGCGCCGCTGCTCCGCGAGCTCGGTGCGGCGCGCCGCGCGCTGCGAGCGTTCGCGCCGCAGCTTCTCGAGCTCGCCGCGCGCGTTGCCGACCGTCTTCTCCGATTCCTCGAGTTCCCGGGCGAGCTTGTCGCGCCGGCTCGCGTCGCGCTGCATCTCGGCCCGCACCTTCTCCATCTGCGCGCGGACCGCCTTGAGCTCGGCCTCGGCCTTCGCGGGGTCTCCGGCGGCCGGGACAGTCCCCGCGACCATGCAGGCAAGCAGGACGGCGAGTGTCCGGACAACGGGTCGAACGAAGGTCCGGCGGTGGGCCCGCAAGGGTTTCGGCATGGTCATATTATTGCCGGGGATCGCCGGGTTCGTGCCAATTCCTGGCCAGTTCCTCGCGGAAAACAGGCGATGGCGGGAGCTGCCGCTATAATGCGCTCCCTTTTTTTACCGGCCGGGACGTCCCGGAACGAATGGAAAACCTGATCCAGTACGTGACCAACCATCCGCTGCTCGTGGGGGCCGCGGTGCTGGCCCTCGTGGTCGTGGTCGCCTTCGAATCGCGCCAGCGCGCCACCGCGTTCGCGGCCGTGTCTTCACAGGAGCTGATCCGCCTGATGAACCAGGGCGCGCTCGTGCTCGACATCCGCAAGTCCGAGGAATTCGAGGCGGGACACGTCAAGGGCGCCAAGCAGCTCCCGTCCGACAAGATCCTCAGTGCCGGCGAAACCTTCAAGCGCTTCAAGGACAAGCCCGTGGTCGTGTACTGCGAGTCGGGCTCCCTGGCCGCGGCCGCCGTGCGCCAGCTCAACGCGCAAGGTTTCACCAAGGCATTCACACTGCGCGGCGGCTTCGCCGGCTGGCGCGCGGAGCACCTGCCTGTGTCCAAGGCGGCGTAACCGCCGGTCCTGATGACTCAGCCCAACGTAACCATGTACACCACGAGCTGGTGTCCCTACTGCGAACGCGCCCGTCGGCTGCTCGGCTCGAAGCAGGTCGCGTTCCAGGAGATCGACGTCGAAGCGGCGCCCGCGAAGCGCGCCGAGATGCAACAGCGCAGCGGCCGCAGATCCGTGCCGCAGATTTTCATCGGCGACACCCACGTGGGCGGATCCGACGATCTGTACGCCCTCGAGAGTGCCGGCAAGCTCGATGCCCTGTTGGGCAGGTAAGCCGGCCGCCGAATTTCTTCAACACAGGAACTCATCATGGAAAACCAGACCGCGCCCGCGGCGAACCAGAACCCCAACGGTCCCACCCTCGCCGTGCAGTCGGTGTACCTCAAGGACTGCTCGTACGAAGCGCCGAAGGGCCCGCGAATCGAAGGCAACTGGAGCCCGCAGATTTCGCTCGACATCAACACGACGACCAACGTCGTCACGCCCGAGCTCAACGAGATCGTGCTGACCGTGACGGTGGGCGCCAAGCAGGGCGAAGCGACCGCGTTCCTCGTCGAGGTGAAGCAAGCCGGCCTCTTCGTGATGCGTGGACTGAACCAGGACGAGCAGCGCCGCATCATCGGCACCTTCTGCCCGAACTTCCTGTTCCCCTACGCGCGCGTCGCCGTCTCGCAGCTCGTGACGCAGGGCGGTTTCCCGAACTTCGTGCTGCCGCCGGTCGACTTCGACCAGCTGTTCGCGCAGGGCATGGCGCGTGCCGCCCAGCAGCAGGCCGGCGAAGGCGGCCAGGGCACGCCGAACTGATCGGCGCCCCGGCCGAGCGGCGCGACACGTGAGCGGGACCAAGTCCAGCGAATCGCCGAACGGCCTGGCGCACGCACCGGTCGCCGTGCTCGGCGCCGGTTCATGGGGGACGGCGCTCGCGATCCAGTTCGCGCGCGCCGGTCACCCGACGCGGCTCTGGAGCCGCAACCCGGACGACGCGGCTGCGATGAGCGCGAGCCGCGTCAACCAGCGCTATCTACCCGACTCGCGTTTTCCCGACGGGATCGCCGTGCACGGCAACCTCGCGGAAGCCGTGTCGGGCGCCGTCGCGATCATCATCTCGGTTCCGAGCCACGCATTGCGCGAGCTGCTGGCGCAACTGAAACCGCTGCTCGCGCGCGACGCGCGCGTCGCGTGGGCGACGAAGGGTTTCGAACTCACCACGGGCAAACTACCGCACCAGGTGGCGCTCGAAGTGCTCGGCGACGAATACCCGGTCGCGGTGTTGTCCGGCCCGACCTTCGCGCGCGAAGTCGGCCTCGGCTTGCCGACGGCGATGACCATCGCTTCCGCGGATCCCGACTACGCCGCGTACCTCGCGCGCGCACTGCATGCGTCGAACTTCCGCGCCTACACGTCGACGGACATCGTCGGCGTCGAGGTCGGTGGCGCGGTCAAGAACGTACTCGCGGTGGGCGCGGGCCTGTGCGACGGCCTCGGTTTCGGCGCGAACACGCGCATCGCGCTCATCACGCGCGGATTGACCGAGATCACGCGCCTCGGTGTCGCGCTGGGCGGGCGGGCCGAAACGTTCATGGGACTCGCGGGCCTCGGCGATCTCGTGCTCACCTGCACGGACAACCAGTCGCGCAACCGGCGCTTCGGGCTGGCGCTCGCGGCCGGCAAGACGCCGGAGCAGGCGCTGCGCGAGATCGGGCAGGTGGTCGAGGGTTACAGCGCCGCGCGCGCGGTGCACGAGGTCGCGCTGCGCGAGAACGTCGACATGCCCATCGCGCGCGGCATCTATCGCATCCTCTACGAGAACGAGCCGGCCAAGGACGTCGTCAAGGAACTGATGACGCGCCCGATCCGCGCCGAGATCGAGTAGCCCGCGCGCGATTGAGTAGTTAGCCGGCAGATCCGGCGAAGCCGAGCTGGCGCCAGGCTTCGTACACCGCGATCGCCGCGGCGTTGGAGAGGTTGAGGCTGCGGTTGCCCGCCAGCATCGGCAACGACAACACGTTCTCCGGCGCGATGTCGGCCAGCACCTGCGGCGGCAGACCTCGGCGTTCCGAACCGAACAGCAACACGTCGCCCCTCTCGAAGCGCGCATCCACGTGACGACGCCTATTGCCCGTCTCGATCGCGAACCAGCGTCCGGTCAGCGCCGCGCGCGCCGTGGCGTAGTTCTTGTGAACGTGCACGGTCGCCAGCTCGTCGTAGTCGAGACCGGCGCGGCGCACCGACTTGCGGTCCAGCCGGAAGCCGAGCGGCTCGATCAGGTGCAACTCACACCCGGTGTTGGCCGCGAGCCGGATCAGGTTGCCGGTGTTGGGCGGAATCTCCGGCTCGAAGATGACGACGTGGAACATCGACGGCCGGGATCATTCCTGTAGTTTGAACGAGATGCGGATGCTCGAAAGGCCGTAGTCGCACTCGTTGGTGAACTTGCCGCTGCTGATCGTGTCGAGCGCGGCGGCGTCCAGCGACGGGTGACCGCTCGACTGCGCGATCTCGGCATCGACGACGTCTTCACTGCCGGGCGGCACGAAGTAACGCACGACCACCGATCCTTCGATGCCGCGCTGGCGCGCGTCCGCCGGATAGAACTGCTGCGCATCGATCTGCGTCTTCAGCCGCGCACGGCATTTTCCGGCCGCCACGTTTTCGGCGAGCTTGGGGATTGCCTTGCAGTCGACCTTCATCGCGCCTTTGTCCGGCTGTTCGTAAACGTCGCCGAGGATGAGACGGCGCGTGACCTTGGGACCGATCAGCACCTCGCGCGTGAGCACCGCCGGCTCGCCGGTGACGAAATCCTTCGAGCGCAGCTCGGCCTTGCAGGACATGAACTCCTGCTCGTTGTTGGCGACGTCGACGAAGGCCAGGCGCTGCGCGCCGCGGCAATTGCCGGCGAGGTTCCAGGCGCACTCATGGTGGTAGTCGTTGGTGTAAGCGACGAAGCCGTACCCTTTCGAGGCCCTGGCGTCGCGCCCGCCGCGCGCGAACTCCTGGGACTGCACCGGCTTGAACCGCTCGCGGCGCTTCAGCATCGCGGCGACCACGTTGGATGCCTCGGTCTCGGCGCGTTTGCGATCGGCCGCGGGCACGTTCTGTTCGATGGCGTTCAGCGCTTCGGCGTCGAAGCCCGCCTCGCCGGTGGGTTTCGGTTGCGTGGGATCGACCGCGTCCCAGTATCCGGCCGCCGCGCGCGCGTAGACGTAGCGCTGGAACGGATCGGGGCGCCTTCCGTCCGGCGCGTAAAGGACGATGAGACGCTGGGCGGCCGGCAGGTAGTCGAGCATCACGGCCTTCTTGAGCCAGCGCTCCACCTCGGCGTAGTCGACGTCACCGCAGGTGATGTTCGTCGCGAGATCGGCGAGGCCGCGCGCGGCGCGATCGTGGCCGAGCTCGTCGGCTTTCAGCAGCGCGTTGCGCGCGTCGACACAGTCGGACCGGGTGACCGCGACGTACGCGATCTGGCTGCCGGCCAGCACGCCCGCGCGCGCGCGGCCAGCCTTGAGCTCGTCGAGCCAGCGGGCCAACTGCTGTTCCGCCGTGATGGGCTTGCCGCCGAGCTTCACCTCGAGCAGCGAGAACGCGTCCTCGTAGCCGGGGGTTTCGGGGACGACATCCGAGGCGGAGAACTGGGGCGTCGGCGCGCCGGCGGGAGCTGCGGGGGTCTGGGCGCCGGCGGTGGCGGCGGCCAGGACGAGTGCGAGGTAGCGGAGGGTGTGCATGGGGCGCGCATCGTACAATGCGCGCCATGGCTGCCGCTCCTGAGAACGTAGATAACCCGCTGCTCACCTCGTTTTGCGGGATGGAGCTCAGCTCCCCGATCGTGCTGTTGTCCGGATGCGTCGGATTCGGCGAGGAATACACGCGCGTCGAGGGGTTTTCGAATCGCGACGTGGGAGCGATCGTATTAAAGGGAACCACGGGCCAGGCGCGGCTCGGCAACAGGCCCCACCGCGTGTATGAAACGCCGTCGGGCATGCTCAACGCGATCGGACTGCAGAATCCCGGCGCCGAATACGTGGTGAAGAAGATCCTGCCGACGCTGGATTTTCGCGAGACGCGTTTCTTCGCGAACGTCTCGGGCTCGACCATCGAGGAGTACGCCGAGGTCACGCGCCGGTTCGACGACTCGCCGATCGACGCCATCGAGATCAACATCTCCTGTCCGAACGTGAAGGAAGGCGGCGTCGCGTTCGGCAACTATCCGGACATGTCGGCGAAGGTGGTCGAGGCCTGCCGCAAGGCGACCTCGAAACCCATCATCACGAAGCTGTCGCCTAACCAGACGGACATCCGCGAAAACGCGCGGCGTTGCATCGAGGCGGGCACCAATGGCCTCGCGGTCATCAACACCGTCATGGGCATGGCCATCGACGTGAAGTCACGGCGGCCGGTGATCGGCAACGTGCAGGGTGGATTGTCGGGGCCGGCGATCAAGCCGATCGCGCTGCTCAAGGTGCACCAGGTTTACGAAGTTGCGCGGAAACACGGCGTACCGATCATCGGACAGGGCGGCATCACCACCGTCGACGACGCGCTCGAGTTCCTGATTGCGGGCGCCACGATCGTGGGTCTGGGGACTGGGCTTTTCTACGATCCGCTTCTGTGCCGCAAGATCAATGCGGGCGTGGCGGACTATCTGCGGGCTAACAACTTGCGGAGAGTCGGGGACCTGGTCGGTTCGCTGCGCACGGACTGACTTCCGTCAGGCCGCGCGCAGCGTTCCAGGCATCTTCATTCCTGCGTTTATTCCTTGCCCCGGCGGGCGGCCGTGTAGCGCCAGATGATGGCGGCAGCGGCCAGGATCCCCACGACGACCAGAACGATGTCCGACGTGTAGTCGTGACGCGAACCCTGGACGACGATCTCCGGGTACTTCGTGCTCTGTACGACGATTTCTTGCATTGTTCCTCTCTTCTCCGGCGGCTGATGTCCGGATACCTGTTGGGGTACAGAGTGGAACAAACGCGGGACACTGGAAACCAAGGTGTTTCCGATTCGCGACGCTTATCACGCAGATCTATTGTTATGTAACCCCTTTCACGGGAACTACAGAAAAGACAGCGTTGCGATGCATGAAAGTTAGCGATACCAGCCTCACTACGCGGCCCGCGCGCGGTGTGATCCGCGCCACATTGTTAGTCAGGTGGGGATAGTGGTGCCGGTGTAAAAAGTGGGGATTAGCGG
>JAEZCN010000179.1 GCA_023433515.1 Pseudomonadota bacterium
CCTGGAACTCCTGCGGCGCGTACATGGCGGCCGTGCTCGGCGTGCCGACGCTCGCCTATCTGCCCTTCGCGATCTTCAACTACGTGAGCCCGCTGTTCTCCATCCTGTGGGGCATCACCGGATTCAAGATCCAGCGGATGGACCAAGGCCCGATGGAAACCCGCGAACGCGCGGCGTAAAGCGGACCCGTGAGATCCCTTCGCGCGTTCGTATCCGACGCGATCATCAGCGGGTTGCTCGTCGTCGTGCCGCTGTACCTGACCGGCCTGCTGTTGCTCAAGGTCGTGCAATCGCTGCAGCGGGTGCTGGAACCCGTCGAGTCGATGCTGCCCGACCTGCCCTTCGGCGAATACGTGCTGGCCTTCCTGATCCTGCTGCTGCTTGCGTTCCTCGTCGGCGCCTCGATGCAGACGGAGGCCGGGCGAAGACTCAGCGACCGTGTCCAGGACAGGTTGCTGTCGCGCATTCCCGGATACTCGTTATTCCGCGGACTCACTCGCCAGTTCACGGGCAGCAAGGACGAGAAATCGTGGAAGCCCGTGCTCGCGGAAATTGAAGAAGCGCTGGTGCCCGCATTCGTCATCGAGGAACTGCCGGACGGCCGATTCACGGTGTTCGTGCCCTCCGTGCCGACACCGCTCGCCGGAACGGTGTACATCCTGACGCCCGAACGCGTGCACAAGATCGACATCCCGTTCTCGCAAGCCGCCCTGGTCGTCGCCCGCTGGGGCGCTGGCGCAAAAGACCTGATCGAAGCGTTGAATCGCCAGCCGCGCTGAGTGCCCCCTTCCCTTTGAGGCAGTGGCGTTCGTTCCGTCCGCGAGTAAGTTGGGCCGAGGAGGCTCGCCATGACTACGCACAATGAGGACTGGTCGAAACCCGCCGCGCTCGCATTGCCGAAGGGCGGCATTTTCGAGGACAACAAGGAGCAGGGACGATACGGTCCGACTTACCCGAAGACCCCGGCGTGTTACGGATTTTCGGTGATCGCAAAGGTGAAGCCAGGTCGCGAGCAGGCGATTCGCGAGTACGGCAAGACCATCGAAGAGGCCGTGAAGGCATCACCGGAAGTCCTGAAGCCGCTGCGACTGCATTACCTGCGGTGGGTGCTCTTCGACGTAGGCTCGGGACTGCACTTCCAGTACCAGGGAATATTCGATACCGACTTCGACAAGTACATCGAAGATGCCGTCGCACTCTTCAATTCGACCGGCATCACGACCGTGTTCACCAATCTCGAGGGCTGGCCGGAAGACTGGCGCACCAACGTGCCGGCCGTGATCAAGTTCTTCCGCGATCATCAGTGCCCCAGCTTCCTCGAATACGGCGAATATCCCTACGTGAGCGCCGACGAAGTGAAGAAGGCCCTGCAGATCAAGGAAGACTTTTCACGCATGCTCGATCACATGCAGTGATGCGTCTCGCGGTGCGGCCGTGCTCGAGTTCGATGACATCCAGCACATTCTCCTGACCCGCGCGCCCGCGCTCACGGGGCGATACGAATTCCTGACGTTCCGCGACGCGCACGGCGCACGGAAGTGGTTGTCGGCGATCCTCGACAAAGTTCACTCCGCGGCCGACGCGCGAACCACCGTGCAAAGCGATCGACGCTGGGTGACGGTTGCATTCACGTGGAATGGTCTGCGCGCGCTCGGCGTGGACGAGGCATCACTCGCGACCTTCCCCGAAGAGTTCCGGCAGGGCATGGTCGCGCGCGCGGAAATGCTCGGGGACACCGGGCTGAATGGCCCGGCACATTGGGTCGGAGGTCTATCCGATCCGGAACTGCATGCCATCGTCATGCTGTTCGCCCGGGATGCCGGCGAGCGCACCCGGTGCGCATCCGAGCACGCCCAATTGCTTGCGTCATGTGACGGGGTCGAAGTGCTTTCGACTCTCGACCTCGAAGCCACACCGCCCTTCGATCACGCGCACGATCATTTCGGCTACCGCGATCGCCTCTCCCAACCGGTCATCGAAGGCAGCGGCGACGTGCCGACTCCCGGCTCCGGCGCGCCGCTCAAACCGGGCGAGTTCATCCTCGGCTATCCGGACGAGAGCGGCCTCACTCCCCCGTTACCTCAGCCCGAGATCCTCACGCGCAATGGCAGCTACATGGCGTACCGGCGCCTCGAGGAGCACGTCGGAAAGTTCCGCGAGCTCCTGCGCGAGCAAGGTGGTGAGACGCGCGAGGGGCAGGAACTGGTGGCGGCCAAACTCATGGGACGCTGGCGCAGCGGCGCTCCGCTGGTGCTCGCGCCCGAGAAGGATGACCCGGTCCTGGGCGCGGACAACCAGCGCAACAACGATTTCAACTACGCGAAGGAAGACAAGTTCGGATACGCCGTGCCGCTCGGTTCGCACATACGCCGCATGAATCCACGCGACACGGCGTCGAACATGAATCGTCACCGCATGATCCGTCGTGGCGCGACCTACGGCCCGTATCTTCCCGAAGGGGCGCCCGACGACGGGGCGGAGCGCGGCATCGCCGCGTTCATCATCTGCGCGAGTCTCGTCCGCCAATACGAGTTCGCGCAGAACGTCTGGGTGAACGACAGGAATTTCCACGAGCTAGAAAACGAGCGCGACCCCTTTGGAGGCAATCACGACGGCACGCTCGAGTTCAAGATCCCGAAGCGTCCGATTCGCAGGAAGATCACGGGACTGCCGGCGTTCACGACGGTGCGCGGCGGAGCCTACTTCTTCCTTCCCGGACTGAAGGCGCTGCGCCACCTCGCCGCGCTTCGATGATCCGTGTACTCCTCGGGCTCCTCGCGATTTGCGGACTCGCTCATTCCCAGGTTCGCGGTGTCTATCCCGCCGGCATGAACGCTACCAACTCAGGAAGCGTGGCGGAACCCGGCTTCGGCTATTCGAATCTCTTTTTGCTCTATGCGCGCGACAGGTTGACCGGAGAGAACGGGGAAGTGGTGGCGCGCGGACACAACTCGGCCCTCATCGACATGAACACGTTCGTATGGGCCAGCGAAAAAGGAATGCTGGGCGGCGCGCGTTACTCGGCCGCCGCCAGCCTGCCGCTTGCCAACAATTCGTTGTCTTCGGAGGCGGCAGGGTCGATCAGCGGCGGCGGCGGATTCGCGGACTCTTACTACCAGCCGGTGATTCTCGGCTGGCGATTCGAACGCCTCGACGTCAAGGCGGCGTATGGATTCCTCGCACCCACGGGCCGCTTCAACGCCGGCGCCAATGACAACGTCGGCTCCGGATACTGGACCCAAACGCTCGCGTCGGGTCACACGTTTTACGTCACGCGAGACAGGCGAACCGCCCTTTCGCTCTTCGGCATGTACGAGTGGCATGGAACCCAGGAAGGCACCGGGATTCGTCCCGGAGACACGTTCAACATCGACTATTCGCTGACGCACGCATTCGCGCTGCGCAATGAAACGCAGCTTCAACTTGGAATCGTCGGTTACCGGCAGAAACAGACTTCGAACAAACACGGACCCGGAATCACGTCCGAGCAGATGGCGGCCCGCTACAAGGTCGATGCGCTCGGCCTCGGCGCCGCTTTGACGCTGCCGAAGCAACGCGTGACGCTGGGTTTCAGGTACTTCGAGGAATACGCAAGCCGCTCGACGTTCGAGGGTTATTC
>JAEZCN010000248.1 GCA_023433515.1 Pseudomonadota bacterium
CGATCTGGTAGTAGCGGTCGAAGCCCGCGACCATCAGGAGCTGCTTGAAGATCTGCGGCGACTGCGGCAGCGCGAAGAACTTGCCCGCGTGCGTGCGCGACGGGACCAGATAGTCGCGCGCGCCTTCGGGCGTGGCCTTGCCGAGCACCGGGGTTTCGATGTCGACGAAACCCTGATCGTCCAGGTATTGGCGCATCGCCCGCGTGATCTTGTGACGCAGGCGCAGGCGGCGCGACATGTCATCGCGGCGCAGGTCGATATAGCGGTATTTGAGCCGGACCTCCTCGCTCACATGCTCGTCGAGCTGGAACGGCAGCGGCTCGGACTTGTTGAGCGTCGTCAACTCGCGGGCCAGCAGTTCGACCTTGCCCGATGCGAGGTTGGTGTTGGCCGTGCCGGTCGGGCGCTCGCGCACCAGGCCGCGGACCTGCACCACGAACTCGTTTCTCAGTTTTTCAGCCTCGGCGAACTGAGCCTTGTTGTCCGGGTCTATGACGATCTGCAGGAGGCCCTCACGGTCGCGCAGGTCGACGAAAATGACGCCGCCATGATCGCGGCGGCGATGGACCCAGCCGGCAACCGTAACCTCTTGACCGACCAGCTTTTCATTGACCTGGCCGCAATAATGGGAACGCATGGAAACCCGCCTGGAAATTCGAGATGGCAGCAAAGAAAGGGCCGCGATGTTACCGGTTCAGGCAGGACTCAGGAAAGCCGCCGTATTGTCTATCCTCTGGTCCTTTAAACTGCCGCCCCACCGAGAATCCCTACCCCGGTAATCCAAAACCAAGGTACCTATGACACGCAAGCTCGTTGCCCTCGCAGCACTGATCCTCGCAGCGCAAACACAGGCCGCCACCTGGGAAGCCGGGAAGCACTACACGGTGCTGGCGCAGCCGCAGCGGACCAACGTCCCGGCGGGCAAGGTCGAGGTCATGGAGGTTTTCTCGTACGGGTGCCCGGCCTGCGACAACTTCGAGCCGCACATGAAGCGGATCAAGTCGACGCTGCCGGCCAACACGCAGGTCGTCTATCTTCACGCGTCCTGGAACAAGGCGGAGGCCTGGCCGCTGTTCCAGCGCGCCTTCATCACGGCGCAGTCGCTCGGCGTCGCCGATCGCGCCCATGAGCAGATGTACAAGGCGATCTGGCAGACCGGAGAGCTGGGTGTCGTCGATCGGGCGACCGGCCGGCTCAAGACCAAACTTCCCACCATGGACCAGGTCGCCAAGTTCTACGAGCGCGTGACCGGAACCAAGGCCGCGGATTTCGTGAACGCGTCGAAGTCGTTCGGCGTCGACATGAAGATCCGGCAGTCCGATGCGCAGATCCTCGCGATGAAAGTCACCGGAACTCCGACGATCGTGGTGAACGGCAAGTACATGCTCAACTCCGAGAACCTGCGGTCCATCGAGGACTACATCGCGGTGATCAACTTCCTCGTGGCGAAAGAAAGCAAACCCTCCGCGGCGGCACCCGCGAAGAAAGGCTGACAAAATGGGGACATTCCTCGTTTCCTAGCAAACGGGGACAGACCTCATTGCCTTGATGGCAGGTCTGTCCCCGTTTGCTAGGAAACGAGGAATGTCCCCATTAGCTACGCAGGTACCAGGCGTAGTCGAGTTCGCTGACTTCCGCGGAGAACCGCGCGCATTCCTGTTCCTTGATCGCGAGGAAGATCTTCAGGAACTCGGGGCCGAGCGCGTCCCGCAGGAAGGCGGAGCGCGCCGCAATGTCCAGCGACTCGCGCCAGGTGCGCGGCAGCGTCCGCTCCCGGACCTGCGCGTAGCCATTACCCTCGACTGGCGGTCCTGGATCGATGCCCTGCTCGATACCGTGCGACACGCCCGCGAGCACCGTGGCGACAGCGAGGTAGAGGTTCGCGTCGGCGCCGGCAATGCGATGCTCGACATGTCGCGACGCCGGCGGGCCGGACGGCACACGCAGGCTCACCGTGCGGTTGTTGATTCCCCAGATCGGCGCGACCGGCGCGTAACTCTCGTTGACGAACCGGCGATACGAATTCGCGTTCGGCGCGAAGATCGCCATCGATTCCGCCATCGTCGCGCGCATGCCGCCGATCGCATGACGCAGCGCCGGCGTGCCGGCGGGATCCTCGCTCGCGAACACGTTGGCGCCGCGCGAATCGTTCAGGCTCACGTGGACGTGCAACCCACTGCCGGCGCGGCCGCTGAACGGCTTCGCCATGAAACAGGCGATCAGGCCGTGCTTCTGCGCGACACCGCGCAGCAGCCGTTTGAACATCACGGCTTCGTCCACGGCCCGCATGACGTCGTCGCGATGATGCAGCGTGATCTCGAACTGCCCTGGCGAGTACTCGGACATCAGCGTCCCGGCCGGCAGTCCCTGCGCGATGGCCGAGCGGTAGACGTCGTCGAACACCGGCGCGAGATCGTCGAGCCTCTGCAGGCTGTACGAATCTATCTTCTGCCGCTCGCCCGGGCGGCCGCCCCCGGCCGTCGCGAGGCGTCCGCCCGCCTCTTCCTTCAGTAGATAGAACTCGAGCTCGCAGGCGACCACGGGCGTGAAGCCGGCGCGTCGCAGTCGATCTGCGGCGCGCACGAGCGCATGACGGGGATCGGCGGGCGCGGGCGCGCCTTGCCCGTCGAACATCGTGAGCAGGAGCTGGCCGTTGGGCGCCGCGAGCCAAGGAGCGCGTACGAGAGTCCCCGCGATCGGCCGCGCGGTCATGTCCGCATCGCCGGTATCCCAGACGAGGCCCGTCTCGTCGACGTCCTGGCCCGTGATGTCGAGCCCGAGGATCGAGCCCGCGACCTGCCGGCCGGTGTCGAAAATGCGCGGGAGCTCCTCGCACCGCACCGACTTGCCGCGCAACACACCCGAAGGATCCGTGATCATGATCTGCACGGCCTGCGCGTCGGGATGCGCGGCGAAGAAAGCGTCGAGCTCCTGGCGGGTTCCGAGATTGACGCTCACTTCATGTTCCCCAGCTCTCGCAGGCATTCACGCAGGTGCTTCAGCAGCAGGTCCACATACGCCGTGGTGGTGCCCGGCGAGCACAGCATCATGTTGTGAAACGGCGTGAGCAACACGCCGCGGTTGAGAAGATAGAGGTGGATCGCGTGCTCGAGCTCCGGCCACGCGGCGCGTTCGGACTCGGCGCCGTTGCGCGGCCGTTTGCCGAAGCCGAACTCGAGCCGCGCGCCCACGCGCGCGACGTGCCAGTCGAGCGCCGCCTCGGCGAATACCCGGCCGAGCCCCTCCGACAAGTAGCTGGCCGTCGCCTCCATCGCGGCGTAGTTTGCAGGTGTCATGAGCTCGTCGAGACAGGCCTCGAGACAGGCCAGCGCAAGCGCATTGGCGGACAGCGTGGTGCCCATGCCCGAGTGTCCAGCCGCGATCTCCCGCTGCACGCGGCGCATTCCGGCCTCGACTTCATCGGTGAAGCCGAACACCGCGCAGGACATGCCACCGGCGATCGCCTTGCCACACACCCAGATGTCCGGCTCGAGAGCGTGCGCCCGCGCATAGCCACCGCGCGCCGTCGACAACGTGTGCGTCTCGTCGACGATGAACAACACGCCGTGTTTGCGCGTGAGCGCGCGCAGCTCGTGCAGGAAGCCTTCTTCCGGCAGCACCATGCCGATGTTCGTCATCACCGGCTCGGCGATCAGGGCCGCCGTGCGCCCGCGCGCGAGCACGCGCTCCACCGCCGCGGCGTCGTTGAATGGCACTGCGTCGGTCGTGGCGCCGACGTCGTGGTTCATCCCGATGAGTCCCGCGCGCGCCCGCGCCGCGCCCTCGCCTTGCTTTTCCGGCGCCGCGCGCACGAGGGTCTCTTCCACCGTTCCGTGATAACAACCGTCGAACACGAGCACGCGCGGCCGGCCCGTGATCGCGCGCGCCCAGCGCAACGCGTACCGGTTCGCGTCCGTCGCGGTCTGCGTCATCTGCCAGAACGGCAGCCCGAACAAGGCGGCTAACTTTTCCCCAACCCCCGCCACACGTTCCGCGGGCAACATCGAAGTGATGCCGCGCGCACCGGCTTCGGCGAGCACTCGCGCGATGGCCGGCGGCGAATGCCCGAACATCGCGCCCGTATCGCCGAGGCAGAGATCCACGTAGTGCTTGCCGTCGACATCCTCGAGCTCGACGCCCTGCGCACGCCGCACGAACAACGGATGCGGTGTCGACCAGTCGCCCATCCAGTGCATCGGCACGCCGTTCAGCCAATGCGCGGCGCTGGCGCGCGCCAGTCGCGCGGATTCGGGATGGGTCGAAACGAACGTCGCGCGCTCACGCTCCAGCAGCCGCCGCAACGTATCGCTGTCGATTCCGGACCGCCGCGCGTGATTCATGGCGGCGGCGGAGTTCAGCGGCGCGAGCGCCGCTTGGCCGGGGCGGCTTTCTTCGCCTTGGCGCGCGACGCGCTCTTGCGCACGGGACTCGGCTTCGCTGCCGGCTTCGCCACCTCGCTCTTCGCGGAGTCGCTCTTGGTCTCGGCCTTTGCGTCGGACTTGGCGTCGGCCTTGGTTTCGCTCTTGGACTCTTCCTTGTCCGGGCCGGCGAGATTGCGCTTGTTTTCCTTGTCGGACTTGAAGTCCGTCTCGTACCAGCCCGAGCCCTTGAGCCGGAACACGGGCGCGGAGATGAGCTTGCGCAGTCCGGGCTTGTGACAGCTCGGACACTTGGTCAGCGGCTTATCGCTGATCTTCTGCAGGACTTCGTCGTGGTACCCGCACGTGGGGCATTCGTATTCGTAGAACGGCATGGAATCCTCGAACGGAGAGCGCGGAGATTATAAACAAGCCCCGCGCCGCCATTCGCTCCGGGTGCGCGCCATCATGCCTTGGCGAACTCCAGACCGTTGCCACTCGTGGCGCTCGCGCGGATGCGATCGCCGGGACCGAACTTGCCCGAGAGGATCGCCTGCGCCAGCGGGTTCTCGACCTGCTGCTGGATCGCACGCTTGAGCGGACGCGCGCCGTACACCGGGTCGTAGCCTGCCTCACCGAGTTTGTCGCGCGCCGCGTCGTCGAGCGCGAGCTCGATGTTGCGGTCGAGCAGGCGCCGCTTGAGCTGGCCGAGCTGGATGTCGACGATCGCGCGGATCTGCGCCGCCCCCAGCGGGTGGAACACGCAGATGTCGTCGATGCGATTGATGAACTCCGGCCGGAAGTTCTGCTGCACGACTTCCATGACCGCGGCCTTCATCTCGGCATAACGGGCCTCGCCGGCAAATTGCTGGATCTCCTGCGACCCCAGGTTCGAGGTCATGATGATCACGGTATTGCGGAAGTCGACGGTGCGGCCCTGGCCGTCCGTGAGACGGCCATCGTCGAGCACCTGCAACAGCACATTGAACACGTCCGGGTGCGCCTTCTCGACCTCGTCCAACAAGATGACGGCGTAGGGGCGACGACGCACGGCCTCGGTCAGATAACCGCCCTCTTCGTAACCCACGTATCCCGGCGGCGCGCCGATGAGCCGCGCCACGGAGTGTTTCTCCATGAACTCGGACATGTCGATGCGCACCATCGACTCTTCGGTGTCGAACAGGAATTCCGCGAGCGCCTTGCAGAGCTCGGTCTTGCCGACGCCCGTGGGGCCGAGGAACAGGAACGAGCCGTTCGGTCGACGCGGGTCCGCGAGACCGGCGCGCGAGCGACGGATCGCGTTCGAGACGATCTTGACCGCCTCGTCCTGGCCGACGACGCGCTTCGAGAGCGCCTCTTCCATTCGCAGGAGCTTTTCCTTCTCGCCCTCGAGCATCTTCGAGACCGGGATTCCGGTCCACTTCGAGACGACCTCGGCGATCTCCTCTTCGGTCACCTTGTTGCGGACGAGCTGGGTTTCCTTGGTCTCGGCGATCTGCGCTTGCGCGAGTTTCTTCTCGAGGCCCGGCAGCACTTCGTATTGGTAACGCGCGACGGCGGTCAGGTCGCCCTTGCGGCGCGACGCGTCCATCTCCTGCTTCGCCTTCTCGATCTCTTCGCGCACCGAGGCCGCGCCCTGGAGCGAGGCCTTCTCGCTCTTCCAGATTTCTTCGAGGTCCGCGTATTCCTTCTCTAACTGCCTGAGATTCTCCTGCAGCGCGGCGAGACGCTTCTTCGTGGCCTCGTCCTTTTCTTTCTTGAGCGCTTCCTGCTCGATCTTGAGCTGGATGATGCGGCGCTCGAGCTTGTCGAGCGGCTCGGGCTTGGAGTCGATCTCCATGCGGATGCGCGCGCCGGCTTCGTCGATCAGGTCGATGGCCTTGTCGGGGAGCTGGCGATCCGAGATGTAGCGATGCGAAAGCGTCGCGGCCGCGACAATCGCGGGGTCCGTGATGTCGACGCCGTGGTGGACTTCGTAACGCTCCTGCAAGCCGCGCAGGATCGCGATGGTGTCTTCCACCGACGGCTCGTCGACCAGCACCTTCTGGAAGCGGCGCTCGAGCGCGGCGTCCTTCTCGATGTACTTGCGATATTCGTCGAGCGTGGTCGCGCCGACGCAATGCAGCTCGCCGCGCGCGAGCGCGGGCTTGAGCATGTTGCCCGCATCCATGGCGCCTTCAGCCTTGCCGGCGCCGACCATGGTGTGCAGCTCGTCGATGAACAGGATGATCTGGCCTTCCTGCTTGGCGAGATCGTTGAGCACGCCCTTGAGGCGCTCCTCGAACTCGCCGCGGAACTT
>JAEZCN010000146.1 GCA_023433515.1 Pseudomonadota bacterium
CGATCTGCGGCGCGGCCGCGAACGCGGCGTTGTAGTCGAGCGAGGCGCCGCCGAACTGCGCGGTGTAGTACACGACGCCCGCGATGCCGAGCACGAAGCCGAAGTCGCCCACGCGATTGACGAGGAACGCCTTCATGTTCGCGAAGATCGCGGTCGGCCGCTTGTACCAGAAGCCGATGAGCAGGTAGCTGACCACGCCCACCGCTTCCCAGCCGAAGAACAGCTGCATGAAGTTGTTGCTCATGACGAGCATCAGCATCGAGAAGGTGAACAGCGAGATGTAGCTGAAGAAGCGCTGGTAACCGTCGTCGTCGGCCATGTAGCCGATGGTGTAGACGTGCACGCACAGCGACACGAAGGTCACCACGACCATCATCAGCGCGGTGAGCTCATCGACCAGGAAGCCGACTTCCATGCCGACCCCGTCGCTGACCAGCCACTGGTAGACAGGTCCGTTGAACACGGGCGCGTCGTTCGCGAACACCTGCCAGCCGACATAGGCCGAGAGGGCGAACGAGATCGCGACACCCAGGATCGTGACCGAGTGCGATGCGACACGGCCGATGGTGCGGCCGAACAGGCCCGCGACGATCGCCGCGATCAGCGGCAACAGCGGGATGGCGAGCAGCAGGTTGGGATTCAGGCTCACGCTCAACCCTTCAAGGTGCTTACGTCTTCGACGTTGATGGTGCGCCGCTCGCGGAACAGCACGACGAGAATCGCCAGACCGATCGCCGACTCGGCCGCCGCGACGGTCAGCACGAAGAACACGAAGATCTGTCCGTTGATGTCGTCGAGAAAGCGCGAGAACGCGACGAAATTGAAGTTCACGGCGAGCAGCAGCAGCTCGACGCACATCAACAGCAGGATCAGGTTCTTGCGGTTGATGAACATGCCCGCCACCGAGATTGCGAACAACACGCCGGACAGGGTCAGCAGCCAGTTGAGCTCGATCATGGCGCCTTCTCCGGGGCGGATTCGGCGGGCGGCGCGGACGCGGCCGGCTTCTCCGCGGGCACCGACACGATGCGCACGCGATCCTCGCGCCGAACCGCGACTTGCTTCGCGATGTCCTGCTGCTTCAAGCCGGGACGCTTGCGCATCGTCAGCGAAATCGCCGCGACGATGGCGAGCAGCAGCAACACGGCCGCGAGCTCGAACGCGTACACGTGGTCGGTGTAGAGCACCTTGCCGAGCTCGGCCGTGTTGCTGTGGTCGGCCGGTACCGGCACGGGACCGCCGGAATCGACGCCCAGGCTCTTCGCCCATACGACGCTCACGATCTCGAACACGACCACGCCCGCCACGATGCCGCCGAACAGCGCATAACGCGTGACGCGCGCGCGCACTTCCTCGATGTTGATGTCGAGCATCATCACGACGAACAGGAACAGCACCATGACGGCGCCGACGTAGACGAGTATCAGCACGATGGCGAGGAACTCGGCTTCGATGAGCAGCCAGATGGACGCGCTCGTGAAGAAACACGACACCAGCAGCAACGCCGAGTGGACGGGGTTGCGCACCATGATCATGGCGAGCGCCGCGGCCACGAGGATCGCAGCGAAGACCCAGAAGAGGATTTCTACCAGCAAGCCCAGGCTCCCTTGTTCTCTCAGCGATACGACGCGTCAGCGGCCTTGTCGGCGCTGATCAGGGCGTCATAACGCTCGCCCACCGCGAGCAGTTTGTCCTTCGACATGATGTTCTCGCCGCGATGCTCCATGTGGTACTCGTGGATGCGGGTCTCGACGATGGCATCGACCGGGCACGCCTCTTCGCAGAAGCCGCAGTAAATGCACTTGAACAGGTCGATGTCGTATCGCGTCGTGCGACGCGTGCCGTCGTTGGCCACGTCCGACTCGATCGTGATCGCGAGCGCCGGGCACACCGCCTCGCAGAGCTTGCAGGCGATGCAGCGCTCTTCGCCGTTCGGATAACGGCGCAACGCGTGCAGGCCGCGGAAGCGCGGCGACTGCGGCGTTTTCTCTTCCGGGTAGTTCACGGTGAACTTCGGGGTGACGAACTTCCGGATCGTCACGCTCATGCCCTTGAGCAGTTCCCACAGGGCGAATGTCTTGATGATGCTGCGCATGATTAGCTCACTACCCTCCAGGGTCCGACCTTCAGGTACGCCATCACGCCTTCAACCGCGATCCAGACGATGGTCACCGGAATCAGGATCTTCCAGCCGAGACGCATGATCTGGTCGTACCGGTAGCGCGGAAACGTGGCCCGGAACCAGAGGAACATGAAAAGGAAAATGAATAGTTTGAGGAACAGCCAGTGGAAGCCGTCCCCGATCGCCCAACCGACCAGAGGCACGGAACGGATCGCGGCGTCGGCCGCCACATAACCATCGAACGGGCTCAACCAGCCGCCCATGAAGAAGACCGCGGTCAGCGCCGAGATCAGGATCATGTTCGCGTATTCGGCGAGGAAAAACAGCGCGAACGCGATGCCCGAATACTCGACGTGGAAGCCCGCGACGATTTCGGACTCGCCTTCGGCCACGTCGAACGGCGCGCGGTTCGTCTCCGCCACGCCCGAGATGAAATAGACCACGAACAGCGGGAACAGCCAGAACCAGTTCCAGGCCAGGAAGCCGCCCTGCTGCCCGCGCACGATGTCGCCGAGGTTCAAACTACCCGCCGCCATGACCACGCCGACCAGCGCGAAACCCATCGCGATTTCGTAAGCGACGATCTGTGCGGCCGAGCGCATCGCACCGAGGAACGCGTACTTCGAGTTCGACGCCCAGCCGGCGAGAATCACGCCGTACACGCCCACCGAGGTGAGCGCGAGCACGTAGAGCAGTCCGGCGTTGACGTCGGCGATGACCAGGTTCGGGTCGAGAGGGATCACGGCCCAGATCGCGAACGCGGGGACCAGCGTGATGATCGGCGCGATCCGGAACAGCACCTTGTTGGACTGCGACGGAATGACGACTTCCTTGATCAGCAGTTTGATGACGTCCGCGAAGGGCTGAAATATGCCCGGAACGAGCCCGAAGATGCTGCCTACCCGGTTGGGTCCCTTGCGCAGCTGCATCCAGCCGATGACCTTGCGTTCCCACAACGTGGTGAACGCCACCGAGAGGATCAGTGCAACGGTCACGCCGATGATCCAGAACGTCGACTGGAGCGCGGGGTGCCACGACGGGTAGCGGATGAGTTCGCTGATCCACGTAATCACGCGCCCTGCCCTCCGTACACTTCGGCCGCCTTCTTGCCTTGCTTCGTCCGCTGCAGCGACGGCGAGCGGCGCAGGACCGCGTCGATCGAGTACATCGGCACGTCCACGACGCTGGCGTCGGAGCTTCCGGCCTTCACTTCATGCGTACCCCGGTACGAGGTCGTGGCGACGTCGCCGCAGCGCGCGCGCAGTTCCTCGCGCACCTCTTCCGACGACTGGTAGTCGAAGTTCGCGACGCCGGCGAGATTGCCGAGCACGCGCAGCACCTTCCAGCCGGGACGCGCCTCGCCGAGCGGCCTGGCCGCGCCTGCGAAGCTCTGCCAGACGCCCTCGAAGTTCACGTACGTGCCCGAGGACTCGGCGAACGTCGAGATCGGCAGCAACACGTGCGCGACCGACTTCAATTGCTCGTCGGCGTACGGCGTGGCCGCGACGACGAAACCCGCACCGCCCAGCGCCTTCACGGCCTGGGCGCCCAGTCCATCGGCCCAAGGCTCCGTGCCGCCGAACAACAGGTAGACCTTTTGCGACTGCGCGAGCATCTCGCGCGCGTTCTTGCCCACGCTGGCGGACTTGCCGCCCGCCTCGCGATGCGGCACCGCGCCGGCGAGATACGCACCCGCGGCATTGCCACCTTCGGCGAGCACGCCGAGCGTCGCGCCCGTGGCCGCGGCAAGCCCCGCCGCGAGGGCACGCAGATCCGCATACGAGGGATGGCGCAGCGCCAGGGCTCCCAGCCAGATCGCCCGCTTCTGCCCGGTCTTGAGCGCCGCGGCGATCGAGCGATGGCCCACGTTCGGCTGCGCACCTGCAACCAGGCCCGCGAGATGCGCAGGCGCGGCCGCGCCGTCCAGGCAGGCCGAGTAGATAGCCGCCAGATCCGCGACCTGCTTCGAAGGCGCGGACTCGAGATGACCGGCAACCGGGAACAGGTACTCGAAGCGCGCCGGATTGACGAACGCGATCTTCGCGCCGCGCTTCGCGGCCTTGCGAACGCGGTTCGCGAGCACCGGCACCTCGCGGCGCAGGTTGCTGCCCACGACGAGCAGCGCGTCGAGCTGGTCGATGTCAGCGATGGCGAGGCCACCGAGGCCCGGCGCCGCCGGATCGGCCGCCTGATCGCGGAAGTCCGCCTGGCGCAGGCGATGATCGATGTTGTTCGAACCGAGCGCGCGCGTGAGCTTGCCCAGAAGATAAAGCTCCTCGACCGTCGACGAGCTGCTCGCGAGCGTCGCGAGATCCGCGCCGGCGGCCTTGAGCCCCTTCGCGGCGGTCTCGAGCGCGACTTCCCAGGTCACCTTCTTCCATTCGGCGCTATTGCCCTCTCCCTGGCGCACCATCGGCGCGTCGAGGCGATCGGCGCTGTAAAGGCCTTCGTAGCTGAAGCGATCGCGGTCGGCGATCCAGGTTTCGTTGATCGCCTCGTTCGTGCGCGGCACGACGCGCATGAGCCTGCCGCGCAGCACGTGGGCGAACAGGTTCGTACCCGTGCCGTCGTGTGGCGAGATCAGCGGGTGCTGGGTCATTTCCCAGGAGCGCGCGCGATATCGGAACGGCTTCGAATTGAGCGCGCCCACCGGGCACAGGTCGATGATGTTGCCGGACAACTCGTGGTCGACGGCGCGTTCGACGTACGTGCCGATCTCCATCTGCTCGCCGCGACCCGTCGTGCCGAGCTCCTGGATGCCGGCGATGTCCTGGCCGAAGCGCACGCAGCGCGTGCAGTGGATGCAACGCGTCATGTCGGTGGACACGAGCGGACCGATGTTCTTGTCCTTCACGACACGCTTGCGCTCGTTGAAGCGCGCCGCGTCGCGGCCGAAACCCATCGCGAGATCCTGCAGCTCGCACTCGCCGCCCTGGTCGCAGATCGGGCAGTCGAGCGGATGGTTGATGAGCAGGAACTCCATCGTCGCCTTCTGCGCGCCGATGGCCTTCGGGCTCTTCGTGAAGATCTTCATGCCCTCGGCAATGGGCGTGGCGCAGGCCGGCAGCGGCTTCGGCGCCTTCTCCACTTCCACGAGGCACATGCGGCAGTTGGCCGCGATGGGTAGTTTGTCGTGGTAGCAGAAGCGCGGCACGTACGCGTTCTCGGCGTCCGTGACGTGGATGATCATCTGGCCTTTCTTGCCCTTGGCGGGCTTGCCGTCGACTTCGACGTTGACGACGTCGGACGGCGGAGCGGCCGGAGGCGGCGGCGGAGCGGCCTTGTCGGCGGGCGTGCTCATGCCGCCCTCCGGAGCTGGTCGACAATACTGCGGCCGCCGTTGTCGATCATGTACTCGAACTCGTGGCGGAAGTGCTTGATGAAGCTCTGCACGGGCCACGCGGCCGCGTCACCGAGTGCGCAGATCGTGTGGCCTTCGATGCGGCCCGCGACGTCGACCAGCAATTGCAGATCGCCCTTGTTGCCCTGCCCCGCCATGATCCGGCGGATCACGCGGTTCATCCAGCCGGTGCCTTCACGGCACGGCGTGCACTGGCCGCAGGACTCGCTCTGGTAGAAGCGCGACAGGCGCTCGAGCACCTTCACCATGCAGGTGGTCTCGTCCATCACGATGACCGCGGCCGAACCCACCGAAGAGCCCGCGGCCTTCAGCGAGTCGTAATCCATGTTCGCCGCCATGATCTTGTCGGCCGGGAGCACGTACACGGACGAACCGCCGGGAATGACGGCCTTCAATTTGCGACCGCCCTTCATGCCACCCGCGATCTCGAGCAGGTCCGCGAACGGAATGCCCAGGGGCAGCTCGTAGTTGCCGGGTTTTTCGACGTGGCCGGAGACCGAGAAGATCACCGTGCCGCCCGCGTTCGCGACGCCGAGCTTGGCGAACCACTCCGGACCCTTGCGCAGGATCGTCGGCACCGACGCGTAACTCTGCGTGTTGTTGATGGTCGTCGGCGCGCCGTACAGGCCGTAAGCGGCCGGGAACGGCGGCTTGAAACGCGGCTTGCCCTGCTTGCCCTCGAGCGAGTCGAGCAGCGCGGTTTCCTCGCCGCAGATGTAGGCGCCGGCGCCCACCGCGGTGAAGAGGTCGAAGTCGATGCCGGAGCCGAGGATGTTCTTGCCTAACAACCCTGCCTCGTAGGCTTCCTTGACCGCCGCCTCGAAGCGCGGCACGGGCTCACCGAGGAACTCGCCGCGGATGTAGTTGTAGCCCACCGTGGCGTTCATGCAGAAACCGCCGATGGCCATGCCTTCGATCAGCGAATGCGGGTTGTAGCGCAGGATGTCGCGGTCGTGGCAGGTGCCGGGCTCGGACTCGTCCGAATTGCACACGGCATATTTCTGCATCGGCGCATTGCGCGGCATGAAACTCCACTTCGTGCCGGTGGGAAAACCCGCGCCGCCGCGGCCGCGCAGGCCCGAGGCCTTGACCAGCTCGAGCACGCTCTCGCGCGTCGGCTTCTCGGCGAGGATCTTCTTCCACGCATCGTAGCCGCCGGCCTTCAGATAGTTCTCGAGCTTCCAGGACTCGGGGAACTTCAACGGCTCGAACACCGTGAGGTTCATGCGGTCCTTCCACTTTTCCAGTGCGCCTGCCATCTAGCTAGTCCCTACTCCAGCTCGTCGAGCACCTTGTCCACCTTCTCGGGCGTCAGGTACTCATGGAAAACGTGATCGACCATCATCATCGGCGCGCCGGTGCAGGCCGCGAGGCACTCTTCTTCCTTCTTGAGGAAGATGCGGCCGTCGGGCGTGCTCTCGCCGAGCCTGATGCCGAGCTTCTTCTCGCAATGCGCGACCAGGTCCTCGGCGCCGTTCAGCATGCAGCTGATGTTCGTGCAGATGCTCACGTGGTGCCGGCCGCACGGATGCGTCTCGAACATCGAATAAAAGGTCGCGACTTCGTACACCTGGATCGACGGCAGCCGCAGGTACTCCGCGACGCCATCCATCAGCTCCGGGGTCAGGAAACCGTTGTTCTGCTCCTGCGTGAAACGCAGCGCGGACAACACGGCCGAGCGCTGCCGGCCCGTCGGGAAGCGGCCGATCCACTCGTCGATTTCGTGGCGGGTGTGCTCGTTCAACAGGCGCGACTTCTCGCCGAGCACGGGCTCGAACGTTCCACCATCCGCAGTCTTCACGACGTGCGTCATCGATCCACCTCTCCGAACACGATGTCCTGCGTACCGATCACCGCGACCACGTCCGCGAGCATGTGTCCCTTCGTCATTTCCTCGAGCGCCGACAG
>JAEZCN010000185.1 GCA_023433515.1 Pseudomonadota bacterium
ACGGCCTGCTGTTCGCGTCCGTCTACCAGGTGCCGGTGATCATGAACATCGTCAACAACCAGTGGGCGATCTCGACGTTCCAGGGCACCGCGGGCGGCGAGCAGCGTTCGTTCGCGGCGCGCGGTCCGGGCTACGGCGTCGCGGGCATCCGCGTCGACGGCAACGACTTCCTTGCCGTGTACGCGGTCACGCAGTGGGCCGCGCAGCGCGCGCGCACCGGTGGCGGTCCGACGCTCATCGAACTCGTGACCTATCGCGCGGCGGCGCATTCGACCAGCGACGATCCGTCGCGATATCGACCGAAGGACGACTACGCGCACTGGCCGCTCGGCGATCCGGTCGAACGCCTCAAGAACCACCTGATCGCGCGCGGCGAGTGGAGCGAGAAGCAGCACAAGGACCTGACCGCCGAGCTCGACGCGCAGGTGCAGGCGGCGTGGAAGGAAGCCGTGTCGTTCGGCGCACTCAACGAAGGCCCGCGTCTCAACCGGCATCTCATGTTCGAGGACGTCTACAAGGATTTCCCGGAGAACCTGCGCCGGCAGAGCGAGCAGCTCGCCGAGGAAATCAAGCTGAACGCCGAGCTCGGGCTCGCGGCCAAGGCGGAGTAGCCAGGCATGGCACAGATGAACATGATCCAGGCCCTGAACTCCGCCATGGACGTCATGATGGCGCGAGACCCGTCCGTCGTCGTGATGGGCGAGGACGTCGGTTACTTCGGCGGCGTGTTCCGTGTCACCGACGGACTGCAGCGGAAATACGGCGAGCACCGCGTGCTCGATTCGCCGATCAGCGAGGGCGGCATCGTCGCCACCGCGATCGGCATGGCGGTCAACGGCATCAAGCCGGTCGCCGAGATCCAGTTCGCGGACTACATCTATCCAGCGGTCGACCAGATCGCGAGCGAACTCGCGCGCATCCGTTACCGCAGCGCGGGTGATTTCATCTCGCCGGTCGTCATCCGCGCGCCCTGCGGCGGCGGCATCCGCGGCGGGCAGACGCATTCGCAAAGTCCCGAGGCGATCTTCACGCACATCTGCGGCGTGAAGACGGTGATGCCGAGTAATCCATATGACGCGAAGGGTCTGCTGATCGCGGCGATCGAGGATGAAGATCCGATCATCTTTTTCGAGCCGAAACGCATCTACAACGGCCCGTTCGATGGTGACCCCAACAAGCCCGCGGTGCCGTGGAGCACGCATGCGAAGGGCAACGTGCCCGAGGGTTACTACAAGGTGCCGATCGGCAAATGCGACATCGTGCGGCCTGGCGAGCAGGTGACCATCGTCACTTACGGCACGATGGTGTACGTGTGCGAGGCCGCGGCGAAGAAGCTCAACGTCGACGCGGAAATCATCGACGTGCGCACGATGTCGCCGCTCGATCTCGATCCCATCTGCTCATCCGTCAAGAAAACCGGCCGCTGCGTGGTCGCGCACGAAGCCACGCGCTTCAGCGGATTCGGCGCGGAGCTCACGGCGAGCATCCAGGAGGAATGTTTCTGGTACCTCGAGGCGCCGATCCAGCGCGTCGCCGGCTGGGACACGCCGTATCCGCACGCCTTCGAATGGGAGTATTTTCCCGGGCAGGCCCGCGTCGCGCTCGCGCTGCGCGAAGTCCTCGGAGAAGGATGAGGTGGAATCATGAGCCGCTACGTATTCAAGATGCCCGATCTCGGCGAAGGCACGGTTTCCGCCGAAGTGGTCGCCTGGCACGTGAAGCCCGGCGATCTCGTGCAGGAAGACCAGGTCATGTGCGAAGTCATGACCGAAAAGGCCGCGGTCGAGATGCCCTCACCGGTCACCGGCCGGATCATCTCCATCGCCGGCGAGCCCGGCGACATGGTCGCGGTGGGCGCCGAGCTGGTGGTGTTCGACACGGACGGCACTTCGGCCGCGGCGGGCGATGCGCCCGCGGTGAAGACGTCGGAGCGACCGCCCGAGCCGGTGAATTACGGTCGTCGTGCCTCGGACAAGCCGGGCGGCGAGAAGCAGGCGGGCGAGAAACCCGCTGGTGAAGAGTCTTCCGTCGAAAAGCCATCTCCGGCGAGCGCACCCACGGGCGCGGGCAAACCCGCCGGCCGCATCATGGCCTCGCCGGCGAGCCGGCGCCGCGCGGCCGAAGCCGGGCTCGACCTGTCTACCGTCACGGGCACCGGTCCCGCGGGCCGCATCGCGCCGGGCGACATCGACTCCGCGCTCGCGGCGGGTGGTGCGCGCGGAGCACCTCCTTCGATGAACGCGCGCGCCAACGAATCCCGCGCGCCGCGCAATGGCACGGAGGAAGTGAAGATCATCGGCCTGCGCCGCGTGATCGCCGAGCGCCTCACCGAATCCGCGCGCAGCATCCCGCAGTACTCGTACGTCGAGGAGTGCGACATCACGCGACTCGAGGCGCTGCGCAAGCACCTCAACGACCGCCGCCCGGCTGGCGCGCCGCCGCTCACGTTCCTGCCGTTCATCGTCGCCGGTCTAGCGCGCGTGCTTGAGAAGTATCCCCAATGCAATGCGTTGTACGACAGTGCGCGCGGCGTGCTCGTGAAGCACAAGGCCGTGCACGTCGGCATCGCGACGCAGACGCCGCAGGGTCTGAAGGTTCCGGTCGTGCGCAACGCAGAATCGCGCGCGCTGCACGATCTCGCGGCCGAGATCCGCCGCGTGTCCGAGGCGGCGCGCTCGAACAAGTCCCCGCGCGAGGAACTCACGGGTTCGACCATCACGGTGACGAGTCTCGGAAAACTCGGCGGCATCGCGTCCACGCCGATGATCAACATGCCCGAGGTCGCCATCATCGGCATCAACAAGGCGATCGAGCGCCCGATCGCGGTGGACGGCCAGGTCGCGATCCGGCTCATGATGAACCTGTCGTCGTCGTTCGATCACCGCTTCGTCGATGGCTTCGATGCCGCCTCGATGGTCCAGGCTCTCAAGGATCTGCTCGAGCAGCCCGCGACGATCTTCATCGACTAGGACTCCACGACAGATGCGACGCTCGTGGATGTCGCTCTTGTTAGGCTGCTGCGCGGGCGTCGGCGCGCAGCAGGTGGAATACCTGGAGCCGTATCGCGTCGGGATCGAAATTTCCCGCGACCATGGCGACTGGATAGCGGAGTACAGCTTCAACCGTCCCGTCGATGGCTGGTTCTTTCCGCGCTCGTCGCTGGCCCGCGAGGGACAGATCGCCTGGCGGCAGCGCGACTGGAGCGTGGAGACTCCCGGCGTGAAGCTCACACGTCGCGGCCACTACGACGTGCTCGAGTCGGAGCGCGGCGGGATGCCGGCGAAAGTCCGTGTACGCTTCAAGCCCTTCACCGGCAACCTGCTGGACGACTACGCTCCCGCGGTCGGCTTCACCGACGGCGGCTTCGCGCTGCTCAGCGCGCAGTTCGACGTGTTGCCGCTGAAAGCGCTCAACGAAGCGGACGTGCTGCCGAGCGATCTCAACAACAACTACTTCGCGGAAACCCACTACGCGATGAGCTTCGACGATGGCGAGAACGTCTTCGGGCACGACGGTGGGTTCGCCACGTACGTGTTGTTCGGACCCACGCGACGCATCGAATCGCGCGATGTGGTCACCGTGTTCGATCCGCAACTGCCCGCCTGGATCCACGACTCGCTCGAGCAATCGGTCACCGGACTACTCGCGCGTTACGCGGGACAACTCGGCCCGCTACCCGAAGGAAAACCGACCGTCATGGTGGCCTGGGGCGGCCCGACCAAGGGGATCGTCACGCGCGTCGGCGGAGCATTGCGCGGCCAGATCGTCATGAAATACGAAGGCGATGGACTGCTGAACGAAACTCCGCGCCAGCGCGCGGAAGGTCTGTGGTTCGTCGCGCACGAGGCTGCGCACTTCTGGCTCGGGCAGACGGTGGGCTACGACTACGCGCGCGAAGCCTGGATCACCGAGGGTGGCGCCGAGTTGCTCGCGGTACGCGCGATCGCGGCGCTGGATCCGGCGTACGACTGGCGAAACGATCTCGATCGCGACATCCGCGATTGCGTGACCTTCGCCCGGGGACATGGCATCGAGTCCGCGCGGGATCGCAATGAGCATCGCGCGTACTACGCCTGTGGCGCCGTGTTCGCACTGGTGGCCGAAGCGGCGGGGAAGTCACCGTTCCACGTGTTCGTCCGGCGGCTGCTCGACGAGAACCGCGGCGACGGAATCGTTTCCCGCGACGAGTGGCTCGGGGCCCTGGAAGCGGTTTCGAGCAATACGAGTCTTTCGCGCGACATCTCCCGCCTGCTCGATCGGGGAAGCCCCGATCCCGCGCCGCTGATCGCCTCGTTGTTCGATCGAGCTGGCGTCGCCTACTTCCTCGACGAGCAGAAGATTCCGCGAATGAAGTAAGGGATCCCTGTCTTCGGGCTGCGACGCAGCGACCTACACGCAAATGTGAGCGAACGCCCGGTACCGCTATCGGAGCGATGGCACAGTTCTGCCCCAAATCCCGGGGTCGGACGCCATGCACCAGCCAGATACCGCGCACCAACACAAAGCCAAGGCCGCCGTCGGCTGCCTGTACTGCAAGCCCGTTCAATACGTGAGTCACGGCGAATCGCCGCCGGTGAAGGGCTGGCAGCGATCGGTGTTGCTGCTCGCGTCCATGGTCCTCACCGCGTGCACGGTCATGGCGCTGCAGTTCGCGTGGGAGCGCACCGGCGCCGTGTTCTTCGCGACGGTTTCCGCGTTGCTGATGCTGATCGGCCTGTTCGGCGTCGCGATTTCCTTCCGCGGCTGCGACAACTGCGTCGCGCGCTTCCTGGGCAGATCCTTATGACTCCGCGCCCGGCCCCCGCGCGCCGGCAATCGCTCTGTGGAACGGCGCGCCGGCTTGCCGCCGAACAGAACGCCGCGCGTCATGGCCTGCGCCACGCCTGCCGCCAGGCCGGTATCTGGGCCTGCAAGAAGACTTTCTCCTGCTCGCGCAGGATGTCGGCGCACCGCTGACCGGCTAACTTTCGCCCGCGTCTGCGGGCGACCTGCCGACCCCGAACGACTGTCCGCTCGCGTTCGATAGCGAGTCGAACGGGGTCATCCCGGCAGGTGGCCATGGCAGGGCGTGGGGAAAAGCGGAGCGGGTCATGGAATTCGCGCTTCCGAAAGAGGATAGTTGACCGCGCAGGCGATTCGCCGGAACCACCGGAGTCTTCGACCTTGTCGCACACGTTCGACGTCCGATTCGCGCCTTCGGCCGGGTTCGCCGCGCTGCTCGCGCAACCGTCCAATACCCTGCGGTGGAAAGGCTCCGGACGCATCAGCATACAGCCCGGCGCCGTCACGATTGCCGTCAATCGCGGTCTGCTCTCGCAGGGCGGCAGTCGCCGCATCGCCGCCGGAGAACTGCGCGAGGTCTATCGCGAGGGCGAATCGCTGAGACTGGAATTCTCAGGACCCGACAACACGCGCGAAGTCCTGCCGCTGTGGGCGCGCGATCGTGATGATGCGGCGGAAATCGTGCGGCTGCTGCCCACCAAGCGCACCGTCGAAGTCGAACAGCCGTCGGCGGGTCTAAGTGCGCCGACGTTCCGGCCGGATCCGCGTGCGTTCGGCGTTCTCCTCGCCGCGATCGTGCTGATCGCGGCGGCCGTGATCGGGATGCAACGCTCGAAGATTCAGGCCCCACCTGCCGTTTCCGAATCGGCTCCGGAGCCCGCGGCCGACGCCCCATCGACCGATGCCCAGACTCCGGCGGAACTGGCAATCATCGAATTTCCGGCGCCGGCACTCCTGCAGATGAACACCGATGAGCCGGTAATCCCGATACCGAAGGGAACGCGTGCATACGAGATCGCGCGAATGCAAATCGCGCAGTTCGGACGGGAATCGGCGGCGCTGCTCGACGAATACAAGACCTATCGCACGCAACGCGAAACGGACGTTCTGACGACCGATGAATACGTGAAGAGACTCCGCGACTCGATCGAAGCGGGCTGGTGGAAAGTCACGTTCCGAATCCTCGAGGACCCGGTGTTCGACGACCCCGCGCTGGTCGGATTGCGTGCCTCACTACTCGCGGCCGCGCGGAACTGGCGAGCGTTCCTCGCGCTGTATTCCGAGGGCCAGCTCGAGAACAGCCAGCTGCTCATCTCGAGATCCTTCGCGCTTCTCGAGCGCGCGGAGGCAATGGAGCGGCGCGCGAGTCTCTACGCGCAGTAGTCAGCCCGGGAACGAACCCGGCGGCGAGAGCTTCTCGCGCATCAACACCAGCTCTTCCGCCGCCGTCGGATGCAGCGCGACCGTGCTGTCCCATTGTGTCTTCGTGAGCCCCGCCTTCACCGCCACCGCCGCGAGCTGAATCATCTCCGGCGCATCCTCGCCCGCGATGTGCACGCCCAGGATCCGATCGCTCCCGCCGTCGACGATGATCTTCATCAGCGTGCGCTCCTGGTTGGAGGTGAGCATGTTGCGCATGGGGCGGAAGCTCGTGCGGTACACGTCGACCTTGCCGTGGCTGCGCAATGCGTCCGCTTCCGTGAGCCCCACGCTGCCGATCGGTGGCCGCCCGAACACGGCGCTCGGCACGGCGCTATGGTCCACCGGCGTCGGGCGGTTGTTGTAGATCGTGTCGGCAAACGCGTGGCCGTCGCGGATCGCGACCGGCGTCAGGTTCATGCGGTTGGTCACGTCGCCGATCGCGTAGATGGACGGCACGCTGCTCTGCGAATACTCGTTCACGACCACCGCGCCGGCCGGATCCAGCTTGACGCCCGCGCGCTCGAGCCCGAGTCCCGCCGTATGCGGCAGGCGACCGGTCGCATGCATCACGACATCCGTCTCGACAACGTCGCCGGTAGTTAGTGTCGCCCGTACGCCGCCGCTCGCGCGCTCCAGCCGTGCGAGCGTGTTCTTCATCATGAGCTTGATGCCGCGCCGCTCGGACTCGATGTGCATGTGCGCGCGCAGGTCGATGTCGAAGCCGCGCAGCAGCTGGTCGCCGCGATGCAGGATCGTGGTCTCGGTGCCAAGCCCGTGGAAGATGTTCGCGAACTCGAGCGCGATATAACCGCCGCCCACGATCAGCACGCGCTCCGGGAACTTCTCGAGATGGAACGCTTCGTTCGACGTGATGCCGATCTCGACGCCCGGGACGTCCTCCGGCAGGTGCGGTCTGCCGCCCGTCGCGATCAGGATGCGCTCCGCCGTGATTTCGCTGCCGGACTTCGCGAGGCGCACCGTGTGCGCGTCGACGACCTCGGCGCGTTCCTCGAACGCCGTGACGCCGGCTCGTGCAAGATTCGTGGTGTACAGCCCCGACAACCTGGTGACCTCGCGCTGCACGTTGTCGCGCAGCGTCGCCCAGTCGAAGCGCGCGTTGTCGATAGTCCACCCATAACCCGGCGCGTCGGCGACGAACTGCGAGAACTCCGCGCCAAAGACGAGAAATTTCTTGGGCACGCAGCCGCGGATCACGCAGGTACCGCCGATGCGATATTCCTCGGCGATCGCCACCTTTGCGCCCGAAAGTGCCGCGATGCGGGCGGCTCGCACGCCTCCGGAGCCCGCGCCGATCACGAACAGGTCGTACACGTATTTCATGGCAGGATACTAACGTGACTTCCGCGGGGGACTCGACTGTGGGTACTTTCAAGGCATTCCGCATTCATGAAACCGCCGGCAAGGTCGCCGCGCGTTTCGAGGACCTGACTCTCGACGCCCTCTCGCCCGGCGAAGTCGTCATCGACGTCCAGTATTCCTCGATCAACTACAAGGATGCGCTCGCGGCGACCGGCGCGGGCAGGATCCTGCGGCGCTATCCGCTGGTCGGCGGCATCGACCTGGCTGGAGTAGTAAGAGCCTCGGAAGTCCCGGAATTCAAGCCGGGCGACGCGGTGCTCGTCACCGGCAGCGGCCTCTCCGAGAACGTCGACGGCGGATACGCGGAAGTCGCGCGCGTGAAGGCGGACAGTGTCATCGCGATGCCAACAGGCCTCGATGCGTTCCAGGCAATGGCAATCGGAACAGCGGGATTCACGGCGGCGCTTGCGATCCATCGCATGGAGCGGAATGGCCAGGAACCGTCCAGGGGTCCCATCGTCGTGACCGGCGCCACCGGCGGCGTCGGCAGCTTCGCCATCGACATGCTCGCTGGCCGCGGCTACGAGGTCATCGCGGTGACGGGCAAGCCGGACTCCTCTGACTACCTCTCGACGCTCGGGGCGAGCCACATCCTGCTGCGCGGCGCGTTCTCGCTCGGCAGCCGGCCGCTCGAGCCTGCCCGCTACGCCGGCGCGATCGACAGCGTCGGGGGCGAAGTGCTCGCCGGACTCACGCGGCAGGTGGACTTCTGGGGAAACATCGCGAGCGTCGGGCTCGCGGGTGGAGCGCAGCTCAACACGACCGTCATGCCGTTCATCCTGCGCGGGGTGAACCTGCTCGGCATCAATTCCTCGGCGACGCGACGCTCGGAGCGGCTCGAGGTGTGGCGGCGCATCGCGACCGACTGCGCGCCACGGCACCTCGAACGGATCGTCACGCGGACGATCGCGTTCGACCTGCTGCCCGATGCCTTCCAGTCTTACATCGACGGCAAGGTCGTAGGGCGTACAGTCGTCAAGATCGGCGCGCGGCCGTAGACTTCGCACATGACGCAGACTTCTCTCAAGCTCACCGCAGGCGCGAAATTCCGCGCGGCGCTCGCCGCGGAGAAACCGCTGCAGGTCGTCGGCGCCATCAACGCCTACGTCGCGCGAATGGCGGAAGCCACCGGCTTCCGCGCGCTCTATCTATCGGGCGGCGGCGTCGCCGCGAATTCGCTCGGGCTCCCCGATCTCGGCATCAGCACGATGGACGACGTGCTCATCGACATCCGGCGCATCACCGAGGCGAGCACGCTGCCGCTGCTGGTCGACGCGGACACGGGCTGGGGTGGCGCGTTCAGCATCGCGCGTACCGTGCGTTCGTTCATCAAGGCCGGCGCGGCCGGCATGCACATCGAGGACCAGGTGCAGGCCAAGCGCTGCGGCCACCGGCCCGGAAAGGAAGTGGTGCCGCTCGATGAAATGGTGGATCGCATCAAGGCGGCGGTGGACGCGCGCACCGACGGCAGCTTCATCATCATGGCGCGCAGCGACGCGCTCGCGAGCGAAGGCCTCGACCGCATGATCGAGCGCCTGCGCGCGTGCGTGGACGCGGGCGCGGACGCGGTGTTCCCCGAAGCCATCACGGATCTGCCGATGTACCGCAAGGTCCGCGACGCGGTGCAGGTGCCGGTGCTCGCCAACATCACCGAGTTCGGCAAGACGCCGCTGTACACGCGCGACGAGCTGGGCTCCGTCGGCGTCGACATCGTGCTGCACTGCTGCTCGGCGTACCGCGCGATGAACCTCGCGGCGCTCGAGGTCTACCAGGCCATTCGCCGCGACGGCACGCAGAAGAACGTCGTCGCGGACATGCAGACGCGCGACGATCTCTACAGGTATCTCGACTACCACGCCTACGAGCGCAAGCTCGACGAGCTGTTCGCGAACGAGAAAAAATCCTAACCACAGGAGCGCCCGCCCATGAACGCCACGCCGAAGCCGAAGAAATCCGTCGCGCTGTCCGGTGTCGCGGCCGGCAACACGGCGCTGTGCAGCGTCGGGCGCAGCGGCAACGACCTGCATTATCGCGGCTACGACATCCTCGAGGTCGCCGAAGTCTGCGAGTTCGAGGAAATCGCCTATCTACTCATCCACGGCAAGCTGCCCAACCAGTCCGAGCTCGCGGCCTACAAGACGAAACTCAAGAACCTGCGCGGCATTCCCGCGCCGGTCCGGGCGATCCTCGAGCAGCTGCCGCCCGGCACGCACCCGATGGACGTGCTGCGCACCGGCGCGTCGGCACTCGGCTGCGTATTGCCCCAGCCGGTCGATCACAACGAGGCCGGCGCGCGCGAGATCGCGGACCACCTGCTCGCGAGTTTCCCGTCGATGCTGTGCTACTGGTACCACTACTCGCACAGCAGCCGCCGGATCCACGTCGAGACCGACGACGACTCGGTGGGCGGACATTTCCTGCACCTTCTGCATCGCCGTCCGCCGCCGGCGAACTGGGTGCGCGCGATGCACACCTCGCTCATTCTCTACGCGGAGCACGAATTCAATTCGTCCACGTTCACCGCGCGCGTCATCGCCGGCACGGGCTCGGACATCTACTCCTGCGTCACCGGTGCGATCGGCGCGCTGCGCGGCCCGAAACACGGCGGCGCGAACGAGGTCGCGCTCGAGATCCAGGAACGCTACACGACGCCCGACGAGGCGGAGGCCGACATCCGCAAGCGCGTCGCGAACAAGGAAATCATCATCGGCTTCGGCCACCCGGTGTACACCGTGTCCGATCCTCGCAACGTGATCATCAAGCGCGTGGCCGAGAAGTTGGCCCGCGATGCCGGCGACACGAAGCTGTACGACATCGCCGAGCGCATCGAGACGCTGATGATGCAGCTCAAGCAGATGTTCCCGAACCTCGACTGGTTCAGCTCGGTGAGTTACCACCTGATGGGTGTGCCCACGCCGATGTTCACGCCGCTGTTCGTCATGTCGCGCGTCACGGGCTGGGGCGCGCACGTGATCGAGCAGCGCGCCGACGGCAAGATCATCCGCCCGGCGGCCAACTACATCGGCCCGGAAAACCGGCCGTTCGTGCCCATCGCACAGCGGTCGTGAACCGAGGAGGCGCCATGGAGTCCGGTGCCAACAAACGCAGTGTCATTTGCGCGGCGATGCTCGCGATGCTCCTGGTCGCCATGCCGACCCTCGGCCGGCCGCCCGTGCCGAAGTTCGAAATCATCGACGGTATCCGCGAACTCGCCGCGCAGCAGCTGCGCATGAAGAAGGATGATGTCGACGTCCGGGCTTCCCTGGCGGCGCAGGGCATGTCCGAGGCCCAACTCAACGAGCTGGTCATGGACATCGGCCACGAATTCGGCGTCGTGATCTCGTCGCGCGCGATCTTCGAAGCGAAGCAACGCGAGCCCGTGTATCCGCTCAGCGTGCGCGAGCTCGCGGACATGGTCGAGCAGCGGATGTTGCGACAGAACTCGCCTTTCCCTGAGTAAATCGCGCCGATTAGCCCGGCCGCCGCCGAGTGGGTAAGATGCGCGCCGTTCGCGGGGACGACCCCGCGAGCGTATCGCCAGCTCGGGGACGACCCCATTCCTCGATTGGAGGTCGTCATGAACTGGTTGCTGCTGGTCGTCGCCGGGTTGCTCGAAGTCGGCTGGGCCGTGGGTCTCAAGTACACCGAGGGTTTCACGCGTCCGTGGCCGACCGTCGCGACGGTCGGCGCCATGATCGTGAGCCTCATGTTGCTCGGCATCGCGATGAAGACGCTGCCGGTCGGCACCGCGTACGCGGTGTGGGTCGGCGTCGGCGCGGTGGGCACCGCGCTGCTCGGAATGGTCCTGTTCGGCGAGAGCGCGAACCCCGGCAAGCTCGCGAGCCTCGCGCTGATCGTGGTGGGCATCGTCGGGCTCAGGCTGACCGGCGAACATTGAGCACGGAGTCCTCGAAATGTCGTCGCACGATTACAAGTCCGCGCAGCGCCCGCAGCCCGACGAGCTGCTCGTGGCCATCGCCGACTACGCGAAGAACCACCAGGTAGATAATCCGCAGGCCTACGAGACCGCGAAGTACTGTCTCATGGACACGCTCGCTTGCGGCTTCCAGGCGCTCGAGTACCCGGCCTGCACGAAGCTGCTCGGACCCGTCGTGCCGGGCGCGACGATGCCGGGCGGTTCGCGCGTACCGGGCACGAGCTACGAGCTCGATCCCGTGATGGGCGCGTTCAGCATCGGCGCGATGGTGCGCTGGCTCGACTTCAACGACACCTGGCTCGCGGCGGAGTGGGGACATCCTTCCGACAACCTCGGTGCGATCCTCTCGGTGGCGGACTATCTATCGCGCCGCGCGATCCTGCTGGCCGAGAAGCCGTTCACGATGCGCGACGTGCTGACCGCGATGATCAAGGCGCACGAGATCCAGGGCGTGCTCGCCCTCGAGAACTCCTTCAACCGCGTCGGGCTCGATCACGTGCTGCTGGTGCGCGTCGCCTCGACCGCGGTGGCCACGCAGATGCTCGGCGGATCGCTCGAGCAGATCGTGAACGCGCTGTCGAACGCGTGGATAGACGGAGGCGCGCTGCGCACGTATCGCCACGCGCCGAACACGGGCTCGCGCAAGAGCTGGGCGGCGGGCGATGCGACCAGCCGCGCCGTGCGCCACGCGTTGTTCGCGATCAAGGACGAGATGGGATATCCCTCGGCGCTCACCGCGAAGACCTGGGGTTTCCAGGACGTGTTGTTCAAGGGCAAGCCGCTCGTTCTCGCGCAGCCACTCGGCAGTTACGTGATGGAGAACGTGCTGTTCAAGATCAGCTACCCGGCGGAGTTCCACGCGCAGACCGCGGTGGAATGCGCGATGGCGCTGCACCCGCGCGTGAAGGACCGGCTCGCGTCGATCGAGAAGATAGTCATCGAGACGCAGGAGCCCGGCGTGCGCATCATCGACAAGACCGGTCCGCTCGCGAACCCCGCCGATCGCGATCACTGCATCCAGTACATGGTGGCGGTGCCGCTGATCTCCGGCCGGCTCACCGCCGCGGACTACGAGGACGAGGTCGCGAGCGATCCGCGCATCGACGTGTTGCGCGCGAAGATGACCGTGCGCGAGAACCCGACGTTCACGAAGGAATACTACGAGCGCGACAAGCGCCACATCGGCAACTCGGTGACCATCCACTTCAGCGACGGCTCGCCGGCGCTCGAGATGCGTGTCGATTTCCCGGTGGGACATCGCAAGCGGCGCGCCGAGGGCATGCCGCTGCTCGTCGAGAAGTTCAACGCCTCCGTTGCGGCGCATTTCTCCGAGCGGCAGACCGAGGCGATCAAGGCGATGTTCGCGCGCAAGGACTTCGATTCGATGACCGTGAACGAATTCATGGCCCAGCTCGTCGCGAACGGCAAATGACCGCGGCCCCGCTCGGCGCTGCTGCCTGGAAGGCGCGCCTCGACGCGGGCGCGCGTGAGATGGGCGTAGAGCTCGACGAATCGCAGGTCGAGATCCTGTGGCTCTACGCCGAGAAGCTGCGTGAACGCAACGAACACGTGAACCTCACGTCGATCGTCACGCCCGAAGGCATCCTCACGCTGCACATGCTCGACAGCCTGAGCCTCGTGCCGCATCTCGGCGATGCGCGCCGGATCATCGACGTGGGCACGGGCGGTGGATTTCCCGGCATTCCGCTCGCGGTCGCGTGCCCCGATCGCGACTTCACACTCATCGACGGCACGCAGAAGAAGATCCGTTTTGTCGCCGAGAGCATCGAGCAGCTCGACATACGCAATGCCCGTGCGCTCGCGGCCCGCGCCGAGAGCTACACCGGCGAAAAGAACTTCGATGCCGTCGTCGTCCGTGCGGTCGGTTCCCTGGCGGATGTTCTACATAACGCCGCGAAACTCGTCGGCGAAGGCGGGCGCCTTCTCGCGATGAAGGGCAAGCTGCCCGAGGACGAAATCCGCGAGCTGCCACGCGGCTGGAGCGCGGAAGTGACGCCTCTGCGCGTGCCCGGACTCGACGCCGAAAGGCATCTTGTCGCCATTACACGTCATCGCGCCGCGCGCTAGGAACGTCACCGCATCGCGTCGACGGGCGGCAAAAACGCTCGCTAAGCCTCGGGCGCAGCGGGTTAAGATCGGCTCATGAAGCGCATCATCGCGGTCGCGAACCAGAAGGGCGGAGTCGGCAAGACCACGACGTCGGTGAATCTCGCCGCGTCGTTCGCCGCGACGCGCCGCCGCGTGCTGCTCATCGACATCGACCCGCAGGGCAACGCGACGATGGGCTGCGGCATCGAGAAATCGCAGATCGAACGCGGCACGGGCGACGTGCTGCTCGGCGAATGCGACGCGGCGGCGGCCATCATCCCGCTCGAGTCGATGCCCGGCATGTCGGTGATGCCGGCGAACCAGGACCTGGTTGCCGCCGAGGTGCAGCTTCTAACTACTCTGGCCGGCCGCGAGCTGCGCCTGCGCAACGCGCTCAAGCCCATCCAGGACCAGTTCGAAGTCATCCTCATCGACTGCCCGCCGTCGCTCAACATGCTCACGCTGAACGCGCTGGTCGCGGCGCAGAGCGTCCTGATCCCGATGCAGTGCGAGTACTACGCGCTCGAGGGACTCTCCGCGCTGGTCGGCACCATCGAACAGATCAAGGCGTCGGTGAGCCCGAACCTCGAGATCGAAGGCATCCTGCGCACGATGTTCGATCCGCGTAACAATCTCGCCAACGAAGTCTCGGCGCAGCTCATCGCGGTGTTCGGCGACAAGGTGTTCCGCACCATCGTGCCGCGCAACGTGCGGCTCGCGGAGGCGCCGTCGTTCGGCAAGCCCGTCCTCCAGCACGACAAGGACTCGCGTGGCGCTCTTGCGTATCTTGCGCTGGCCGGCGAGATGCTGCGCAAAGAAGACGAGTCGGGCGCCGGCGAGTCGGAAGTGGTGCCCCCCGCCGAAGCCACCAACGACGCTGAACGCCAGGTTAGTTAGACCCCATGGGCGTCGATGGCTTCATGCTCGCCGTCGGCTTCGCCTGACTGGTCCTCGTGACGGCCGTCCACTTGCTGATGCTGCGATACCGGCCCACTCGTCGACACGGCCTGCGGGCACTTGCGATCGCTACACTGCTCCCGCCTGGCATCGTCGGCGGGCTCGACATGCTCGCGCCGGTGCCTGCGTCGAGCGCCACCGCGTTCTGGCTTTCGGAAATTGCCATGGACCAAGACCGAGGTTGCCTGGAACGCAGGGTCCTGGGTTCTCTCGGCAACCGTGCTGTTCATCATGGACAGTGCGTTTCTCGGTCGCACAAACGGCACGGGCGCGGCCACATCCCATTGAAGCCGGATTGACGCCGATTCGGCCCTCAGTGCGCGGAAGGCTTATCCCGCCATCCGCCACTGTTTATCATCCCCCGCCATGAGCACGAAGAAACCAGTCATGGGCCGCGGCCTCGAAGCGCTGCTGGGCCAGATGACAAAGCGGCCCGAGCCCGCGCCCGCGCCGGGCGCGCCGGCCGCCCCCGCCGCCCCCGCCAAACAGCCGGGTGACGAACTCGCGAACCTCCCCCACGACCTGTTGCAGCGGGGCAAGTACCAGCCGCGTGTCGACATGCG
>JAEZCN010000017.1 GCA_023433515.1 Pseudomonadota bacterium
AAAGGACGATTTCAATGAGCAATTTCGAGCAACAGGCAGCCAAGATCCGCAACCAGCCAGGATTCATCGCGGCGCTGGACCAGAGCGGCGGCAGCACGCCGAAGGCGCTCAAGCTCTACGGCATCGAGGAGAACACCTACTCGGGCGAGCAGCAGATGATGGATCTCGTGCACCAGATGCGCACGCGCATCGTGTCGAGCCCGGTGTTCACCGGCGAGCGCATCGTCGGCGCGATCCTGTTCGAAGCGACGATGGATCGCGATTTCGGCGGCAAGCCGGCGGCTGACTACCTGTGGAACACGAAGCAGGTCGTTCCGTTCCTCAAGATCGACAAGGGCCTCGCGGACGAGGCGAACGGCGTGCAGCTCATGAAGCCGATGCCGGACCTCGACAAACTACTCGACAAGGCGAAGTCCAAGGGCATCTTCGGCACGAAGGAACGCTCGGTCATCAAGCAGAACAATGCCGAAGGCATCAAGGCCGCGGTGAAGCAGCAGTTCGAAGTCGCGCGCCAGGTGCTCGCCAAGGGACTCGTGCCGATCGTCGAGCCGGAAGTGGACATCAAGAACCCGGACAAGAAGGGTTCGGAGGCCGTGCTCAAGCAGGAAATCCTGGCCGAGCTCGACAAGCTGCCGGGCAACCAGCAGGTGATGCTCAAGCTCACGATTCCGGAAGTGGACAACTTCTACGCGGAGCTGATCAAGCACCCGCGCGTGCTGAAGGTCGTCGCGCTGTCGGGCGGTTACTCGCGCGACGAATCGAACAAGCGCCTCGCGCGCCAGAACGGCATGATCGCGAGCTTCTCGCGCGCGCTGTCGGAAGGCCTGACCGCGCAGCAGAGCGACGCGGAGTTCAACAAGATGCTGGACGCGGCGATCCAGAGCATCTACGACGCGTCGAAGACCTGATCGATTTGGACAAGTGATCGAGAAGGGCCCCGGTGGCGAAAGTTACCGGGGCTTTTCATTTCTGGAGAGTCGTTCGAGTTCAGGGGGACGATTGGCTGTTTGATTCCCGATTCGGCTCAAGCATCGAGAGGAAACGGGAAGGGCGGACGGGGCTTTGTTCCAGCCACCTCGAAAACACCTCTGGTGTGGTCGAACCGGGGTGCAGTCCCTCTGCAAGCCTCAGAAATTTTTGTCTATCGAATTCTGGAACGCTCGCAGCCATGACGGCTAGGCCTGCCATAAAGAATGCAGGACCTTCGCGTAACCATTGCCCTGGATCGAACGAGCACGATGCACACAAGGAAAGCAATCGCTCCTCGTACTCGCGGTTTACGTCGAGAGGGAAGAGTCCATCAAGCGTGACCTGCGTCGGTGACATGTATGTCAGTGTCACTCTTGTTGAACTCCAGGGCAATCAACGTGCCTGCGCCGCCCGCTGTTCAGCCGGCTTCGTCTCCTCCGCCCGCTCGAGGTTGTACGCACTGCCGATCAGCGCCACGTGCGAGAACGCCTGCGGAAAGTTGCCGAGCTGACGCCGGGAGCGAGGATCGTATTCCTCCGCGAGCAGCCCCACGTCGTTGCGGCAGGTGAGCAGACGCTCGAAGATCTCCACGGCTTCCTCCTCGCGCCCGAGCAGCGCGAGATTGTCCGCGTACCAGAAGCTGCACGGCAGGAACGCGCCTTCGCGGCCGGAGAGTCCGTCGTCGACCTGCGTGGTGTGGTACCGAAGGATGAAGCCGTCCTGCATGAGCTCGCGGCCGATCGCCTCGACCGTGCCGCGCACCCGCGGATCGTGCGGCGGCAGGAAGCCGACGAGCGGGATCATCAGCAGGCTCGCATCGAGCGCCTTGCCGCCGTAGTACTGCGTGAAAGTGTTGCGTTTGCGATCGTAGCCGCGATCGCACACATCTTTGTGTATCCGCGCGCGCAACGAGCGCCAATGCCCGACGGGGCCGGGGAGGCCGAACTTCTCCGCCGCGATGATCGCGCGATCCACCGCCACCCACGCCATCACCTTCGAGTGCGTGAAATGCCGGCGCGGGCCGCGCACTTCCCAGATGCCTTCGTCCTTCTCCGTCCAGATCTTCTCCAGGTGCTGCGTGAGCGTGCGCTGCACTTCCCAGGCGGCGTCCATCGAGTCGATGCCCCCGAGCCGCGCGTGATGCAGCGCGTCCGCGACTTCGCCGTAGATGTCGAGCTGGAGCTGTAGATAGGCCGCGTTGCCGATGCGCACCGGCTTCGAGTTCGCGTAGCCGGGCAGCCAGCCGACTTCCAATTCAGTCAGCCGCCGCTCGCCGCGGATGCCGTACATGATCTGCGCCTGCGCGGGCGCGCCCGCCAGCGCGCGCACCAGCCATTCGCGCCATCGCCGGGCCTCCTCGATGTAGCCGGCGTCCATGAGCGCGAGCAGCGTGAACGTCGCGTCGCGCAGCCAGCAATAGCGGTAGTCCCAGTTGCGTTCGCCGCCCAGGCGCTCGGGCAACGAGGTCGTCGGCGCCGCGACGATGCCGCCCGTCGGCTCGTAGATGAGCGCCTTGAGCGTGATCAGCGATCGAACGACCGGGTCCCACCAGCGGCTGCCGTGATAGGTGCAGCGCTTCGCCCAGTCGCGCCAGAAGGATTCGGTGTGGGCCAGCGCGTCGTCGACGTCGATCAGGCCGGGCACGGGGTGATGAGACGGCGACCAGATGAGCACGAACTTCACCGTCTCGCCGGCCTTCACGTTGAACGCCGCGACGGTGCGGTGATTCTCGCCGTGCATCGCGACGCGCGTGCGCAGCGTCAGCCGGTCCGGCCCCGCGATCGCGTTGAGCTCGTTCAGCGCGCGTCCGTCCTTGCCGGCGCGCTGCTGCGTGACCCACGGCATGATCGAGCCGTAGTCCATGCGGATCACGAGCTCCATGCACATCGCGACGTTGCCGCGCACGCCGTGCACGATGCGCACGAGGTCCGAGGCTTCGCCGCGCGGCGGCATGAAGTCGGTGATCGTGACTTCGCCTTCGGACGTGGTGAACGTGGTCTCGAGGATCAGCGTGTCCGGCCGGTAGCGCCGGGTGGTTTGGTATTCACCTTCGGGCGCGAGCGACCAGTGCCCGTGGTCGTGCGTGCCGAGCAGCGCCGCGAAACACGCCGGCGAATCGAAACGCGGCCAGCACAGCCAGTCCACCGAGCCATCGCGCGCGATGAGCGCGCAGGTTTCGCCGTCGCCGACGATGGCGTAGTCCTCGATCGGACGGCTCACTCGCTCACCTGGAGCAACACCTTGACGTCGTCGTCGCGGCGCGCGAACGCGTCCTGCCAACTATCCAGCGGCACGCGCCGCGTGATGAGCGAGTCGAGCCAGGCCGGATCCGCCTGCGCGAGCGCCTGGGCCGCGAGCTCGAAGTGCCGGCGATTCGCGTTGACCGTGCCGAAGATCACGTCGTTCTCGAGCACGATCTCGCGGTTGAGCGCGCCAACGTCGATCGGGATCGACGGCTCCGATCCCGAGATGCCGACGAGACAGGTGATCGCGGCGCTCGCGTTGTTCTCGACGACGTCCACGATCACCGATGACGCACCCGTGCATTCGATGACGATGTCCGGTAGTGAGTCGGGCAGCAGCGAGTCGAGTTTGTCGGTGCGATACTCCGCGCCGAGCGCGCGCACCAGGCGCGGCTTGGGTCCATTCGTCGCGCGATCGAACACCGTCACGTCGAGCCCGCGTTGCCGGCCTGACAACGCGGCGAGCAGGCCCACCGGACCCGCGCCGGTCACGAGCACGCGCTTCGGCGCCCAGTACGCGCGCTGGCCGATCCGTTCGATGTGTTCCCAGGCCTTCGCGACGACCGACGCGGGCTCCACGAGCACCGCGTGCGCGCCGAGCGAGGGTGGCACGCGCACGAGGAAATCCGGCCGCACACGAATGCGTTCGGTGCAGAAGCCGTCGAGTTCCTTGATGCCGTGCTCGGTGTACTGGCCATTGCGGCACATGTCCCATTCGCCAGCCGCGCACGCGGCGCAGGGCAGCGGGTCCGGGTGCCGCACGATGGGAACGACGAGCTCGCCGCGTTTGAATCCATCCGCGCTCTCCGCGACGCGCGCTACGCATTCGTGGCCGATGACGAGACGCTCGTGGCCCGGCGGCGCCCAGCCATAGTCGCCGCGCAGGATTTCGGCGTCCGTGCCACAGATGCCCACGCAGACCGGGGTCAGCGGCAGGCCGGTCGATTCCCCGGGCACGTTGGAAAGCTCATCCAGGCGGGCGCTTTGGGGGAGCTTCGGATGGACCGTGAGCGCGCGCATGGGCGGAGAGTACTAGGCATGGCGCCGGATTGCGGTCGGAAGAAGGTCCCGGCGGCTCGGCGCCGTCGAAACTCTTACACGTCGCGACACACCGACACGCTTTTCAGACTGACTCCGACTGGCGACAGTCGTCCCATGGGGGTATGGTGTCGCCATTGCACGAGGAGGGCACCGCCATGCGGAAAGCTGAAGGATTAGGGGAGAAGATTCAACGGCTTGCGTACGAGACTTTACTCGCGCGCGAAGAGCGCGAGGAGCGCCCGGCCGACGTGCGTCCGGACTGGCCGCCGCCGACCCCGACGTACTCCGCCTGGAGCCCGACCTCGTTCGCGAACTATGTGCCGTTCCGCGGGCCGGAACACGGGTGATTCGAATCGTAGGCGGGCTCCTTCCGAGTCCGCCTGCCCGACCTATAGATAGGGTGGCCGACGCTCAGTGGCTAACCACCGACTCGAAGAACGCCTTCATCTCCGCCGCGTAGTAGACGCCGAGCTGCTGGAACGTGGCCTTCGTCGCCGCGTCCGGCTTCCAGTCGAAGAACGCGTGACCGGCGCCGCCGACCTGCACGTACTGCACGCGTTGGCCGGCCTTGACCAGTTCGTCCATGAACGACTTGACCATCTCGTCGCGGATCAGCATGTCGTTCGTGCCGCGCGTGAGGTACTGCGGCACCGCGCGCTCGGAGGCTTTCGGAATGTGGAGCAGCGGCGAGATCGCGGCCTTCCAGGAATCGTCCGCCGCCGGGTTGTCGGAGTAGTGATTGAGGAACGGGCCACCGAATACGCCGTAACTCGGCGCCGCGCCCTTGATCGCCGCGAGCATCTCCTTGCGCACGTCCGCGACGGACTTGCCCTTCGGTAGATAGGTCGGCTTGAACTCGAACACGCCCGGCTCCTTGCCGAAGCCGCGCTCGCCGATCTTGTCGACCATCAGCGAACCCGCCGCGGAGAGGTGACCCCCCGCGCTGTCGCCCGTGAGCAGGATGCGCGTCGGATCGCCGCCGTATTCCTTGGCGTGTTCCTGGATGTGCGCGACGGCGCCGAACACGTCTTCGATGAGGTTGGCCATCGTGTTGGGCGTGGCGTCGCCGTCCGCCTTGCCGGCCCAGCGATAGTCGATGCTCGCCACGACGAACTTGCCGCCGCGCGTGAGCTCGCGCGCGAGCGCGCGCATGATGTTCTCGTCGTTGGTCTCCCAGCCACCCCCGTGGATGATCACGATGATGGGCAGCGGCGACTTCGCGCCTTTCGGAGTGAACACGTCGTACTTGAGAGTCTTCACGCCCGGCTTCGCGTAGACGATGTCCTGCTTGACGTTCACGTGGTCGACCGCGGATTTCTCGACGAAAGACGCGCCGATGCGCATGTCCTTGTCGACGGTGACCTTGAAGGTGGGCGTCATGGATTCGTAGTACATCGCGCCCCAGCGGCCGGGGACGGAGTAGTAGCCGGAGTCGAAGGCGTAACCGGCGTCGGGTTGCGTGGTGACGGTGACGACGGTGCCGGCGGGGTATTTGCCGTCGGCGGGCAAGGGCGGGGACACCTGGTATTTGCCGTGCACCGGCGGATCGAGCGTGACTTTGAAGTCGGCAGAGAACGAAGGGGCGGCGAACACCAGTGTGAAAGGCAGCAGGGTCAGAGCGCGACGAAAGATCTTGTGAGTCATTGCTTTTTCTTCGATGCGGCGGTGGAAGACCCACACCCTATAACGCCGCGCCGATGCCGCTCAAGTGACAAGTCTCACGGGCGACCGATACGGATTTACGGATCGTGTTTCCCCGAGTCGAGCGTCACGCCGTTTTCGTCGCGGATCAGCCGCGCGTCCAGCATCGCACTGAGCGCGTCGAGCCATCCGTCGAATTGCTCGACTTTCACCGTCCCGCTGATCCGGATCTCCGCGAGCTCCGGATCGTTCACGATGACGGGCTGGTGCGAATACCGGTTCAGATCCGCCACCACGGATCGCAGGGATTGTTCCGCGAACACCAGCCGTCCCGAACGCCAGCTCCCGGCGTCGTTTCCATTGGCGGCGCGCACGCGGCCCAGGGTTCCGTCCGTGTGGAGCGAGAGCTGCTTGCCTGCCACGAGATCGACGGAGGCGCCCGCGCGCCACTCGGGCGGCGTCACGCGCACCGTCCCCTCGAGCACCGTGACCGTCGCGCCGTCGGGTCCGCGATGGATGTTGAATTCCGTGCCGAGCGCGCGCACCGAGCCATTGGGCATCTCGACGATGAAGGGCCGCTCGGCATCTTTGGCGACGTTGAACAACGCCTCTCCGGAGGAGAGCTGCACGTGGCGGATGTCACGCGCGTAACGCACATGGATCGACGTCGCGCCGCCGAGCTCCGCGCGCGTGCCGTCCGCCAGCACGACGGTGTCGATCTGGCCGATCGACGTCGAGTACTCGTGGACGCTCACGTCATCGGCGCGGCGGTCCGGATACATCAGCGCCCCGGCGCCGATGACGACCGCGATCAGCGTCGCGGCTGCCGCGCGCCACAACCACGAGTGCTCCGCCCGGGCCGGCCGCGAGGCGGCGGGCGCGCGCGCATTCCGCGGCCACGCATTCCAGAACGCCGCTACCTTGTCGAGTGCCGCGCGGTTCTGCGGATCGGACTGCCATTCGAGCGCGGCCTGGATGTCCTCCGCGCTCGCGTCGGGCTCCTGCAGCTTCAGGTGCCAGTACGCGGCCTGCTCGTCGCGGGAAGTGGGGTAACTCATTCCCATCCGTCCATCTTCTCGAAGCGCGCGGCGCAGTGCGCCACGGCCTTGATCACGTACTTGCGCACCATGCTCTCGGTGATGCCCATGCTGGCCGCGATGTCGCGGTACTCCATGCCGTCGAGCTTGTAGCTGACGAACGCGCGGCGGCACTTGGGCGGCAACTCGTCGAGCAGGCCTAACAACACCGAGAGCTGCTGCGCCGCCTGCGCCTGCCGATCGGGCAGCGGCGAGCCGTCCGGCACGTTGGCGCCTTCGGCCTCAGAGCCGGCGTGTTCGCAGTCGTTGCGGCGACGGCGCAGCTCGTCGATCGCCACGTTGCGCGCGCACACGTAGAGCAGCGCGGCGAGGTTGTCGTCGGAGAGCGCGGCGCTGCGCTCGAGGAGCCGGGTGCAGACGATCTGGAAGCAGTCGCGCGCGTCGGCGAGCGAACCCAGGCGCAGCGTGAGGAAACGCAGCACGTTCGACTGGTGCTCGCGGAACAGGCTTTCGAGCCGGGCATGCGGCGTCGCACGCGCGGGCCGCCGGTCGGCCAGTGCGATGACCTGTGCGTCCATGATCGATTCGAGTTTCCCCATGTTCTTGTAGAACGACCGAGGCGCCCCCGATTGGAATCGTTTTCGGAGAATGTTCCCAGAATCGCGTCGTCAATCGTTCTGTAGTTTGTAACACGCCGTCGCCCGACGGCTATAACTACAGGGAAACGGGGGGTAGGGCATGACTATGCGCGAACCGGGCGGCCCGCTGGGCTCGAGGATCCGAAGTGTTCTGCTGCTGTCGGCCTGGGCCGCCGCGGGATTTGCGATGCCCGCCCACGCGGCCGACCCACCGCAGGCGCGCACCGTACGCGTCGACATCGAACCCTCGAGCCTGGAATCGGCGCTGCTGCAACTGTCCAGGCAGGCGAACGTGCAGCTAGTCGTCGCTTCGGACGTCGTGAAGGGCATCCGATCGGCCGGCCTCGAAGGCGAATACTCGCTCGAGCAGGCGCTCGACCGCCTGCTCGGTGAATCCGGTCTCACGTACCGTGTCGATTCCGCCGGAACGATCACGGTGATGAGACGCGCACCCGTGGATCCACCCACGAGCTCGGCACTGCGCGAAAGACCACGCGATTCGTTCGAGGAATCGACCGTGCTCGAGGAAGTGATCGTCACCGCGCAGAAGCGCGCGGAAAGCGCGCAGGACGTGCCCATTTCGATGCAGGCGTTGTCCGCGGCCGAGCTCGAGAACCGTGGCGTCGGCACCGCCGACCAGATCCTCGCGACCCTGCCGAATCTGAACAGCAATGCCAGCAGCGAAGTGAACATCGGCTTCACGATCCGCGGCGTCGGCACCAACAACTACCACGGCAATGTCAGCCGCGCCGTGGGTATCTACCAGGACGAAGTGTCGATGAGCACGCCGTTCTCGGGCGTGCTCGGCGTCTACGACATGGAGCGCGTGGAAGTGCTGCGCGGTCCCCAGAACTCGCTGTTCGGCCGCAACACCACCGGCGGCGCGATCAACTACATCAGCCGCAAGCCCCAGCCCGGCGTAGGGCTCATGGGCTATCTACTGGGCACCTACGGCAACCATGAGCAGCGCAACCTGGAGGGCGCGCTCGGATTCGACCTCGGAGACACCTGGGCGGCCCGCCTGTCGTTCCAGTCCATCAACCGCGACGGCCTCTTTCACAATCTCGTGACCGATGACCGCAAGTTCGGCGACAAGCAGCGTCATTCCGGCCGGCTGCAGATCGCCTGGGAGCCGACCGAGTCGACGCGTTTTCTGGCCAACTATCACGTGGGTCTCAACCGCGGGGAGAGCCTCGGCAACAAGGGCAGCGGGTTGCTGAACGCCAACGGCACGTTGTGTTCCGACATCGCGAGCGTGGGCGATTTCGAGCGCCGCAACGATTGCTTCGATCGCGGCGGGCAGGGCGGATCGCCGCCGTTCAATCCCTCGACCGACGACTGGCACCAGCTCTACAACACCTCCTCGACCCGCGCCGACATCGACATTCGCGGCGGATTCCTGCGCGTGGAGCACGACTTCTCCGCGGTCAGCCTCGTGTCGGTGTCGTCGTATGACGTGACCGACGTGCAGTTCGCCGACGATGCCTCCGCCACCAATACGTTCCAGTTCACGCCGTTCCAGGATTCGCGCTACGCCACGTTCACGCAGGAACTGCGGCTGGTCTCCACCGGCGACGGACCGTTGCGCGCCATCGGCGGCCTGTACTACTTCCGCGAGAAGCTGAACCAGGCCACCAACGTGCGCCGCTTCGTCAACAACGGCAACACCACCGCGTTCAACCTGCTCGACCAGGTCGACGAGGATCGCTCCATCTACGGTCAGCTCGACTACGACTTCACGCCCGCGCTCACGCTGACGCTCGGCCTGCGCTACACGGACAACGAGAAGGACGCGGACTCGCGTTTCGGCGTGGCGGTCACGCCGCTGACTATCTATCCATCGGACGCCTTCATGTCGCGCGAGCTGGTCGAGAACCTCACGGCGGGCGCGCCGGAACGATGTCCGCCCGGACCTCCGGGCGTCGATCCCGACACCGGCCGGCCCTTCGGCGGTCCGCCGCCGTGCCTGCTGCCGCTGCTGCATCCGACGCAATCGGATTCCGAACTCGGCGGAAAACTCGGGCTGGCCTGGCGCATCGGCGATGACGCGCTGCTCTACGGCAGCTACTCGCGCGGGTTCAAGTCCGGCGGCTTCGATACGCGCGCGCTGGCCGCGTTCAGCGGAAACGTCGAGCAGGGCGTGGCTCCCGAGACGCTCGACGCCTATGAAATCGGCGTGAAGTCCGATCTGGCGGGCGCGACCTTGCGGCTGAACGCGGCCGCGTTCTTCTACGTGTGGAAGGATCTGCAGACCTTCGCGACGATCGACAGCGTGCCCGGCTTCTACAATATTCCCAAGGCGGAGATCCGCGGGGTGGAGGCGGAGCTGCAGTGGCTGCCGGGATCGGGATGGACGGTGCAGGCCGGCGTCGGCCTGCTCGATACCGAGATCACGGACGTCGGCGGTCTCGCGAACATCGACGTGGGCCACGAACTACCGAACTCGCCCGAGTTCAGCGCCAATGCACTCGTGGCCAAGCGGTTTTCGTTCGGGGATTCCGCGCTGCGCATGCAGCTCGACGGGCGTTACGTGAGCGAGCAGGTCGATTCGCTGCAGTTCAAGCTCGATCCGTCGTCGACCAACGAGGCGCAGACCTATCTGAACGCGCGCGTGAGCTATGAGTTCGGCCAGGATTCCCGCTTCGAGATCAGCGCGTTCGGCGAGAACCTGACTTCGCAGAAGACCTGCCTCGACATCGGACCGTTCGACGATCCCACCGTGACACCGGCGAACCTCGGCGCGTTGCAGACCTCGACCAACCAGTGCGCGCCGAGCGACGGCACGGCACTGTTCGGACTCTCCGCGAAGGTGAGCTTCTGATGGATCCATTCCGGCGCTCGCGGCGCCGCGCGTTGCAGTACCTGTCCGCAGGCGCCGTGGGCAGCGTGCTGCCGCGCGGGGCAGGGGCCGCGACCGCCCGGCCACCGAATGTCGTGTTCATACTGGCCGACGATCTGGGTTACGCGGATCTGGGTTGTTACGGTCGGCGGGACTATCGGACGCCGCAGATCGATCGGCTCGCGGCCCGCGGACTCAGGCTCACGCAGGCGTATTCGAATTCTTCCGTGTGTTCGCCTACCCGCTGCGCGCTCGCGACCGGCCGTTATCAATACCGGCTCCCGGTGGGGCTCGAAGAACCCATCCGATTCAAAGCCGGCGACGCGGGACTGCCGGCCGGCCATCCGACGCTGGCGACGCTATTTCGGGCGTTGGGGTATCGCACGGCGCTGATCGGCAAGTGGCACCTGGGCGCCGATCCCGCGCACGGACCGCTGCGTCACGGATATGAACATTTCTTCGGCATACACGGCGGCGCGGCGGACTACTACTCGCACGAATACACCGCGCGCGCCACCGGCACGACCGAACTGTTCGAGAACGAGCGCCGCGTCCGGCATCACGGCTACCTCACCGAACTACTGACCAACCAGGCGCTGGTCGAGATCGAGCGCAATGCCGCGAAACGCCAGCCGTTCCTGCTGAGCCTGCACTACACCGCGCCGCATTGGCCCTGGGAAGCGCCCGGCGACGAGGCCGTCTCGCGTGCACTGTCCAGCATCTACCACGGCGATGGCGGCAGCCTCGAGACCTACGCCCGCATGGTCGCGGCGCTCGACGAAGGCGTCGGCCGCGTGCTCGCGCAACTCACGCGTCTCGATCTCGAGCGAGACACACTCGTCGTGTTCACCAGCGACAACGGCGGCGAGCGCTTCTCCGACACCTGGCCGTTCACCGGCATGAAGGGCGAGTTGCTCGAAGGCGGCATTCGCGTGCCTGCCATCGTGAGCTGGCCCACCCACATTGCCGCCGGGGGAGTGTCGGAGCAGGTGTGCGCCACAATGGACTGGCTGCCCACGCTGCTCGCCGCGGCGAATGGCGAGCCGGACGCGGACTATCTACCGGATGGCGAGAGCCTGATGCCGCACCTGCTCGGCAAGGCCCCCACGCGACCGCGGACCCTCTACTGGCGGCACAAGGCCCACGACCAGTCCGCCGTGCGCGCCGGCGACTGGAAGTATCTGAGCCTGGGTGGGAACGAGTTCCTGTTCGACCTGGCGCACGATTCGCGCGAGCGCGCGAACCTCAAGGAGCGAGAGAGCGCGAGGTTCGAGCGCATGAAAGAGGACTTCGCCGCGTGGAACCGGACCATGCTGCCGTATCCGGCGGACAGCAACAGCGTGTCGCAAAAGAATCCCGTCCGGGCCGCCGACCGCTACTGACACCTCACGCGCGGCAGGGGTGCGCACCTTGGCGTGTTACACCCCCTTCGAAGACGCCGAAGCACCCTTGCCGCGCTCCGTTCCTCCCGGCCGCATGACGCTGCTGAACATGCAATTGTGAAACAGGCTGTTTCGCAATTGCTGGCCTGCCTTACATCGTGCTTCAGGCGGCGACGGTCTCGACCTTGGTGCTGAGATTGATGAGCTGCAGGATCCGCATGTCGACCTTGGTGCTCGCATTGTCGATGTCGATGCCCACGAGATTGCCGCGCGCGTCGTAGTCGATGACGACGCCTTCGGATACTTCCTTGCTTTCGGTGCTCGGTTGATCCGCGAGTTCGATGTACAACGAGTCCGTGTCTGCGAAGTAGTTGAGCTTCATGGGCGGAACCTGCGGTCGGGGAATGCGTTGTGCACGGTCACCATATCCGCAAGCGTAACCACCCTCAAGTATCGTCCCTCCAGCTCAGGGATTGCGGCCCAGAACCGGTAACGATTGCCTTCCTGTGGCTCCATGCGGACGGCGTGTTGCAGGACGTATGCGCACCACTCCCTCTTGAGATACTGGCGACGGCGCAATACGACATTCTCGAAGTAGGGCGTGAAACGCGGCTCGTCCATCGATGCGAGCCTGCGGACATGGCGCTCCTCCGTCCTTCCATGAAAGAGGCGTGTTTGCGGCTATTCTCGGCCAAGGCCGCAAACTAACTGAATTCAGCAGATCGGCCTTGTGCCGCGGGAACGTTTGGAATCACAAATTGTGATTTCAAGCGCACAACGCATTGATCGGAAAAGGGAATATTCATGCGGCAGAGCGTGAATGCTGGGATGGCCACTGGATAATGGAGCCGATGCGTCCAGGACTAACAACTTCAGCTTGGCTGCGAGTCGTGACGCTCGCGATGTGCCTCATCGCGCCCCCATCAGCCACCGCCCACTCCGGCGGCATGGACAAGAACGGCTGCCACGTCAATTCCCGCACCGGCGAGCGCCACTGCCACAACGCTAACAAGAAGGACTTCGACCCCGACAAGCCCGCGCGACCCGGCGACGAACGCGTGCTCTACGGTCCGCCCGCGCGCGTCATCGACGGCGACACGCTGGTCGTGAAGATCCAGGGCGCCGAGATGACGTTTCGCCTGTCGGGCATCGATGCGCCCGAGCTCGATCAGCCGTTCGGGCGCGAGGCGCAGAGGGAGCTTGCGAAGATCGTCGGCAATCAGCAGTGCGTGATGCAGGTTGTCGAGGCCGATTCGTACGGGCGCACCGTCGTGCATTTGTGGATAGGGGATCTCAACGTCAATGCGGAGATGATGCGGCGCGGGATGGCGTGGTTCGAATCCGAGTACGCGCGGAATGAGGCGTTGTACTTGTTAGAGAATGAGGCGAGGGAGCAGAAGAGGGGGTTGTGGGGGTTGGCGCTGGAAAAGAGGGTGGAGCCGTGGGTGTGGCGCAGGCGATAGGCTGAAGGGTCGCACCCGTGCGGAACCGGTCACAAATTGTGACCAGTCGCGCGCAACTATTTGATTTTCGCAGCGTCCAGCAAGCCGAGAAACTTCGAACGCGCCCAGTATGTCTCGCGCACATCCCGCTCCCAATCCGAGGTCTCCTGGCGTTGGCATGCGGAGCGGATGTTAAACGACTGCCGGAGCTCGATCGTCGTCACCGCATCGTCGCCAGCAGATCCCTCATGGCACGTTCTTGCCTCTGGGACGTATCCTCGGCACTCGCCGCGCATTCAAGCAGCGACATCAACGTCTCACCATCAAGGGCCATCGAGTATTTCACGGCACCACGTCGCATCTCGCGCTGAACATCTAACGCATCGAAATCGTCCAGATATCTCAGGTCCACCCACGTCTTCGTACCCAGCTCCCCGCCCGGCACTCCGAGAAAGAATGAAGGGAAGGGATGGCCATGGAAGCATCTCGGGCTTTCTGGTCGACCATGAGGCTTGCTGGTGAGCAGACGAGCGACGAAGTCGCCGCTTGCCAGGCACGCCAGAACGCAAAGAACTTGCGCCGCGGTTCACTCGTCAGCTCATCGGAATAGAACGCCTCATGGCGGTAGATTTCGCCAGGAGCCATCGCGAGCCAACTCAGTGGCGCTTGGCGTCGGCCGTCACCATGCTTTCGTACTCGCGTGCTGCGGCGAGAATCGCGTCTCGATTGGGATCGTTGTCGTCGATGGCGAGCGAATAGGGAATGCGCGCATTGTTGCCGCGGCCTGCGTCCCAGATCTTGTCCCAGGGTCCGCGTTCGGCGTGAGTGAGGCCGATGAGCGGCTTGGTCATTTCGTCGCGGTATTTCTCGGCGAGTGCCTGCATGAGCCGCAGTTCGCGCTTGGTGAACAATGAATCATCGAACGCGCGCTTCGGGACGACCTGCTCCCGAACATAGTCGACGATCTTTTCGGGCTCGATCGCGATCGCAGCACCCATGTCCGGCTCGAGCTGATCCCATTCCTGCATCAGCTCCAGTGGCACCGGCCCCATCTTCCAGGCGCGATAGTCCAGACCGGTGACGCTGCGGCCTGTTTCCCGGAAATGCGCGAAATCCAGCAGGTACAGGAGCTTGAGCAGCTTCACCTTGCCGCAGTGCCTGGTGTTGGCCGCGAAGAAAACGATCGCGTTGATCAACTTTTCTCGGCTCGACGAGACGAACATGGCGTACCTGGGGCAGGTTGCTGGCAGTTGCGAGAACGATAGCCCCGCCCGGCATCGACGGCAACGCGTAATACTTGCGGGAATTGCCCGAAATTGCGGTGGTGGAGTCGTGCATATCCACACGCTTCGACAGGTTTCCACCAGGCCCGCAGCTAACACTGCCGCAATTCGATCGTCTGCGCGGATTGCTCTTCCCCGAGATCCGGATCCGGCAGATCGCCCTTCCTCTGGATCGCCCGACGTCGGTGGCCGAAGACCGAACCCTCGCAGTGATGGACCTGCATCAAGAGCAAGTGGCACGCGGCCTGGGTGAAGGACACCGAATCCTTCGAGGCGTCGCCGGTTCCGGAAAAACCCTGATCCTCGCCTTCCGCGCCGAGTTCCTGGCGCGCGCGGCAACCAGACCGGTCCTCATTCTCTGTTACGCGAACGGCATCGCCGGACGACTCGAGGATGCGATGCAGGAGCGCGGCGTCGAAGACCGAGTTCAGGTGCGGACGTTTCACTCGTGGTGTTATCAGATGCTGAGGACCTACGTCATCCAACCGCCGAGCGAGGCCGAGTACCCCGACTACAACGAACGACTCGCCGCCAGCGTGCGCACGGTGGTGAGCGAGACGATGCTCTGGCACATACCCGGCGGCCAGTACGACGCCGTGCTCATCGACGAGGCGCATGACTTCGAGCCCGAGTGGCTGTCACTCGCGGTGAAGATGGTTCACCCGAGCACGAAGGCTTTCATGATCGCGTATGACGACATGCAGGCTATCTACAAGGGCAGGGCGCGTCCGGTGTGGAGCCAGCTCGGCATCGAAGCGAAAGGCCGAACGCGAGTTCTCAAGATCAACTACCGCAATACGGTTCAGATCCTGGGGCTCGCACGACGAGTGGCCGACGCCGTTGTCGGCACGCCCGGCGTGGCGGCCGACGATGAAGATCCCGTATTGGTGCCAGAAGACGGGGGCCGGCAAGGCGTCGATCCCAAAGTGCGGCGTTGCGTGAGTTATGAGGCAGAAGCACACGCGATTGCGGAGTGGCTGCTCGACCGGCGCAAGGCGGGATACGAGTGGGCGCAGATGGCCGTGCTCTATCCTGAGCACAGGATTGGCGAAAGATTTTCGCAAGTCTTCGCCAAGCAGGGTGTGCCGATCGATGTTGTGAAGGTGAACAAGAACAGAGTAAGCAAGAAGCGAGCGGCGGTGCGTCTGCTCAGTATGCATACGGCGAAGGAATTGGAATTTCCTTGTGTTGCGGTGGGCGGTCTCGGGGATGTTGGACGGCACGGTGAAGATGTGGAGGATTGCGTTCGGCTTGTGTACGTAGCCATAACCCGGGCCACGCACGAAGTGTTCCTGACGTATTCGCAGGAGTCGACAGTGGTCGAGCTATTGATGGCCTGAAGTTCCGATTGGGATGTCGAAGGAAATGGAAGGGCTGCCCGGTGGCCTTGGAAGAGCCGGCCTCGCTAGAATCCGGCGAGCTGCCCAGCCCACAGTCTGGGCATGCTTCCAGCAAACGAAGTTCGCGTCGTCTAAACTGGCACTGCCAAGCGCGACGCGGCAGAGACTTCAGAATAAGGTCCAAAAGGCGCCAAGAGAGCGCCCAGGTGAGGGTTTTAGTGAAGGTTTGGGTCGGCGTCACCGACAAATCCTGGTTCGAGCAGCTCTCCGCCCTCGCGCCGGATGAAGTGAACTTCTGGCAGCCCAGCGGCTCGCGTGAGTTCAAGGTGCTGCAGCCCGGCGAGCCGTTCCTCTTCAAACTACACAGCCCCGACAACTTCATCGTCGGCGGCGGGTTTTACGTGCGCTACTCGCCGCTGCCCATTTCGCTCGCGTGGGATGCATTCCAGCAGAAGAACGGCGTCGGCTCGCTCGAGGAACTGCGCGCGCGGGTGCATCGCTATCGCCGCGACACCGAGAGCCTCGACCCCGTCATCGGCTGCAACGTGCTTGCCGAGCCGTTCTTCCTGAAGCGCGAGGACTGGATTCCAATCCCCGCGAGTTGGGCGTCCAACATCGTTCAGGGAAAGACCTACGACACCGAGACCGCCGAGGGCGCGCAGTTGTGGCAGGCCGTGCGATCGTCAGCGCGCTTCGTGAACCGGATCGCGGAACCCTCTAACAACGACGAACGCGCTCGCTATGGACGCGAGTACCTCACGCGCGGCCGTCTCGGCCAGGGCGGATTCCGCGTGCTGGTGACGGATGCCTATCAGCGCCGCTGCGCCATCACGGGAGAGAAGACGCTGCCCGTGCTCGAGGCTGCGCATATCAAGCCGTACGCGGAAGCCGGGCCACATCGCATCGACAACGGCATTCTGCTGCGGTCGGATCTGCACAAGTTGTTTGATCTGGGGTATGTCACGGTGACGCCGGAGCTGCGGGTCGAGGTGAGTTCAAGGCTGAAGGAAGAGTGGGAGAACGGGCGCGAGTACTATGCGCACCACGGGAAGGAACTGCGGGTGCAGCCGGGGGACGTGGCGGCACGGCCGAGCAGGGAGTTTCTGGGGTGGCATAACGAGGCGAGGTTCAAGGCGTGATTCGAGATGCTCAGCCGGGGCCGGTGCATTCGAGGCTGTCACAATTTGTGACAGCCTCTACCCAACTACTTGATATGGCCAGGGAATCCAACGCGCTGCGCATTCAATGATCGTCTATCAATCTACCAAAGCCGATTTCATCGATACCACGACGAAGCGTGATATCGAGGCCGTCATCCTGGAAGCCTTCGAGGCGCGCATGGGAAGGCGCGTCGCCGCCAACGAGGTGCGCTCGTGGAAAGAGTCGCTCCAGGCGATGTCCAAGGTGCTGAACGACGACGCGATCCCGGACGAGACTGGCGTGGCCGTCGAATACGGCATCCCGCAAACCTCGAAGCGCGTGGACATGCTGCTCTCCGGCCGTGACGAATCAGGCCGAGCCAACCTGATCATCATCGAGCTCAAACAGTGGGAACGCGCCACTCGTACGTCCATGGACGCCGTCGTGCGCACGCGCTTCGCGCACGGCGAATCCGATTGCAGCCACCCCTCCTACCAGAGCTGGTCGTACGCCGAGCTGCTGCGGAACTTCAACGAGACGGTCGACGATGACAAGGTTCCGCTCCAGCCCTGCGCGTACCTGCACAATTGCCGTAGCGGCGGCGACCTTCTCGACCCCTTCTATGCGCGCTATGTCGAGCTCGCGCCCGTATTCCTGGCAGGCGACGCGGAGCGCACGAAGCTTCGTGCCTTCATTGCAAAGCATGTCCGGCAAGGCGACCGCGGCGAGCTGATCTATCGCATCGATCAAGGTCGCATCCGTCCGTCGCGACGACTGATCGACGCCCTCAAGGGAATGATGGCGGGAAGGCCCGAGTTCGTTCTCATCGACGATCAGAAGCTCGTCTACGAGACTGCGCTGGAAAAGGCGCGGGAAGCACAAACCCACAAGAAGCAGGTCGTAATCGTCGATGGCGGCCCTGGCACCGGCAAATCTGTCGTGGCCGTGAACCTCGTGGCAGCGCTCAACAACGAGGGGCGCAACGTACGGTACGTGTCGAAGAACCGCGCGCCCCGCCAGGTAATCGAGCACACGCTGACTGGCACTTTGCGCAGGTCAATCATCACGAATCTGTTCGGTGGCTCGGGCTCGTTCGTCGACACCGATGCAAATGTGTTCGATACGCTGGTCGTCGATGAGGCGCACCGGCTGAATGAAAAGTCGGGCCTCTACGGAAACAAGGGCGACCACCAGGTTTCCGAGATCATCCGCGCGGCTCGCTCATCGATCTTCTTCATCGACGAAGACCAGCGAGTCACCTGGAAGGATATCGGCCGCCGAGACGACATCGCCGATCGTGCGCGTCGGGAAGGCGCCGAGGTCACGCTGCTGAGACTGGAATCCCAGTTCCGCTGCAACGGGTCGGACGGATATCTCGCCTGGCTCGACGATGCGCTGGGGATCCGAAGCACGGCCAATCGGCTGCTCGAACCTCGCGAGTACGACTTCCGTGTGCTCGACACGCCGCAAGAGGTTCGAGAACTCATCTTGGCGCGCAACGCACCTGCCAATCGTGCGCGAATGGTGGCGGGGTACTGCTGGGACTGGAAGAGCAAGAAAGATCTGGACGCAATGGACGTGGTTATTCCGGAGCACGGATTTGGAATGCAATGGAACCTCGCGGCGGACGAGGGTCTTTGGATCACAGGGCGGGATTCCGTGCAGCAGATCGGCTGCATTCATACTTGCCAGGGGCTCGAGGTGGACTACGTCGGTGTGATCATCGGGCCCGACCTGGTCGTGCGAGGCGGAGAGGTTCAGACACGTCCGGAAGGCCGTTCGAGAATGGACAAATCACTCCACGGGTACAAGAAGGAGTCGGAACAGAATTCTGAAGCTGCCCGTGACAAGGCTGATGCCATCATTCGGAACACATACCGCACTCTCATGACGCGGGGAATGAAGGGTTGCTACATCTACTGCACGGATGCAGAGACAAAAGCCCATTTTCGAGCGCGAATAGCCAAGAGAAGCGAAGAGATGTCTCTGCGCGAAGTGGCAGAAGAAGGTGGCCAATACTGACCTGTGAGATCAGATAGTCCGCGGGAAGGTGTCGTAGGTGAGAGGTGCGTACTGGTCGGCGTTATGCGGTCTTTTCGGAGTTTCGTTGGAACCAGCAACTGGACATCAGTCCGTCTAATGACCTAATTGGACCTATGAATTACCCGGCCTCTCTTTTCCAAGACCTCAAGGCTGCACGAATTGCTTTCTATCCAATCAACCAAAAGCCGGCCCGTCTGATCGACATCGTTTCGCAAAGCGCACTCCCAAACAACCGCTACTCTCCAGCCTGCCTTGGATGTTAGGCGTATTGATCTCCGATCGCGTAGGCGATTCGCCAGCAGCTTTGAAGCCCAAAAGGTCGGGCGAGTCTTTGGTAGTCGAAAGTATGTGCAACCCTTGTGGCCGTGCCAAAAACAACCATGAATGAAGATCGCGATTCGACGAGAAGCGAGAATGACGTCTGGCCGTCCAGAAGGGATTTTGCGATGCAGACGATAACGGTATCCTGCGCTCCAAAGGAGACGCCGTACTTTTAGCTCGGGCGCAGTGTGCTTACCAGAAATCCTTGCCATTAGCGCTGAGCGCTTGGCTCGGCTCATCACATCGACCATTAGACTAGAGGCTCCGATTGCCCATTGAACCAAACCGAAAGCGAAGCGCATTCGGAGTGATTGATATCTTTGCAGGACCAGGCGGACTGGGGGAAGGGTTCAGCAGTTTTGCGCCAACTCGAGGTAGTCACTGGCACCCATTTGAGCTGATTGTCTCCGCGGAAGCCGAAAGGTCTGCACACGCCACCTTGAGACTGCGCAGCTTTAGTCGAATTCTCGGGCTTCATGGCGAGGAAGCAACGGCAGATTACTTTTCCTACCTAGGCCTCTTGCGTGCAACAACGTTGAGCCCTGAAGCGGCATTTTCCAGCGGCCGCTGGCAAAAAGAGTGGCAGCAGGCTGGCGCCGAGGCGCTCAATCTCACTTTGGGCCAAAGAGCCGACAACAGCCTATTGATTGAGCGCATCAAGGCGGCAAGGGCTCGATACGACGAACTTATTTTGATTGGAGGCCCTCCCTGCCAGGCGTACTCGCTCGTAGGCCGTGCGAGGCAGAGAAATGTCAGGGGATTTCGTTCGAAGGGAGATCACAGGCATTTCCTCTATCGGGAATACCTCGAGTTGCTCGCAGAATTTACGCCGGCCGTTTTCATTATGGAGAACGTCAAGGGGATCCTAACTTCCACCGTCGGGGGAGAAGAGTTGTTTTCGGCTATACGCAACGACCTCGCCGACCCCTCTATGGCATTGGGGAGAAGCCGCCAGCAGTCGATTGCCGGAAGACAATACGTCCTTCTTCCCATCCACGTTAACCCCGGCGAGAAGCGTACACCGGATCTTGTCCAGTCAGATCCGGGCAGATTTGTTATACGGGCGGAACGACATGGGATTCCGCAAGCCCGGCACCGCGTCATCATTATGGGTGTCAGGGCAGATTGTCTGAAACCTTCGGTTGAATTCGTAGAAGGCCTTTCGATAGTCGACAGACCACCGCATGTTGGACAAGCGCTTGCCGGCCTACCAACCCTGCGCAGCGCCCTTAGTCGTCAGCCTGATATCCCGGAAGCCTGGAATGAAGCAGTGCTGGATGAGTGCGACCGCGTGGCCCGAATTGTCGAGGCAAGTCATCCAGAGGTTCGGCGTGTGTTGCGGGAGGTTCGACCAAGGGTTGATAGGCCCCGGCGGTCGCACGGATACACGAGTGCGTCTAGCCAATTGGCATCGGAGCTCCGCGATGGCAGACAGAATATCGTCCTCAATCACGAGTCAAGAACACATATGAAGCCCGATCTAGGGCGATATCTGTTCTGTGCAGCCTTCGCTGAAGTGTATGAGCGATCACCGAAAAGCAAGGATTTTCCAAAGCGACTGGCTCCGTCGCACGAGAACTGGGAGAGCGGCGATTTCCGGGACAGATTCAGGGTGCAACTCAAGGGAAAGCCATCCAGCACGATCACAAGCCATCTTTCGAAAGACGGTCATGCATTTATTCATTGGGATCCGACTCAGTGCAGAAGTTTCACCGTGCGAGAGGCAGCGAGACTGCAGACGTTCCCAGATGACTACTTATTCATCGGAAATAGAACTCAGCAGTATGTGCAGGTGGGTAACGCAGTTCCACCAATGCTCGCTGGCCAGATCGCTCGAGTGGTTTGGGATGTGCTTAGGGCCACCTAATTGAGAGACAGATATCATGTCGACTAACAACGAGGAGGTGGTACTTAGGCCCAGCGCCGGCAAGCTTCTGGAGTCGATGAGGGATATTGGGTATTCGTTCAGCAGTGCGATCGCCGACATTGTTGACAACAGCATTTCAGCCGACTCGCGCCACATCGAGGTATTCGACGGATTTTCGAAATCAGGCAATCCATTCGTTGCCGTTGTCGACGATGGTGTCGGCATGAGCTCTGCCGAGCTAACCGTTGCAATGAAGCATGGGAGCCGAAGCCCCACCGAACATCGAAATGAGAGTGACTTGGGTCGATTTGGCCTAGGGCTGAAGACCGCATCATTCTCCCAATGTAAGGTTCTTACAGTCGTCTCTCGCAAGAACGGGACTACCAGCGGCAGGTGTTGGGATCTGAACAGGGTCGTCCAGAAAGATGAATGGCTGCTGCGGATTCTTTCAGACGAGCAACTGAAGTCTTGTCCGGGTATCGATCGGGTCGGCGCACACGGAACGCTCGTGCTCTGGGAAAGCCTCGACCGTTTGGACGCCCGGGGAGAAGAGGAGGGCCATGCGCTTCAGGCAATTAACGAATTATTCTCGGAAGCTCGCCAACACATCGCCCTTACGTTCCATCGGTTCATACGTCCTGACCCGGGAGATCGTATAGAGCCAGTGGTGATTTCCATCAATGGACACGCCGTTGACGCATTTGATCCATTTGCCAGGCACATGTCGCCTCCGTCCACTGCGGAGCCGCCTCTCACGATGCAATCTGGAGATTCGACGATCGAAGTCCGTGCGTACACCCTCCCGCATCACAAACGGTTGGACGAGGCTCAGATTGAATTCTTGGCCATGGGGAGTTCACTCACTGAAACGCAGGGCTTTTACATCTATCGCGCGAGGCGATTGATAGTAGGAGGTGGGTGGCTCGGAATGTACCGCCGTTCTGAATCAACAAAGTTGCTGCGGGTTCGAGTAGATGTTCCAAATTCGTTGGATTCTGACTGGTGCATCGACGTAAAGAAATCTCGGATTCGACCGCCCGCCTCCGTTAGAGAACTACTCCGGCCTTTGGTTGAAAGGATGTCGCTCCATGCAAAGCGACCCTATACATACAGGGGCCAAAAGCAGGTGGATCCGAGAGGCTACCCGCCATGGGTAAGAATCTCTGAACGGGGTAGCGTCCGCTATGCCGTCAACAGAGATCACCCACTTGTTGCAAAGCTGTTTGCTAGGGCCGGCGAATTGATGGACATCGACGCACTGCTAGAACTCTTGGAAGGGGCGTTGCCAGTTGACGCAATTGCAACTGATTTCCACGACGCACCGATAAGTTTCAAGCAAGACCAGATAGATGACACCAGCCTTCGGGGCATCGTGGCGGCGTTCCTGGAATCGCTTGAGCCGGGCACAGAGAAGGTTTCTCAAGCTGTCGCCGATCGAATCCAAGACACCTATCCATTTCGCGGCGATCCTCGGGTGAAGGCAATCGTGACGGAGCTTCGGCAGGTAGTGCAGACAGCAGAGGGCGAAGATGCGTGATCAGTTGTTGGTGGTCAGCCGCGCCCTAGTCGCTGCCCAAGTAGGCCTCACTCGAGAGCAGCTTAGAAACTGTGTCGTGCAGTTCGCAGAGCTGAATGCCTTCAAGTCATTGACTGCAGGTGATATCGACTCAGTCGTCGCACAGCTTGAAACAGAAATCCTGGTGACTCTCGGTCCGGCTCATACAATCAAGGCTGACTATCGGCCATGGCTGGATGCGCGCAAACACATCATCGACTTCAAGTATTGGAAGCGATATTCCGAGTACCTAACAAATACAGGCTTTCCGCGCGACGTCGTGAGACGTTTGGATGAGGTTACTGATCGGATTCTTGATCTGGCAGGCGATCCGGAGGAAGGCGGAACCTGGTCGCGCCGGGGCTTGGTAGTTGGGCACGTTCAAAGCGGCAAAACCGCAAATTACTTGGGGTTCATCAACAAAGCGGCAGATGCCGGCTACAAGCTGATCGTGTTGATTGCTGGCGTTCATAACAACCTCCGTTCCCAAACGCAGGAGCGCGTCGATCAGGGATTCGTTGGGCGCGATAGTGACCAGCTGCTGGGCAGAGCCGCCAACGCCCAATTGATCGGTGTTGGACAATTGAATCGCAGTTTCAGTGCGGTTGCGTTTACCAGTCGAACTTACGATTTCAATAAGCACAAAGCTGACGGTCTTGGCGTCCCAATCCACAACCTTTCGCAGCCTGCAATTTTCGTAGTAAAGAAGAACAAGTCCATTTTGACCAACCTCATCAAGTGGCTTGAAGGGACCAGCATGAGCGGTGACAAGCTCACCATGCCGATACTGGTTATCGATGACGAGGCCGACAATGCCTCAATCAATACGGCGGAAGATCCAAACGACCCAGGGGCGATCAATCGCCTAATTCGCGAACTATTGGCGAGTTCGACCAGAAATACTTACGTGGGCTACACCGCCACACCGTTCGCAAACATTTTCATCGATCCAGACTCGGACCACGACTTACTGAAGGAGGATCTGTTTCCGCGAGACTTCATTGTTGGTCTGGACGCCCCAAGCAATTATGTGGGCGCGGCAGACTACTTTTTGGCCGAAGACGGAGAGCCGAGTCTTACGATTTCGATCGAAGACGAAGAAGACTGGCTGCCTTTGAAGCATCCAATTTCGATTCAGGTTGATGGAATCTCCGGAAGTCTGCAGCGGGCAATTGATTGTTTTGTAATTGCCAAGGCCGTAAGAATCCTACGTGGCCAAGGTCAGAAGCATCACTCGATGCTTGTGAATGTTTCTAGATTTACCGGCGTTCAAGAGCAGGTGGCTGCCCGAATCGACGACTATCTAACCTCTCTAAAGTCTTCTATAGAAGTACGGTATCTACTGCCCATGGCCGACGCACTGCGAGATCCAGGGATCCGCAGCATCTATGAGACTTGGGGCGAGCATTACGAGGATTCAATTAAGGAATCGTGGGCGGAAATCCAGAAAACGCTTCACGAGGCTGCCGCAAGTACGAAGGTGATTCAGGTCAACGCGCGTTCGCCCGCATCTGCACTGGACTACAGGAAGTACTCCGCAACCGGATTGAATGTCATTGCAGTAGGTGGCAATTCTTTGTCACGTGGGTTCACGCTGGAAGGCCTCACGATCAGTTACTTCCTGCGTAATACGCAGATGTACGACACACTGCTGCAGATGGGCCGATGGTTCGGATACCGCGAAGGCTACAAAGATGTCTGCCGGCTCTTCATTTCTGCAGAGGCGTCAGATTGGTACGCATACATCGCTGATGCAACTGAAGAGCTGAGGCGAGAGATCGCGAAGATGGAGGCAAATGGCCTTAAGCCGATCGACTTTGGTTTGGCGGTCCGTTCGCATCCCGGTGCCCTGTTGGTCACGGCGCGGAACAAGATGCGGAGCGCGCAGACTATTGCACGTCAAGTTGGCCTAGCCAATCGATTGGTTGAATCATCCCTCATCTATGCAACGGGAGCTGTCGTACGTAACAACTGGGAATGCGTATGCAGATTGATTGCGAAGCTCAATAAGTCAAGTTTTCCACGCGCGAGCTTTCAAACGCGAGAAGGTAGTGGCGCACAATCGATCGTGTTCTCTTCAGTTTCGCCGGAACTCATCGTCGGCTTTATGGGCGAGTTTTCTTTACCTCCGGGCCGCCCGGATATGAGCCGAGAGCCATTAATCGAATACGTAGAAAAGAGATCATTCCCTCAGTGGGACGTTCTGGTGGCATCGAGTGCCACAGCAAAAGATCAGGAAAGTATTGAGGGGTTGATCGTGGGACTACAGGTTCGAGCCGCCTCGCGTAAGGGCGAGCGGGGGAGTTCGTACTTGGCTATCTCTAAGAACAAGATGCGAGTGGCTTCACGCGGACAGGAGGCCGCCGGGCTATCTCCGTCAGTTAGGGACAAGATTCGAGGCGATTGGAAAAGTATTCCAGGAAATCAAACAAAGAGTGTTCCCGATAGCGAATATCGTCAAGCCAGGTCACGGCCACTTCTCATGCTTCACTTGCTCGACGTGAAGGTGGAAGGCAAAGGAGAGGAAGCCGTCAGTGAACGGCACGCTGCGTACGGAGTTAGCTTTCCTGGGCTTGGCCCCGGTCAAGAGGAGGTTCGAGTTCTCTATCGCGCCAATGTCATCGCCTTTCGCGAAATCTATGGCTCTCCGGACGATGCAGGGGATGAAGATGACCTCATCGATGAATGACGAAGGTCCATGGGCGGGAATTGTGGTGGACGCTGGGAATTGGGTCGGGCGGCGCGTTCGCAGCGCACATCCATTGGCACCCTTTTGGGCCAAGCACCCAAGTGGCGCCGTGGGCATGGTCATCCAAGATGTCCCCGACTCCTCCGTGCCAGAGGAAATGCCAAATGTTAGGGGTATAGCGCTGGCCGTCCAAGACATGAGCGGTGAGTTGATAACGCTCACCATGTTTCTCCAGATACCAGAGGACCGGGCTGTCTTTGCGAGACTCTGTGAAGACGTAGTCGACTATTCGGGTGGTGCGACCAATGCGATAGAAGCGGGCAAGCGAATCTTCTCAAGGCTAAGGCGCTGGCAATCGCTTCTTGGAAAGGGGCGTGTTGAGGGCATGAGCGAAGAAGAGGCACGCGGGCTTTACGGGGAAGTGTGGACAATTCGGGAGCGAATATTCCCGATGATTGGGAAAAGAGCGGGTATGGCGGCTTGGACTGCGCTGCGGGATTACCCACAAGACTTTGCGTTTGCCGGCGGTCTGCTCGAGATAAAGACACGCTTGGTCGGCTCTCGAGATCGAGTGTGGATTTCCTCACTGGAGCAACTAGATAGTTCCAGTCTGCTGACGCTACTCGTGCATGACTTGGTGCCAAGCATTGACGATCCGGAGATTCCGAGCTTGAACAGCATGGTGTCTGAGCTTATAGACACCGCTGCAGAATTGAGCGCGGAGTCGGCGGACATGTTGCGGCTGGTACTGAATGAAAAGGGCTGGCATCCAATCCCCCACTATGATCATTGCAAGTACGTCGTTACAGCGACGCGCGCATTCGATGTTCGCGAGGGATTCCCCCGAATCCGCCGCTCATTGATAGACCGACGGATTGACGAGACAACCTACTCTCTCGAGCTGTCGCAGCTCGGCGATTTCACTCTCAATGCCGAGGAAGGGATCCGACGGCTCTGTATTGGCGAGAGCGCCTCAGCAAACAATGGATGAGGAGACAAGGCATTTTCGCGAAGAGCTACTGGCCGACATAGGTGCGGACGCACACGCCACCAGGGATTACCCGCGCACCCGGTTTACCGATCGGGCATGCCAAATACTCGAATCAGGCGAAGAGTTCTCCGAATTCCACCTCTGTTACGCCTGTGAGGAGTGGAAAAAGAATCTCGTACAGGTTGACGCATACAGTCTCTCGGAGGCGGACGGAGTGCTCAACCTTGTAGTCGTTGATTTTTCCGGACTACCGAACCCGGGGCTATTGAAGACGGAGGAAGTAAATCAACTGTTAAACCGAGCCAGACGCTTTCTTGAAGGGTGCATCAAGGGAGACTTGGCGTCGCTATGGGACGAAAGCCACGAAGCCAATAGATTGGCCACTGCCATAAAAGAATTTGCATCTGACTTATTGGCGAAGGTGAAGATATACCTCATCTCTGATCGAGAACTGGGTGCACGACTAGGACGCATTCCTTTGCGTTCGGTCAAAGATCGAGAGGTGGAGGTACAGATATGGGATATCTCGAGACTCGGCCGAACGGAGATGTCCACGAGCGGAAAGGAATCGATCGTGATCGATTTCTTGCGCGAGTACGGCAAGGGGATCCCCGCGCTTGCAGCAAATCTCTCTGACCGCTCGGTCTACAAATCCTTCATGTGCGTCATGCCAGGCGAAGTTTTAGCGTCTCTTTACGATAGATATGGTGGACGGATCCTCGAGCAGAACGTTCGGGCGTTTCTTGGTGAAGGGAGAAAAGTAAACAAGGGAATCCGCGAGACGCTCAAGCGTGAGCCTTACATGTTCTTCGCATACAACAATGGTCTGACGACAACCGTATCCGATCTCACGATCAAGGAAGGGGCTGACGGGGCAGCCGAAATTGCTTCGGTAACTGATTTCCAAGTGGTCAACGGTGGTCAAACCACGGCTTCTCTGTATTGGGCAAAGAAATCAGGGATGGATATTTCCGCCGTTTCTGTACAAATGAAGCTTTCCAAGTTGCCCGAAAATAGGTTTGAAGAGGCGGTGCACGATATAGCTCGCTATGCCAATGCTCAAAACGCAGTGTCGGCATCCGACCTATTCGCTGGGCATCCCTATTTCAAGAATCTAGAAAATCTCTCAAAGCTGACTCTGGCTCCCTCGTCGAACGCAGGCGGGACGGGAAGCTACTGGTTCTTTGAAAGAACCCAGGGTGGCTATAACGTCGAACTCAAGAGGCTCCAGGGGGCCGCCGCGAAAAAGTGGCAAATACTTCGTCCAAAGCGCCAGCGTCTTACCAAGACCGATGTCGCGCGAATCGAAGTCACTTGGGCATCAGTTCCTCACAGCGTGTCCGCTGGCGCGCAGAAGAATACGGCGGCATTTGCAAAACTTATTGAACCGCGTTGGAAGTCGGATCCTTCTTCGTTCGGCTCCAGCTACTTCAAACAGCTTGTGGCGAAAACAATTCTTGTTCGAGCACTCGACTCGACGATCCCAGCGCAGTCGTGGTACCCAGGATCAATCCTAAGGCAGCTGGTGACTTACACTATTGCACTATTCGCGGACCGTCTCTCCAAGTGGAATCGAGAACTAGACTTGGACGAAGTTTGGAAGAGCCAGGCAGCACCGAATGATTTTGTAACGGAAGGTCTCCGCATGGCCGAGAAAGTGATGCCATTTCTGCAGGACATTCCAGACACTCAGCTGAAGAACCGGCTCGTGACTGAGTGGGCGAAGCGCGAGGCGTGTTGGATGAGACTCAAGGAGAGTTCGGTTGATCTCTCAAGCGGGTATTTGCGTAAACTGGCGCCATAACAACCATCGGGACAGCCTGATCTAGAAAGCTTGGTGCTATCACTCCGCCATCGATGGAGACTTAGCTTGCAGCCACTCGACTCAATACTCATCGAGTGGAACTTTCCGGCAGGCTGCACGTTCTGGCCCTATGGGGAGAATTTTGCTTGCTTCAAGCGTTGTTCTAGTTGAGAGCCACATCGGCGAGCTGCGTGTCCTGCTGCCGAAGAAGTACTCGCCGCTGCGCGCCAATGGCGATGGCCTGCAGAGCGTGTACCTGGCCGAAGTCGGCCGGCCGTTCGCCGCGGCGCTGTTCCGTCTCATCGGCGGCGAAGCCAACCAGGTTGCGGATGTCGCGAAGGAAGTCGATCGCGCGGAGCAGTTGAGCCCATCGCGGGAGCCGGATCTCGAACAATGGGAGGAGCGCGTCGAACACGACATCCGCAAGGACCCGAAGATTCCCGACACGCAGCGCGAAGCCATCATCCAGGCGCGCGTGGGGCAGGGGAAGTTTCGCGCCAATGTGCAGGGCGTCGAGCGCGCCTGTCGCGTGACGAAGGTGGAGCGGCCGGAGCACCTGGTCGCGAGCCATACCAAACCCTGGCGCGACAGCACGAACGAAGAGCGTCTCGATGGCGAGAACGGACTGCTGCTGACGCCGACGATCGATCACCTGTTCGGTTCGCGACTTGCGTCTCGCCGGTGGCGGATCGACTGTCATTGTCGAAGATGGGGATCGAGCCGGAGGCGAAGGTGAACGTCGGCGTGTTCTCGGAGGGGCAGAGGGTCTTTCTCGAGTATCACCGGGAGAATGTCTTGAGGATGTCGAGAAGGCGCGCATGAAAAGCCCCGCTGGCGGCGGAAAGTATCGGCATCGGATCGCTACTTTCGCGACGCCTTGCTTCGCTCCTTTTCCACCTCGCGCGCGAGCCAGGCGCGGTAATAGGACAAGTACGGCGAATGCGGATCGAGAAGGGAGATGAGTTCGGGCATGGCCGATAGTGCCCTCCTGTTCGGCGCATTCAGGAACACGATTACTGCGTCATTGGACGGCTCGTAGAAGTACGCGATCGCTTGTTCGGACCAGTCGCTGCCGCCGTGACCGACGACCTTGAATTCCTCGTAGTCGATGACCTCGAAGCCCAGCCCGTAGCCTTGCGAACGAGGACAGGCGGCTGTGCTGTCAGCGTTGCAGTCCACGACGCGGTCCTGCCCCTTGTCCGACTGAACACGGTTGCGCTCGCTGGCAAGTTTGGAGTCATGGATCTCTTCGCCCATGACGGAGATCAGGAACCGCGCGTAGTCGGGTACGGTAGTGATCATGTCGTCCGCGGCGGAATAGCTGCCTTCCTTACGGCACGCGCCGTTCGGCCGGCAGTAGTAGCCAGGAAACATGCTCCGCTCGTCCACGGGGCGCGCGAGATTCGTCAGTCCTTCACGATGTATTTCCAGGGTCGACGCCGTCATACCTATAGGCTTGAACAGGTAAGTCTCGACAAGACGGGGAAATGGCTGGTGCAGTTTGTTCTCGACGGCACGCGCCAGATATTCGAACCCTTCGCCGGAGTAGCCGTAGAGCACTCCAGGGCTGTTCTCGAAGGCCAGCTTCCCGTCGGGCCGGAAAAAACGCCAGTTCGGAAAGCCGGTTGTGTGATTCAACACCATTCGCGCGGTCAGCTGCTCGCGCCTCGGATCGTTCGCTATGTCCGGATCGATCCAATAGGGCGCAAGCGGTGCGTCCAGATCCAGCTCACCCTCTGCTACCAAACGCAGCACCGTCTCCGCGGTAACGGTCTTGGTGATCGAAGCAACATTGAAACGCGTCTTCGGCGATGCCGGCACACCCGGCTCCTGCTCACCATAGTAGCCAGTCCAGACGAGGTTGCCGTCGCCGATCAATCCGACCGCTGCCGTGACGATGCCGTGCTCGGCAACCAGATCGGCAAGCGCACGGTCCAGGCCGGGCGGCGGGGACGGGACATGGCCTCGTTTGCTGTCTGACGGGGAGGCCGGCTCTGCATGCGCGCAGGTGGCGGAAATCAGCAGGGTGAACATCGATAGCCATTTCATGAGGGTCCCTCGAAGCATCGACCGATGAGATGCGCCGAATCGCCGCGAGGTTTGCGGGCTTTCCTGTTTTAGCTCGAGGCAGCCGAAGTGGAATCTCTAAGGATGCATTTTGCATCCTTAAACAAAGGTCGTGGCGCGCATCGAAAACATGCGCCGCTTGTGTTCACCGAACACGGGGCGATCATGGCAGAGACCGTGCTGAGCCGCCCACGGGCCGTGCAGATGAGCGTCTATGTCGTTCGTGCCTTCGTGAAATTGCGTCAAGCCAGGCGCGTATGAAAGGTAAGATGGATTTCATCCGGAATGCGCGCGCTTCGTCGTTGAGCCCGTAAATGCAGCCCTTGATCGCGAATCTCTTTTCCGGCCCCCTCGACATCGTCGGCGACATTCACGGCGAGATCG
>JAEZCN010000020.1 GCA_023433515.1 Pseudomonadota bacterium
CGCAGGGACAGGTCACGACCAGCACGGCGAGCACGGCCGAGAACGCGCGCGCGGGATCGATCGGCCACCACAACGCGCCCGTCAACACGGCGAGCACGAGGATCGTGCCGACGAACCACGATGCCGCGCGGTCCGCGGCGCGCGCCAGGCGCGGGCGTTCCTCGCGCGCGCGTTCCTGCAGCGCGACGATCGCGGCCAGCGTCGAGTCCCTCACCGCGGCGGCAGCCACCAGCGAGAGGGGACCGCCGATGTTCAAACTACCGCCACGGATGAGTTGTCCGGCGCCACGGCGTACGGCCGTGGATTCACCGCTCAGGAGGGATTCGTCGAGCAGGGCTTGCGCGTCTGCATCCACGAGTCGCGCATCGACCGCGATGACGCTGCCCTTCGGCACGATGAAACGGTCGCCGCGCGCGAGCGCGCTCGCGGGAATGTCTTCGCGCGAACCATCCGCGCGCAGCCGTGAGATGCGTGCCGGCAGGCTGCGAGCCAGCGCTTCGGCGGTGGTCGCGCCGCGATGGCGCACGCTCATCTCGAGGAAACGTCCCGCGGACAGGAAGAACACGAACATCGCGACGGAATCGAAGTACACCTCGCTGCTGCCGCGGAACGTGTTGACGACGCTCGGCAGCCACGCGAGCAGCAGCGCGAGCGCCACCGGCACGTCCATGCCCACGCGGCGGCGCGAGAGATCGCGCCACGCGCCGATCAGGAACGGCGCGCCGCTGTAGAACAGCACGGGCGTCACGATCACCATGCCGGTCACGGCCATCAGCCGCATCATCGCCGGATCGATGTCGCTCGCGCCGTACAACGCGCCGAGGTACATCATCGCCTGCATCATGCCGAGCGAGGCGAAGCCGACGCGCTTGAGCGCCGCGCGGCGCTCGCGCTTGTAATGCGCGCTCGCCTCGCTGCCCGCCAGCGGCACCGGTTTGAACCCGGCGCGCGAAACGGCGTCGAGGATCTGCGCGAGAGTGGTCTGCCCGCCGCGCCAGTCCACCGCGACGCGAGCGTTCATGTTGTTCACGCGCACCGATTCGACCGGCAACGCGCGCACCGCCTTCTCGATCGTGCGCGCGCAGCCCGCGCAATGCATGCCTTCGACCAGGAACACGACGTGCTCGTGATCGCCGGCGTCGAGCGACCAGCGGGTGTGCAGCGCGTCGGCCGTGCTCATGACCCCGGTCCCTCCGGTGCGCGTGCGCGCAAGTCGAAAGAGCTCGGCGGACCTTCGGCCGCGCCGCGCAGCGCCCAACTACCCGCCGCGTCGGCGAGCGCGACGCGCCAGCGGCCGCGCGGCGCCGGCGTACACGCGGAACGATAGACGCCGTCGTCCTCTCGCGTGAGACGCAGCATGCGATCGAGCCCGGCATCGGAGCCGTGCGTGAGCCGCAACTCCAGCACGTCGGCATCCACCGCCGGCTCGAGAGTGACGGAGCACCGCCCCGCCCCCGCGGACAGGTCGAAACTCGCCACGATCCCGAGCTGCGCCGCGCGCCGGGCGCGCTCGAAATCCGCGTCGAGCCGCGCGCCTTCCCAGTGATAACTCGCCGGCAGCGCACGGTCCGCTTCCTCGAGCGCGATGAACAACGTCGCGATTCCCGCCAGCACCGCCGCCGCCGGCAACGCCCAGATCAGGACAAATACCGGATTGCGGTGCCAGGCACCGGGATCCGGCAAAACTTTCGTGTCGGTGGTCATGGGGCTATCTCGCGGGCGCGAGGAAACGCGCCTCGGTTTCGGTGGCCACGCTGGCATCGTCGAGCGAGCGCAGCGTGAAGGTGATGGTCTCGGCGCCGAGCGGGTCGTACGCCGCGCGACGCACGCGGATCGGCACGGAGTGCACGGCGCCGCTCGCGACGCGGTATTCGGACACGTGCGGCAGCAGCGCGAGTGCCGAGGCGCCGCGCGCCTCCAGCACGAAGCGCTGCTCGCGTTCGCTCTTGTTGAGGATGCGGATCGTGTAGACGTTGTCGACGTGGCCGTCGTCGGTGAGCCGGTACAACGCGTTGCGGTCGCGGATGACATCCAGCGACACGGGCGAACGCAGCGCGATCGCGACCACGAAGCCGACGATGAGCGACGCGAGCAGCCCGCCATAGATCATCGTGCGCGGCCGCAGGATCTTCGTGCGCCGATGTTCCAGCGCGTGCTGCGTCGTGTAGCGGATCAGTCCGCGCGGCGTATCCATCTTGTCCATCACGGAATCGCAGGCGTCGATGCACAACGCGCAGGCGATGCACTCGATCTGCAATCCCTGGCGGATGTCGATGCCGGTCGGGCACACCTGCACGCACCAGGTGCAGTCGATGCAATCGCCCTTGCCCTGGGATTTCGCGTCCGTGCCGCGCTTGCGCGCCCCGCGCGGTTCGCCGCGCTCCTCGTCATAGGTGATCACCAGCGTGTCGCGGTCGAACATCGCACCCTGGAAACGCGCGTACGGACACATGTACTTGCACACCTGCTCGCGCAGGTAGCCCGCGTTGCCGTAGGTCGCGAAGCCGTAGAACAGGATCCAGAACGTCTCCCACGGACCCAGCGCGAACGTCATCACCTCGTGACCCAGCGTGCGGATGGGCGTGAAGAAGCCGACGAACGTGAAGCCGGTCCACAACGCGAACGTGATCCACAGGAACTGCTTGAGCGACTTGCGCCCGAGCTTCTCCAGCGTCCACGGCCCGCGATCGAGCTTCTGCCGCGCCGCGCGGCCGCCCTCGGCGAAGCGCTCCATCCACAGGAACGTCTCCGTCCACACCGTCTGCGGGCACGCGTAGCCGCACCACAGTCGCCCGCCCACCGCGGTGAAGAAGAACAACGCGAGCGCCGCGATGATCAGCAGCCACGTGAGGAAGATGAAATCCTGCGGCCAGAACACGAGCCCGAGGATGAAGAACTTGCGCGCCGGCAGGTCGAACAACACCGCCTGGCGCTCGCCCCACTGCAGCCAGGGCAATAGATAGTAGATGCCGAGCAGCACCCATACGGCGATGGTCCGCAGCCGCGCGAAGCGTCCCTCGATCTCGCGCGGATAGACCTTCTGGTGCGCGATGTAGAGCGACTCGCGCGGCTTGATCACCTGCTCGTCCACTCAGTGCTCCTCGCGGCCGGCGCGCGCGAGGACCCAGCTCAGCCAGGCGGCGACGAAGCCCACGAGCCAGAAGAAGAAGAATCCGATCGCGTACACGCGCAGCCGCGTGTTCCACCAGGAAGGTGCGCGCCCGAGCTCGATGTCCTCGGGATCGATGAACGCGAAGCAGATCATCGTGGCGAGCGCGGCCGCGAGGAATGCGCTCCACACGAGCGCGCCCGTGGCGCGCGCACGGGAACCGAGCTCACCGGGCCGCGGCTGCGGCGGCGCCTGAACTTTCTGCTCCATCCACATCCTCCGGCACCTTGAGCGACAGCACGTAGGCCGCCAGTAGATTGACCCGGGTCGGGCCGAGTCGCGGGCCGTGCGCGGGCATCGCGCCCGTGCGCCCCTTGGAAATGCTCTCGCGCACCGCCACGAGCGAGCCGCCGTGCAGCCACGCGCCATCGGTGAGATTCGGCGCGCCGAGCGCCTGGTTGCCGC
>JAEZCN010000112.1 GCA_023433515.1 Pseudomonadota bacterium
AGGGTTGATATATAGCTATTGCAAGCAAGCGCGTACGGCGCAACGAAGAGATCACGTCGCCCAAGGTGAGAGTCATCGGGGCCGATGGTGGTCAGGTCGGAGTGCTCACCCGGTTCGAGGCTCTCGACCTGGCGAAGGCAGCCGAGCTCGATCTCGTCGAAGTATCGCCGCAGGCGGATCCGCCCGTCGTCCGTGTCATGGACTTCGGCAAGTTCCTGTTCGAACAGAACAAGAAGTCGCATGCCGCCAAGCGCAAGCAAAAGCAGATCCAGATCAAGGAAGTGAAGTTTCGTCCCGGTACGGACGAGAATGATTACCAGATCAAACTGCGTAACATCACTCGATTCCTGACCGAGGGTGACAAGGCCAAGGTGACGTTACGTTTCCGCGGCCGTGAGATGGCGCATACGGAAATCGGCCGGAAGCTGCTGGCGAGGTTGGTGGAAGATCTTCGCGAAATCGCGATGATCGAACAGAACCCGCTGATGGAAGGCAGGCAGATGGTCATGATGTTCGCGCCGAAAAAGAAGTAACCCGCAGACAACGAGAGAAGTTTGCGGGTCCGCCCGTAGCGGGTTCGCACGAGGAATCGTGCGCGCCTTGTGAACGGTAGCCAAAAAGGAGAATTGAAATGCCCAAGTTGAAGACCAACCGGGCAGCGGCCAAGCGTTTTCGCAAGACGGCGAAGGGATGGAAGTCCTACTCGTCGGGCCGCCGCCACAATCTCGGCCACAAGCCTCGCAAGACCAAGCGCCAGCTGCGCTCGGGCGGATCGTCGCTCGTGCACAAGAGCGATACGCACCGTATCGACCAGCTGATGCCGAATACCAAGTAACCGGACGCGAGGACTAACTAATGGCACGTGTAAAGCGTGGCGTCCAGGCTGGGCGCCGTCACAAGAAAATCCTTGGCAAGGCGAAGGGCTATTACAACGCCCGTCGCAAGGTATTCCGCGCCGCGAAGCAGGCCGTCATCAAGGCCGGCCAGTACGCGTATGCCGGTCGCCGTCTCAAGAAACGCGACTTCCGCGCGCTGTGGATCCAGCGAATCAACGCCGCCGCGCGTGAGTTCGACCTGAGCTACAGCCGACTGATCAACGGCCTCAAGAAGGCCGGGATCGACATCGACCGCAAGATGCTGGCCGACCTGGCCGTGAACCAGCCGGAAGGTTTTGCCGCGATCGCGAAGCAGGCGAAGGCCGCTCTCGACAAAGCCGCCTGAGCGGCTGAATCGTCGTGAGCGGGGAGGCTCCCAACGATCTGGACAAGCGCCGGGAGGAAACTCTCGGCGCGATCTCGACCGCGTCCGACATGGCGGCGCTCGAGGAATTGCGCGTGCGCACGCTCGGCAAGAGCGGCTGGCTGACCGACAAGCTCAAGGAGCTGGGCAAACTCGCGGCCGACCAGCGCAAGGAAGTGGGCGCGCGCGTCAACCACGTCCGCGAAGAGATCCAGTCGTTCATCGAGACCAAGCGCACGGAGCTCGAGCAGGCGGCCGTCGCCGCGAAGCTCGCGAAGGAGCGCATCGACGTCACGCTGCCCGGACGGGGTGAAGCGCGCGGCGGACTGCATCCGGTGACCAAGGTGCGGCTGCGCATCGAGCAGCTGTTCCGCCAGGCGGGCTTCGTCGTCGCGACCGGTCCCGAGATCGAGGACGACTTCCACAACTTCGAGGCGCTCAACATCCCCGCCGATCACCCGGCGCGCGCGATGCACGACACCTTCTATTTCCCGGACGGCAAATTGCTGCGCACGCACACCTCGCCGGTGCAGATCCGCGCGATGCTCGCGGGCAAGCCCCCGTTCGCGGTGATCGCGCCGGGGCGCGTGTATCGCAACGATCACGACGTCACGCATTCGCCGATGTTCCACCAGGTGGAAGGTCTCGCGGTCGCGGAGGGCGTCACCTTCGCGAACATGAAGGCGATGCTGCACGGGTTCCTCGAGGCGTTCTTCGAGCGCGACCTCAAGATGCGTCTGCGGCCGTCCTATTTTCCGTTCACCGAGCCGTCGGCCGAGGTCGACATGAGCTGCGTGTTGTGCGGCGGTGGCGGATGCCGCGTCTGCAAACACACCGGCTGGCTCGAGATCGCCGGCTGCGGCATGGTCCATCCGAAAGTGCTCGAGGCGGGCGGCGTGGACCCCGAGAAGTACACCGGCTACGCGTTCGGCATGGGCATCGATCGACTCGCCATGCTGCGTTACGGCGTGAACGACCTGCGTCTGTTCTTCGAAAACGACGTGCGCTTCCTCGCGCAATTCAGGGCGGGGTAACACGTGAGAGTCCCACTTTCCTGGTTGCGGGATTTCGTCGATGTTCCGTGGAGCGCACGCGAGCTCGGTTCGCGGCTCACGATGTGCGGCTTCGAGCTCGAGGCCGTCGATGCCGCGGCGCCGGTCTTCAGCGGCGTGGTCGTCGCGGAGATCGTCGAGGCCGCGCGCCATCCGCAGGCCGACAAGCTGCAGGTGTGCAAGGTCCGGACGAAAAACACCGGGCTGCTCCAGATCGTCTGCGGCGCCGCCAATGCGCGCGTGGGTCTCAAGACCGCGCTCGCGACGGTCGGCGCCAAACTACCGGGCGACAAGAACATCACGGCCGCGAAACTGCGCGGCGTCGAGTCCTTCGGCATGTTGTGCTCGGCCAAGGAGCTGGGTCTCGCGGACGCCTCCGAAGGCATCGTGGAGCTGCCGGCCGATGCGCCGGTGGGCGAGGACCTGCGCGCGTATATGCAGCTCGACGACGAGATCCTCGAGCTCAACGTCACGCCGAACCGCGGCGATGCGATGTCGGTGCTCGGCATCGCGCGCGAAGTGGGCGCGCTAATGGGGGCAGCCCCCGTTTCCCAGCAAAAGGGGTCAGCCCTCCCGGTCGTCGCCGATGCCACGGATACCTTCCGGACCGTGTTGAGCGCGCCCAAGGCCTGCCCGAAGCTCGTGAGCCGCGTGGTGCGCGGCATCGACAACAAGGCCCCGACGCCGCTGTGGCTGCGAGAGCGGCTGCGCCGCGTGGGCCTGCGACCCATCAGCCCCGTGGTCGACATCACCCAGTACGTGATGCTCGAGCTGGGTCAGCCCATGCACGCTTACGACCTGACCAAGCTCAAGGGCGGCCTCGAGGCGCGCCTGGCGCAGCCGGCCGAGAAAATCACGCTGCTCGATGGCAGGGAAATCGAGCTCGCGGCAGATGTACTGGTCATCGCCGATTCCGAGGGTCCCGTGGGCATGGCTGGCGTGATGGGTGGGCTCGCGAGTTCGTGCACCGCCGAAACGACCGACATCCTGTTCGAGGCGGCGTTTTTCACGACGTCCGCCGTCGCGGGCCGGGGACGCCGTCACGGTCTCGTGACCGACGCGGGCCAGCGTTTCGAACGCGGCGTGGACCCGGTCAACCAGGAGCGCGCGATCGAACGCGCCACCCAACTACTGATCCAGATCGCGGGCGGCAAGGCCGGCCCGGTCCATGGCGTCAAGAGCGATCCCGACATCCCGCGCCGCCTGGAAGTCGAGTTGCGCCGCGCGCGGATCTCGAAGCTGCTCGGCGCCGAGATCACCGACAACGATGTGAAGCGCACGCTCGAGTCGCTCGGGATGCGCGTGCTCGCGAACGAGACCGGCTGGCTCGTGACGCCCCCGCCGCATCGTTTCGACATCAACATCGAAGCGGACCTGATCGAAGAACTCGCGCGCATCGTCGGCTTCGCCGCGATCAACGAGGCGGACGCGGTCACGCTGCAGAAAGTGCGGCCGATGCCGGAGGAAGCGCCGGTCGAAATCCAGGCGCTCGAGATCCTCGCGACGCGCGGCTACCAGGAGGCGATCACTTACGCGTTCGTCGATCCGGCGCTGCAGAACAAGCTGTTTCCCGGCACGGAGACGCCGAAGCTCGCGAACGCGATTGCGAGCGACATGAGCGTGATGCGCGCGTCGCTGTGGCCGGGATTGATCAAGGCCGCGATCGAGAATCAGCGCCGTCAGCAGGATCGCGTGCGCCTGTTCGAACACGGCTCGCGTTTCGAATCGCTCGCCAGCGGCGGCGGCGAAACCGACCTGCTGGCCGGGATCGCGATCGGCGCGCGCCGTCCGGAGCAGTGGGCCGCGAAGGCCGTGGCCGTGGATTTCTACGACGTCAAGCAGGATGTCGAAGCCCTGCTTGCGCGCACCGGCGCGCCGGACGAGTTCGGTTTCATCGCCGACTCGTTGCCGTGCCTGCATCCGGGTCGCAGCGCGCGGATCACGCGCCGCGGCAAGAACATCGGCTGGATAGGCGAGCTGCACCCCCAATTGGTGCAGGAATTCGATTTCACATATGCGCCAATCTTGTTCGAAGTCGAATTTGCAGCGGCACTGGCGGCCAAAATGCCGCGTTTTGAAGAGATCTCCCGATTCCCGCGTGTGCGTCGGGATCTGGCCGTCGTCGTCGACGAGAAAGTTTCTTTGAGTCAGCTACATGAACGTGTAACCTTTGCCGCGTCGAGCCTGTTACGCGAAATCCGGGTGTTTGACGTGTTCAGGGGGCCCGGAATAGAAACGGGAAGAAAAAGCGTCGCTTTAGGCTTGATATTTCAGGACAATTCTCGCACCCTCGCGGACGAGGACGCGGACCGTTTGTTAGCCGCGATTCGTGCCGATCTGAGTGCAACGTTGGGCGCAGGATTTC
>JAEZCN010000129.1 GCA_023433515.1 Pseudomonadota bacterium
CCGCCGCAGCCCGCGCCGCAGGTCATGCCGATGGTCACGTCCTTCGGCGCATCCGCGCCACGGCGCAGGCGCACCAGCAACATCACGTCGCCGTTCGCTTCGCGCGACAGGTCGACGGTGCCCTCGCTCGTGATCTCGATCGTCGCCGGGCCGTCACCCGCGAACACGAAGCGGCGCGCGCCTTCCTGCACGGTGTCGTCGATCGCGGTGACCTTCACGCGTCCGCCGATCGCATCGGCCGGCACGGCAGTGATGCGCGTGGAGTCCGATCCGTTCGAAACGCGCAGCGACCACGGCGGCACCGGGATGCCCTTGTCGAAGTACGAGCCGGTGTTCATGAGTTCGGCCGGAATGCCCGGATCCTCGGACAGCGCGGCGAGCTCCGCCGGTGCCGCGTAGGTCAGGCCGAATCCGAACGCGAACAGCGGGTCATAGGGCTCGCGGTTCACGTTGAGTGGCTCGCCGGTCGCATCCTTCGGCCACGAGAAGGCCAGCTTGCCGGTGAAGTCGAAGTTCACCGAGCCGTCCTTCTTGCGGAACAACACGTCGGAGATGCCGCCACCTTCGGTGCCCGGCAGCCACGCGGCGACATACGCGTCGGCGAGATTGAGCTCGCGGTTCTGCCACAGCGGTCGCCCCGAGAACAGGATCGCGACCACCGGGATGTTCTCGTCGCGCAGCTTCTTCATGATCTCGAGGTGCTGCGTCATCGAGCCCGGCAGCGTGAGTACCTTGAGGTCGCCCTGGAACTCGGCGTACGGGTCCTCGCCGAACGCGACGATCGCGTAGTCGGGCTTCTTCTTGTAACTGCCGTCGGTCGAAAGCTCGGCGCTGCCGCCGCCGGCCTTCACCGCGGCGCGCACACCGCCCCACACGGACGTGCCGCCGGGGAAATCCGCGTTCGTGAGGCCGGTGCCCTGCCACGAAATGGTCCAGCCGCCCGACTGCTTCATGATGCTGTCGGCGCCGTCGCCGGTGACCAGCACATGCTTGCTGGCCGCGAGCGGCAGCAGATTGCCGTTGTTCTTGAGCAGCACCAGCGACTGGCGCACGGAGTCGCGCGCGAGCGCGCGCTGTTCCGGCGACGCGAGCATCTTGAAGTTGCCCGCGAGGGCGCGCTTCGACGGCGGACCCGCTTCGAACAGACCCGCACGGAACTTCACGCGCAGGATGCGCGTGACGGCGTCGTCGAGCCGCTCCATCGGCACGGTGCCGTCCTTCACCTGCTTCACGAGGTTCTCGTACAGGCCGCGCCAGGAGTCCGGCGCCATGTACATGTCGAGACCGGCGTTGAGCGCCTGCGGACAGTTGTCGTTCGTGCAGCCTTCGACCTGGCCGTGCGCGTTCCAGTCGCCGACCGTGAAGCCGTCGAAATTCATGCGCTTCTTGAGCACGTCGGTCATGAGGCCCTTGTTGCCGGTGTGCTTGACGCCCTGCCAGCTCGAGAACGAGATCATGATCGTCTGCACGCCCGCCTCGATGGCCGGCACGTATCCCGCGTTGTGGATTTCCACGAGCTCGGATTCCGGACCGAGCGCGTCGCCCTGGTCGCGGCCTTCGTGCGTGCCGCCATCCGCGAGGAAGTGTTTGGTCGAAGAGATCACGTACTGACCCTTCAGGAAATCCGGCGAGGCCGGATCGCCCTGCAGGCCGCGCACGAATTCGCCGGCGAACGAGGCGACGACACCCGGATCTTCCGAATAACCCTCGTACGCGCGACCCCAGCGATCGTCCTGCGGCACGGTCACGGTGGGCGCGAACGTCCAATCGATTCCGGTGGTGCGCACCTGCTCGGCGGTGACGCGCGCGATGTCGGCCATCAGTTTCGGATTGCGCGTCGCGCCGAGTCCGACATTGTGGGGGAACAGCACGGCGCCCACGATATTGCTGTGACCGTGCATCGCGTCGATGCCCCAGATCATCGGGATGCCGACGCCACCGTCACTCGTGTCGATCGACGCGTGATAGAAGTCGTCGGCGAGCTCGAGCCATTTATTCGGCGGCGAGCGTTCGTCGGGCGGATTGCCGGGCGATGAACCGCCGCCGGCGAGGATCGAGCCCAGGTGATATTTCTTCATGTCCGCCGGCTTGATGCAGCAGATGTCCGCCTGCACGACCTGGCCGACCTTTTCCTCGACCGTCATTTTCGCCAGCAGCGCGGCGACCTTTTCCTCGAGCGCGGCGTCCGTTTCGAACGGCCACTTCGGCGAGGGCCAGAGCTCGGGATGAACCGTACCGGGAGCTTCCTTCGCTGCGGCGGCCTTGGACGATTCCTGGCTTGCATCCTTGCATCCGAACAACATCAAAAAGGGCACGGCGAGCAGTGCCGCGGCCTGTTTGGACCGGACAAGAGACATGGATGGGGACATCGAGAAACTCCCTGTTTTTGAGCGCCGACAGCCTATGCTGTCTGCCGCGGAAATTCGAGGTCTGATGCCCCGTTTCGGTGAGTTTCGTTGACAGGTATGGGGTGCGCAGCTAGCCTCGCCGCCGCGTCGACGCGGTGGGGGGTCAAGGGATCAAATGGAACCGGATCGAAGAATCAGGCGGATCGCCATCGTGGGCGGTGGTGTCGCGGGCTGGCTCTCCGCGGCCGCGCTGGCGCGCAAGCTGGGCAGTCATTGCTCCATCCATCTCGTCGAAACGCCGGAGCCCGCGTCACCGGGCCGCGCCGAAGCGACCCTGCCGCACGTGCTCGACCTGCTGCGCTTCCTCGGCATCGATCAGAACGATTTCATCGACAAGACGCAGTCCACGTACAGCCTCGGTACGCGCTTCGTCGACTGGGCCGCGGCCGGTGAAAATTTCTGGCATCCCTTCGGCGGCTTCGGCGCGCTCATCGAGCGGCGGCCGTTCCACCACTTCTGGCACAAGGCGCGGGTGCTCGGCCTGAAGCCGCGGCTCGAACTGTTCAGCCATGAAATTTCCATGGCGATGTCCAACCGCTTCATCTTTCCGACCAACTCGCTCGGTGTCGCGCAGAACCTGCATTACGCGCTGCACGTCGACTCGCTGCTGATGACACGTTACCTGCGCACGCTCGCCGAGCGCGCCGGCGTGATCCGGCTCGAGCGCAAGCTCACCGATGCGACGCTGCGCGAAAACGGCTTCGTCGAAGAGCTGCAGTTCGAGGACGGCGGAAAGCTGCGCGCGGACCTGTTCATCGACTGCACGCCGCGTGCGGCATTGATCGGCGAGAAGTTAGGCACGTCGTACGAGGACTGGCGCCAGTGGCTGCCTTGCGATCGCATCGTCAGTGCCGCGACGCTGGCCGACGGCGCACGTCCGCCTTACGTGCGCGTCACCGCGCGCCCAGCGGGCTGGCAGTGGCGCACGCCGCTTCAGACCCATACGAGCCACGGCCATGTGTACGCGAGCGCGCACCAGTCCGACGAGGACGCCGCGAGCGAATTGCGCGCCGCGGCTGCCGATACGCCGATCGCCGAGCCGCGCGTCGAGCAATTCGCGCCGGGACTGCGCCGCAAGCTGTGGGAAAAGAACGTCGTCGCGATCGGTGCCGCCGCGGGCGCGCTCGATCCGCTCGTTCCCGTCGATCTGCACCTGATCACCAACGGCATCTTCAGCCTGCTCGATCACTTCCCCGACAGCCAGGTTGACCCCGCAAACATGGCGAACTACAACGTCGGCCTGCGAGAGGATTACGAGCGCATTCGTGACTTCATCGTCCTGCACTACTGCACCTCGCGGCGCGACGACTCTCCGTTCTGGAAGCAGTGCGCGTCCATCACGCCGCCGGACAACGTCGCGCAGCGCCTCGATATGTATCGTGCGACCGGCCGCTTGTTGCAGCACCGACCGGAGCTGTTCGGCGATCTCGACTGGTTCTGGATCCTCGAAGGCGCCGGCATCGTTCCGCGCGATTACGATCCGCTGGTCGACACCGTCGACTTCGAACAGGTCAAGCGCCTGATGCTCGCGATCAGCCAGAAGGTCACGGCGGACGTCGGCGCCGCGCCCACCCACGACAGCTTCTTCGCCGCCGCGAACGCGCGGCTCGGGCAGGCGCGCAAGGCGGCCGCGCCCGTTCCGCCCGCAGCCAGCGCGCCCGTGCCCAATCCGCCCACGAACTGAAAGACGTGTCCCACACGACCAAACTACTCGCGGGCGTCGAGCTGGGCGGCACCAAGTGCGTGTGTATCCTCGGTACGGGACCGGATGACGTGCGCGCCATCGAGCGGCTGCCGACCGGCGAGCGCGAGGAGACCCTGCGGCAGATCGAGTCCGTGCTCGAGCGCTGGCGACAGCAATACGGCGCGCCGCGCGCGCTGGGCATCGCCTCGTTCGGGCCGATCGATCTCAAGACCGGTTCCGCGACCTGGGGATACATCACCTCGACTCCCAAGCCCGGCTGGCGCGACACCGACATCGCGCAACGCCTCGGCCGCCGCTTCGGCGTGCCCGTGATGTTCGATACCGACGTGAACGGCGCGGCCTTCGCCGAAGGGCGCTGGGGCGCGGCGCGCGGTCTTTCCGACTACGCGTACATCACCGTCGGCACCGGGATCGGTGGCGGCAGCATCGTGCGCGGCAAGTCGGTGTTCGGTCTGACCCACACCGAGCTCGGACACGTGCGCGTCGCGCGTGTGCCGGGCGACACGTTCGCGGGCGTCTGTCCTTACCATGGCGATTGCATCGAGGGCCTCGCTTCGGGTCCGGCGATCGAGGCGCGCGCCGGCATGCCCGCATCCGGGTTGCCGCCGGATCACCCGGCCTGGGGGTTCGTCGCGCACGGACTCGCGCAGATGCTCCACACGATGGTTCTGACCACCGCGCCCGCGCGCATCCTGCTCGGCGGCGGCGTCATGAGCGCGCAGGCGCACCTGTTCGATCGCATCCGCGAGGAGCTCAAGCGCAGTCTCGGCGGTTATGTCGAAGCGCCGGAGATCGAGCAGGGTCTCGCGAAGTACGTCGTTCCCCCGGGGCTCGGCACGATGGCGGGGCCGCTCGGTGCGCTGGCGCTCGCGGCCGACGCGGAAACCGACGTTTCCGCGCGCAGGAACCAGTTCTCGGCGGTCGCCTTGTGATCGGTTCTCCCGGCAAACAGATGCGGTTGTCGGGCACGAATCTCGAACGCGCGGGCGATCACAACCAGCGCGTCACGTTGCACGTGATCCGCGTCAACGGTCCGATAACCCGCGCGGAAATCGCGGCCATCACCGGGCTCACCGCGCCCGCCATCGCGAACATCACCAAGCGTCTCCTCACGGACAACCTGATCAGGGAAGCGGGGCGCCGGCGCGGCGGACGCGGCCAGCCCGCGACCAAACTCGTCATCAATCCGGACAGCTGGTTCTCGATCGGCCTCAATCTCGACCGCGACCACATCACGATGGTGGTGCTCGACTTCGAGGGCCGCGTGCGCTCGCGCGCCTCGATCGAGATCAAGTTCGCGCTGCCGAAGGACGTCGAGCAGTTCTTCCGCAAGAGCGTGGACAAACTACTCGCGAAGGCCGGGATCGCCCGCGACCAGCTGGTCGGCATCGGCGTGGCGTTGCCCGACGACATGCCGCGCGCCGCGACCCTGCCTCACCAGCCGGCCAACTACGGAGTGTGGGCCTCCACCGACGTGCGCTCGCTGCTCGCGGGCACGCTCGACGTACCGGTGTTCGTCGAAAATGACGCGGCCGCGGCGACGATGGGCGAGATGCAGTTCGGTCTCGGCAAGAAGTACCAGACTTTCTTCTACATCCTGATCACGGCCGCGCTCGGCGGCAGCGTGGTCGTCGAAGGCAATCATTTCCGCGGCGCGACGGGCCGCAGCGGAGAGCTCGGCATGCTGCGCGGCCGCGATGCGAGCGGGCGCGAGCGGCAGATACAGGAAATCGTCTCGTTGTCGGCGCTGTACAGCCGGCTCGCGGCGCAGGGCATCCGTGTCGCCGCGCCGCACGAGCTCACGTCGCTCGACGTCAGTGGCGAGGCCATCGCCGATGCGTGGATCGAGGCAGCGGTCGACACGCTGATCGATCCGCTGCTCGGGATCAATTGCCTCGTGAATCCCGAAGCCGTGCTCATCGGCGGCCGCCTGCCGGCCGCCATCGTCGATCGGATCGCGGACCAGTTGAACCAGCGCCTGCTGGCATACGCCGGCACGGTGCCCTCGATCGCGCCGGTCGCGCGCGCGGCGCTTTCCGACGATGCGCCCGCGGTGGGCGCGGCCATCCTGCCGTTCAGCCACCGCCTGCTTCCGACACGCACCGCGCTCATGAAGGTCGCGCCGCTCTAACCAGTTTCCGTTTCAATACCTCCGGGGGGCTTCGATGGAAGACAACAAATACAAAGGCATGTTGAAGGGCTTCGTGACGGTCACCACGCTGTTCTTCATGTGGGGATTCATCACCGTTTCGGTCGATCCCCTGATCGCGGCGCTGAAGGCCATCTTCGAACTCAGTTATGCGGAAGCGATGCTCACGCAGTTCGCGTTCTTCATGGCGTACTTCGTGGTCTCGTTGCCGGCGGCCGCGCTGATCGCCAGGCTCGGCAACAGCAGGTCTATTATCTTCGCGCTGGGCGTCATGGTGCTCGGGTGTCTCGTGGTGCCGGTGGCGACCACGTTGAATACGTATGCCCTGGTGCTCGTGGCGCTGTTCATCATCGCGAGCGGCATCACCATTCTCCAGGTCGTGGCAAACCCGTTGGCCGCCGCGCTCGGTCCGCCGGAGCGTTCGCATTTCCGGCTCACTTTCTCGCAGACGTTCAACTCGCTCGGCACGTTTCTCGGGCCGCTGCTGGTTTCGGGCATCATCCTCGCGGGCGGTATCTTCGCCGTGACGCACGGCGCCGAGATCACGCCGGAATTGCGCGCCGAATCGTTCCGCAAGATCGACAGCGTCTTCCTGATGATCGCGGGCGCGCTGGTGCTGCTCGCGCTGTTCATATTCGTGTTCCGCCGTCTGCTCGACGTGACGAAGCCGGTCGACGAGGGCCAGCGCCCCTCGATCACCACGGCCTTCAAATCGCGATGGGCTCTGCTCGGAGCCGGGGCGATCTTCCTGTACGTCGGCGCGGAGGTCGCCATCGGCAGCGCCATGACGAACTTCCTGGCGGAGCCCGACATGCTGAACATCCCGCTCGAGGAAGCGGGAAAGATGGTGAGTTACTACTGGGGCGGCGCGATGGTCGGTCGTTTCATCGGCAGTGGATTGCTGTTCCTCGTGAAGCAGCGCGCCCCCTGGCTGCTCGCGGCGTTCGCGCTCGGCGCCGCGCTGCTGTGTCTCGCCGTGTCGCAGCTGCACGGCTCGACGGCCGCGTATCTGGCGTTGTCCATCGGGCTGTTCAACTCGATCATGTTCCCCGTGATCTTCACGCTCACGCTGGAGCGTTCGACCGCCGCGCCCGCCGCGACCTCCGGGTTGCTGTGTCTCGCGATCGTTGGCGGCGCGATCCTGCCGTACGTGTACGGATTGATCGCCGACTCCGCCGGGCTGCATGCGGCATACTTCCTGCCTGCCGCCGCGTACCTGCTGATCATGGGCTTCGCGATCGCCGCGAGCGGTGCGAAGGTGTTCCAGCACGGAACGGCAACGGCGGCCACCGCTCACTGATTCGACGCATGGACGACAAGGCACGCATACACGCACAGCATGGACGGCTCAGCGGCTGGCTGTGCGATGCGGCCTATCCACTCTGGTCCACCCGCGGGCGCGATCCCGCGGGTGGATTCCACGAACGGTTGACGCAGGACGGGCAATCGCTGTCCGAGCCGCGCCGGTCGCGCGTGAATCCGCGCCAGGTGTATTGCTTCGCGCTGGCGCCGTCGCTCGGCTGGCGCGGTGACGTGGCCGCGCTGGTCCAGCACGGGCTCGACTACTTTCTTGCAAGGTATCGGCGTCCAGACGGACTGTTCCGCACGCTCGTGAACGCCGACGGCTCGGTGCGCGACGACCGTGCGCTGCTGTACGACCAGGCGTTCGGAATGCTCGCGTTCAACGTCGCGGCGGGAATCGGTAATACATGCGCGGAGCGCGAGCGGCTCGCCATCGAGTTGCATGGGCTGATCTTCGAAAAGATGAAGCGCGCGCAGGGTGCGGGCTTCGAGAGCGGAGTGCCCGCGAGCCTGCCGCTGCTGTCGAATCCGCACATGCACCTGTTCGAAGCCGCGCTCGCGGGCAGCGAGGTCTGCTCGGAGAACGCGCTGTGGAAGACGCTGGCCGACGAGATCGCCGAGCTCGCGCTCGCGAAGTTCATCGACCCCGAGAGCGGCGCGTTGCGCGAGTTCTTCGATGCGTCATGGAATCCCGCGTCGGGCATCGAAGGCCGCATCGTCGAGCCCGGTCACCAGTTCGAATGGGCCTGGCTGCTGCTGCGCTGGGGTGGCGCGAAGAACGCGCGGGCGCGCGAATCGGCCCTGAAACTCATCGAGATCGGCGAACACTTCGGCGTGCGGGACGGACTCGCGACCAATAGTCTGCTCGACGACTTCTCGCCGCACGATGCGGGCGCGCGCCTGTGGCCGCAGACCGAGCGCATCAAGGCGGCGGCGCTCGCGGCACGCCTGACGGGCGAGCCGCGTTATCTCGCGATGACGGCCGCTGCCACCGATGGGTTGATGCGTTACCTGGATACGCCGATCCCGGGCCTGTGGTACGACCGCATCGACGCCGCTGGAAAGCGGGTGGACGAGCCGGCGCCGGCCAGCAGCTTCTATCACCTGGTCGCGACCATCGCGGAACTGAGCGCTCTCGCACGGTCCATCTGACCGCGCCTGCCGGTCACGCGGAATCAATTGGCCGGACGCGGCCCGGTGGATTCCCTGCACACCATCCGGTACGGAATCTCGATGCTCTTCGGCGGCAGATCGTCGCCCATCGACCGGAACAACATGTCCGCGGCCTGGTGCGCCATTTCGTACGTGGGCTGGTGCACGGTCGTGAGGCGCGGCCAGATCACCTGCGCGACGTAGCTGTCGTCGAAGCCCGCGACCGACAGCCGGTTCGGGATCGAGAGACCCATCTCGTGCGCCGCCATGATCGTGCCGGCGGCCATGTCGTCGTTGCTCGCGAACACCGCCGTGGGGCGCGTGGCGCGCGAGAGCAGGCGGCGCGCGGCCGCGAGTCCGGTGTCGAACGTGAACTCGCCGCGATCGACCAGCTGCGGATCGACCTCGAGGCCGTGCGAACGCAGCGCCATCGTATAACCGAGAAAACGCTGCTCGGTGACGGGGTGCCCGACGGGGCCATTGATGAAGCCGATGCGCTCGTGGCCGAGCGCGATCAGGTATTCGGTCATCTCGCGCGCGGCGGCGACGTCGTTCATGTACACGCACGAATACGCGTCGAGGTCGACGGTCGGCGCGATACGCACGAACCGGATGCGATGCTTCTGCAGTTCCGCGAGCACCTCGGTGGAATCCGAGAGCGGCGGGGCGAGCACGACGCCATCGAGGTGCGATTCGAGCACCAGGCCGGCGAGATCGCGCACGCTCGTGATGTCGTTGCCTTCGCACGGATGCACGAGCAACCGGTAACCACGCGTGTGGCAGCGTTCGAGCGCGCCGCGCTGCAGGTCCACGATGTAGTTAGCGCTGGGGTTCTGGTAGATGAGCCCGATCAGGTTCGAGCTGCGCCCGGCGAGGCTGCGGGCCGAGAGGCTCGGGTGATAGTTGAGCTCTTCGACTAGTTTGAGCACGCGCGCGCGGGTTTCGCTGCGCACGTTCGGTTCGCTATTGAGAACTCGCGAGACCGTCTTGATGGAGACTCCCGCAGCCTTCGACACGTCATGAATTGTTATACGACTCATAGCGATGACGGATTGTCTTGTTGTCAGACAGCGGTGTCAAACCTGCTCACGTTTTGCGCAACGCAAATCCTCTTTAACGTAAATCATAGGTACAATTCACTAGCCAAGTATTTGACAGCGTTGTCTTTGCCGGGCGAGTCTTGCGGTCAATGGAGCGTGATGGTGACAGCTGAAACAGCGCCGACAGGCGCGGATTCCAGGGGGGACGAGCATTTCGACCGATCGGCGGTGCTCGGTCTGGTCGCGGACGTCGGGGGCACTCACATCCGGTTCGGCATCGCCGTGGCCGGAGAGAATGAAGGTCCGGTCAATGTCCATTGCGTGCGGCGTTACGCCGTGCGCGCCCACGAGTCGATATCGCATGCCGCCCAACACTATCGCAGTGCAACACCGGGCGTGCCTCAGGCACTGAACCGCGCGGCGGTCGCGGTCGCCGGCCGGGTCGACGCGGATCGGGTCCAGCTCACCAACAGCGCCTGGTCTTTCTCGGCGCGCGCACTGAGCGAGGCGCATTCTTTCAAGGACCTGCACGTCATCAATGATTTCGAAGCGGTCGGCCACGCGGTCGGCGCGCTGCGCGCGGCGGATCTGCAGCCGGTCGGAACCCAGCGCATCGAGCTACCGCTGTCGCAGGGCGTATGCGCCATCGTCGGCGTGGGCACCGGTCTCGGTGTCGGCGGCGTGGTCGCGAACGCGGGCTCGTACAACGTGCTCGCGACGGAAGGTGGCCACGCGAGCTTCGCGCCCACGAGTGAGCGCTCGATCGAGCTGCTGCGCTGGCTGCGCAAGAAGTACGGGCGCGTGTCCGCGGAGCGCGTGCTCTCGGGCGCGGGTCTCGCGAACGTGTACCAGGCGCTGTGCGACGCGGACGGCCAACACGGACCGGAGCGGTCCGCCGCCGAAATCACCGCGCGCGCCACGAGCGATCCGCAATGCGAGGAGGCCGTCGGCCTGTTCTGCGAACTGCTCGGCTCGTTCGCCGGCGATCTCGCGATGACGCTCGGCGCGTGGAACGGCGTGCTGATCTCCGGCGCGATGCTGCAGCACTTCGACCGCGAGACGCTCGAGCGCCGCGTGCGTTCGGGCTTCGAATACAAGGGCCGGTTCACGCTCGCGATGCGCAACGTGCCGCTCGAAACCATTCTGCATCCCCACGTGGAGCTGCTCGGCGCCGCGCGCCTGCTGATGCAAAACTCATGATGCACGTGAAGAACCCGATCCAGAAATTCGTGCTGTTCGGCGCCACGGGCGACCTGTCGCAGCGCATGGTGTGGCCATCGCTGTATCACCTGTGCCGCGAGAAGCTGGTTCCGCCGACGCTCACATTCGTAGGTTCGGCGCGCAACGGCATGCCGAACGAGGAGTTCCGGGAGTTCGTCGAGCGCGCGTTGCGCAAACACGTATTGCCCGATTACCTCAAGGAAGACGCGCTCAAGGACCTGCTGACGCGCGTCACGTACGCGCCGTTCGAAGCGGGCGACGGTACGGTGAAGGGAACGGAGGCGCTGCAGAAGGCGCTCGCGGGCAGCAATCGCATCCTGTATTTCATGGCGACGTCGCCCAAGGTGTACGGCGCGACGGCGCTGAGCCTCGCGGCCGCCGGCCTCGCGTGCGAACACTGCCGCATCATCCTCGAGAAGCCGATCGGCACGGATCTGGCATCGAGCATCGCGATCAACGAAGCCGTCGGCAGCGTGTTCCACGAGGACCGCATCTTCCGTATCGACCACTACCTTGGAAAAGAGGCGGTGCAGAACCTGCTCGCGCTGCGCTTCGCGAACGCATTGTTCGAGCCGCTGTGGAATTCGGCGTCGATCGACAACGTGCAGATCACGGTCGCTGAAACCGTGGGCCTCGAGGGCCGCACGGGTTACTACGACGAAGCGGGTGCGCTGCGCGACATGGTGCAGAACCACGTGCTGCAGCTCATGGCGCTGGTCGCGATGGAGCCGCCGCACTTGTTCGAGCCGAACGAGGTGCGCAACGAGAAGACCAAGGTGCTGCGCAGCCTGCGCCCCATCACGCAGGCGACCGTGGCCGCCAACACCGTGCGCGGCCAGTACATGGCCGGCAGCGCCGGCGGCATCGCGGTGCCGGGCTACAACGAAGAAAAGGGCGCGAAAGGCAACAGCGAAACCGAAACCTTCGTCGCGCTGCGCGCGGAAATCGACAACTGGCGCTGGGCCGGGGTGCCGTTCTACCTGCGCACCGGCAAGCGCATGCAATCGCGCCGCACGGACATCGCGATCCAGTTCAAGTCCGTGCCGCACAACATCTTCGCGGCCGACGAGCCGAACCTGCAGGCCAACCGGCTGGTGATCAAGCTGCAGCCGGAGGAAAGCATGGTGCTGCAGATCCTGAGCAAACAACCCGCCATCGAGGGCGTGCGCCTGCGCGAGGTGCCGCTCGAGCTGTCGCTTCCCAAGGACGAGAGCGGCGGCCGCACGCGCATCGCGTACGAGCGCCTGCTGATCGATGCACTGAAAGGGAACACGACGCTGTTCGTGCGCCGCGACGAAGTGGAAGCGGCCTGGAACTGGATCGACGGAATACAGACCAGCTGGCGGTCGACGCGCCAGCTCGTGAAGCCGTATCCTGCGGGCACGTGGGGGCCCACGGCCGCGATCGCGCTGACGGAGCGACACGGCCACAGCTGGTACGAGTAACGATGCCCACGCGCAAATTGAACGACGTCGTCGTCGAAGTCACTGAAAGAATCGGCGGCCGCTCGGCCGCGGCGCGCGGCGAATATCTCGAGCGCACCCGCAAACGCAAACTGGTCGAGCCCGCGCGCGGCAAACTCGCCTGCGCGAACCTCGCGCACGTGATCGCGGCGTCCGGCGAAGACAAGCCGCGGCTGCAGCAGGTGATGCCCAACATCGGCATCGTGACCGCGTACAACGACATGTTGTCGGCGCATCGTCCGTTCGAGACGTATCCCGAAGTGATTCGCGCCGCGGCGCGGGTCGCGGGCGCGACGGCGCAGGTCGCGGGCGGCGTGCCGGCGATGTGCGACGGCGTCACGCAGGGCCGCGCGGGCATGGAGCTGTCGCTGTTCAGTCGCGACGTGATCGCGCTCGCGACGGCGGTCGCGTTGTCGCACGAGGCGTTCGACTCGGCATTGTTGTTAGGCATCTGCGACAAGATCGTGCCGGGCCTGTTCATCGGCGCGGCCTCGTTCGGCCAGATGCCGATCATCCTCGTGCCCGGCGGGCCGATGCCCACCGGCACCATCGCGAACAAGCAGAAGGCCGAGGTGCGCCAGCGTTACGCGGAAGGCAAGGCGACGCGCGACGAATTGCTCGCGGCGGAGCTGGCCTCGTATCACAACGCGGGCACCTGCACGTTCTACGGCACGGCGAATTCCAACCAGATGCTCATGGAGCTCATGGGCCTGCACGTGCCGGGCGCGGCGTTCGTCAATCCGAACACGCCGCTGAGGCATGCGCTGACGGTGGCGGCGACGCAGCGCGCCGCGGCGACCACGGCGCTGGGTGCTGACTATCTACC
>JAEZCN010000159.1 GCA_023433515.1 Pseudomonadota bacterium
TTGATGATGGCGGTGACCAATTTCATTTCTTTTCTCCCAATTCTTTATTGCCAGTCTTTCGATGGAGTCGACGCCGACATCGGCGAGCCCTAATCGCAGTGCAGCTTCCGTGCCAGTATCCCGAAAGGCCAACATAGCGGCAATTCAGCGTTTGTGCCTTCGGTCGGGGTCTGCGTGAGCACCAAATTAGCGCGACGGAACGCCGTGCGCCCAACAATGGTGCGACGCTCCCCCGGCCCAGTTGACTCTCTTATCTATACGGTGTGAATAGGATGAACGTGCCAATGAATCCACGGGTGGTCATCGTCGGGGCCGGACAGGCTTCCTCGCAAGCCATCGAAACGCTGCGCAGGCGTGGCCACACTGGGCCTATCACGTTGATTGGCGACGAAGATCTGCTGCCATATCAGCGCCCACCGCTTTCGAAGAAATACCTGGCGGGTGCCCTCGACCGCGATCGGCTGCTCATCCGTCACGCGGACCATTACCTCGCGCACGGCATCGACCTGAGACTCGGCTTCGCGGCGGTGCGCATCGATCGCGAGCGGCACCGGGTCGAGATCGCGGATGGCACATCGGTCGAGTACGACCGCCTGCTGATCGCGACCGGGAGCCGGTCGCGCCTGTTGCCCCAGGAATGGGAGTCGGTCCGGCCGTTCTACCTGCGCACCGCGATGGACGTCGAACTGCTGCGCCGGGAAATGGCGCCGGGCCGAAGGGCCGTCATCATCGGTGGCGGCTACATCGGCCTGGAATCCGCCGCGACCCTGCGCGAAGCCGGGCTCGAGGTCACCGTGTTCGAAGCCGCCGACCGCGTGATGTCGCGCGTCGTCTCGCCGGCCGTGTCCCGCTTCTACGAGACCGAACACGCGCGCCACGGCGTAGAAATCCGCTGCCGCGACTTTTACCGGGTTCCGGTCCCCGGCACCGGGATCCGGGAAAACTTCGTGCTGGCGGCGATCGGGGTGGTGCCGGCGGATTCGCTCGCGCGGGACGCGGGGCTCGAATGCGACGACGGCATCCTGGTGGACGAGCACTGCCGCACGTCGGATCCTCACATCTGGGCCGCGGGCGACTGCACACGGCATCCGAGCCTGCACTATGGAATGCGCGTGCGGCTGGAATCGGTCGACAACGCGTTCGAGCAGGGAACCAGCGCGGCGCTCAACATGCTCGGACTCACTACCTTGCACGACAAGGTGCCGTGGTTCTGGTCGGATCAGTACGACCTCAAGATGGTCATCGTCGGGCTGGCGGCCGGCTTCGACACCGCGGTGCTGCGCGGCGACCCTGCGACGCGCGCCTTCAGCGTCTGTTACCTCAGGGACGGCGAGCTGATCGCCGTCGAAACCGTCAACCACACGAAGGACCAGATGGCCGCGCGCAGGATGATCCCGGCGCGGGCGCGACCCGATCCGCGGAAACTCGCGGATCCGGCCATTCCGTTGCGGGATTGTTAGGCCGCGCGCGGCAGCGGTGCCGTGGCGAGCCTCGATATTTCGCGGCGCGCCTGCGTCATGGCCGCGGCGCGGGCGTCCGGCCCGTAACCGATCTTCTCCGCGCGCACGAACGTCACGTCGGTCAGTCCGACGAAGCCGAGCAGGTGCCGCAGGTACGGCTCCTGGAAATCAATCGCGCTCGCCGGCCCTTCGCTGTACAGGCCGCCGCGACTCTCGATCACGATGACGCGCTTTCCGGTCAGCAGTCCTTTCGGGCCCGCCTCCGAATAGGAGAAGGTCTCGCCCGCGCGCAGAACGTAGTCGAACCACGCGCGCAGCGCGGTCGGGACGCCGAAGTTGTACATCGGCGCGCCGATCACGATGGTGTCCGCGGCGCGTAGTTCGGCGATGAGTTCGTCCGAGAGAGCGCGCGACTTGCGCTCGGCATCGCTCGCGGGCGTCCCACGTACACCGGCGAGGGTCTCGACTGAGAGGTGCGGCACCGGATCGCGCCCGAGATCGCGGCTCTTCGCGGTCAACTCGGGATGTCCGGCCAACAATCGCTCCACCGTCTCCTGCACCAGCACTCGGGAAACGGACTCTTCGCGCGCGGCGCTGCTGTTGATGACCAACAAGGACTTCATGGGCACTCCTTCCTGTTGAATTCGTATTGGCATGAGTGCATGGTGGCGTTGCGGAAAGCGGCTTACTAGCCGGCAAAACTGCGACTCGGTGTCGCTAAAAATGGAACGCCAAGATGGAAATCGATGATATCCGCGCCTTTTTGGCCGTTGCCGACACGGGTGGACTCACGGCCGCCGCACAACGACTGGGCGTCAGCAAGTCCGTCGTCAGCCGTCAGATCGCCCGGCTCGAGAAGGACCTCGGCGCGGTTTTACTGACGCGGACCACGCGTGGCGCGGCGCTCACCGAGGCCGGCGCAAACTTCCGGGATCACGGGATGCGCATCGCCGCGGAAGCGGAGGCCGCGCGCGACATCGTCGCGGCCGACGGACCGGTGCGCGGTCGCTTGCGCATCGCGGCGCCACTTTCGTTCGGCTCCACGCATTTCTCTCCCGTGCTCGCGGAGCTCGCGGCGCGGCATCCCGAGCTCGAAATCCACGCGTCGTACAGCGACAAGATGGTCGATCTGGTGGCCGACGGATTCGACGCGGCGATCCGCCTCGGCCGTCTCAGCGATTCGCGCCTGGTCGCGCGCCGCATCGCATCATTGGGCGGACGGCTCGTCGCGAGCCCGCGCTACCTCGAATCTCATCCCGCGCCGCGGGCGCTCGAAGACCTCAAGGTCCACGCCGCGATCGCGCAGGCCGGCGTGCCGTGGCTGTTCGAACACGAACGACACGTCACGACGGTCCATCCGCACGCCCGTTTCACCGCGGACAACGGCGCGGCGCTGGTGCCCGCGGTGCTCGCGGGCCTCGGAATCTCGATGCTTCCCGACTTCCTGATCGAGGAGCACGTCGCGACCGGCGCTCTGGTGCCGCTGCTGCCCGAATTCCCCTTTCCCGAGGCCGGCGTGTTCGTGGTGCGCCCGCCCGGGGGAAATGCGCCACGCAAGGTACGCGCGCTCATCGAGATCATGCTGGAGAAGTTCGGCGGCGGGGCCTCCCGGGCTCCTCGCGCGACGTGATCGCGGTGCAATGTGAAATCGTCGTTGCGCCGACTACTACACATGTCATAGAGTAGACCACACTTGTAAATACAACCATTCTTCAGAACAGGAGCCGACGTGGCCGAGCCGAAGCTGAGTCCGATCGAATTGAGAATCATGGGTGAGTTGTGGGGCCACGGGCCGCGCTCCATCCGCGAAATCCACGAAGCCATCGTGAAGCGCGACCGGCCGGCCTACACCACGGTCCAGACCATGGTCTACAGGCTCGAGGCAAAAGGCGCCGTGCGGCGCACCAAGAAGATCGGCAACGCCCACGTGTTCGAGGCCACCACCTCGCGCGAGTCGGTACAGACCCGGCTTCTCAAGGAGTTGTTAGGCCTGTTCGGCGGCAGCGCGGGTCCCGTGATGGCGCACCTGGTGGAGATGGGCAAGATTTCGAACGAGGACATCGAGGACGCGCAGAAGCTGCTGCGCGAACACGCCAGCCGCGCGAAGGACAAGGCCAGATGATCGGCGCGCTGCTCGACCATCTGTGGCAGTCGACGCTGTTCTGCGTCGGCGTCTGGCTGCTGATGTTCGGGCTGCGCGCGAATGGCGCGGCGCTGCGCCACTGGTTGTGGATGCTCGCATCTCTCAAGTTCCTCGTGCCATTTTCGCTGCTGTATTCGCTGGGCTCGCTGGCTGGAGTATTGCCGCCCGTCGCGGCCCAGCCCGCTCTCCTGGACGAAGCATTGAGCGCCGCGTCGCCGGTGTTGTCGCCGACCAGTTTCCTCTCCGTTCCGATTTCCCCGGACGCCAGCGCAGGCCTCGGACTCGAAGCCGTGCTGATCGGCGCATGGGCGATCGGTGCGTCGCTCGTGCTGCTGCGCTGGTTCGTCGCGTGGCGCGCGGTCGACAGGATTTCCCGGGCAGCGAGGCCGGCGCCGGGCGCATCGCCGGATGCGTGGATCACGGACGAGGACATCGAACCGTCCGCGGCCCGCGTCTTTCAGCCGGTGGTGCTGCTTCCGGCCGCGCTGCTCGGGAAACTGACCGCGCCGCAGCTCGAGGCGGTGCTCGCGCACGAACGCGAACACATTTCGCGGCGCGACAATCTGAAGGTGTGCCTGCATCGCGTGGTCGAGGCGCTTTTCTGGTTCTATCCACCCGTGTGGTGGATAGGCCGGAACATGCTCGAGGAACGCGAGCGCGCGTGCGACGAGGCGGTGATCGACAGCGGCCACGATCCGGCGGACTATGCGGCCGGTATCCTCGCCGTGTGCCGTCACTGCCGGGCGCACGCCGGCCACGGGCCCGCGCCGCTGTCTTCGGCCACGGCCGGCAACCTGACGCAGCGCGTGCGCGAGATCCTCGCGGCCGCGCGGCCGCGTTCGCTCGGATTCGTGAAAGCGGGAATTCTGTGCGCCTGCACGATGATCGTGACGACGGTGCCCGTCTTCGCCGGCGCCTTCGACTTCGCGCTGCATCGCTACGAGCTGATGCGCAGCCACGCGAACGCGCTCGGCGCGGCCGAAATCTCCATCTCGCTCGCGTCTCCCGGCGGCCCGCCCTACCAGTCGGTGCTCGTCAACGGCGATCGCGTCGTGATCCGTAACAGCTCGTTGCGCGACCTGGTTGCGCTTGCGTACGGCGTCGAGTCCTGGAAGATCGTCGGCTTCGATTCGCTGCTCGACGACTTGCGCTACGACGTGCTCGCCCGGTTGCCGCGCCCGGTCAACGAGCCCGAGCACTTCGACCCGCACGCGCTGCAGGGCACGGTGACCAAACTACTCGCCAGCCGCTTCGGCATGGAGATACACGTCAACCGGCGCTGCCAGGACCCCTGCGGCCGGATCGCATTGCGCTATCCTCCCGACTACCCCGACTCACGATAACGTCTGATGCTCGTCGGGGCCGTCGATCACCTGTGGCAATCGCTGCAGTTCTCCGGCGCTGCCTGCCTCCTCGCGTGGCTCGCGCGCGGCAATGCCGCGGTCGTGCGGCTGTGGCTGTATCGCATCGCCGCGCTCAAGTTCCTCGTGCCCTTCCAGGTGCTGTTCGCGCTCGGGTTCTGGCACGGCTTCCCGGTCACGTTTTCGAGCGATCCGCCGCCTGCGAAGATCGTTGCCGCCGTCGATGTCGCGACGCCCTGGTTCGCGCCGACTGCTTTTCTCGGCTGGACCTGGCTGCTGCTGATCGTGGCGCTGGCGGCGGCCATCGGCTCGTTGCGCTGGATGGCGCGGCGCAGGGATGAAGAGGAGATTCACGCGTTCGCGGAGCGTATGCGCCTCGAGCGCGACCCGGACGATCGACAGCCCGGGCTCGGCTTTTTCAGGAGCGCGCTGTTCACCGCCCTGGCGCTCGGTGCGTTTGCAGTACCGCTCACGGGCGGCGCGATCGAAGGTTCGCTGCATCGGCGCGAAGTCCTCATCGCCAATGCGCTCTCGCTGCGCGGCGCGCCGATGCGCATCCGGCCCGCGGCTCGCGGCATGGGCGGACGCTTCGAGATTCGCGCGGAAAACCGCGGTGTACTCATCCGCAACGCGACCATCCGCGACCTGGCGGCGCTTGCCTACGGCGTGCATCCGTACTTCGTGCGCGGCAACCATTTCGTCGCAAGCGGACAGGAGGACTGGCTGACCGGATCGCGCCACGATGTCTTCGTAACGGCCGTCATCCACGAGCCCGAACGCTTCGACAGCTACGCGTTGCGCCAGCCGCTCACCAGGCTGCTTGCGGACGAGTTCGGCCTCGAGATCTACGTCAACGGAGACTGTCAGCCGCCCTGCGGCCGTTGGGGCATGGCACTCACGCCAGATCCGCTGTCTCCCTGACCGCGGCCGACGCGGCGCGCGCCGCCGGCTTCGCGCGCCAGCGCGCGAACACGGCTTCGATCCCCGTGTCCTCCTCGCCGACGATGCCCTCGGTGAGCTGACGGCCGAGCTCGCGATAGCTGTCGAACTGCATCTCTCCGTAGAACTGGTTGGCCGTCGACTGGTTCGGAAACTCCGGATTCGTGCGCCAGTATCCGTAGATGTCCGCGCTCAGGTCGGTACGCACGAGCGCCTTGAGATAGAGGATTTCGCCGCTGCTGCCATCCGCGTAGGTCACCTCGCCGACCAGGTGAACGCGCTGGCGCGGCAGCAACTCGTCGCGATGGAACAGCGGATCCGCGCAGATGTTCACGTCGGCGCCGAAGTCGGCGCGCGCGCGCTGCACGGCCTGCGCGAGGTCCGCGAGTGTCGCGTTCGGATCGGCGCCCGCGTCGCTCACGAAGATGTAGCGGCAGCGGCGCCGCAGCAGTTCGTAGACGCCGAGATTCTCGAAATGGCCGCCGTCGGACAGGTGTATGCGGGCCTGCTTTTCATCGAGCCCGATGCCCAGCATTTCGCGAAACATGAGCTGGTACCACGCGGGCCAGCGCCAGCGGCGCGGCTCGTGACGCGGGTTAGAGACCCACACGCCGAGCCGCACGTTGAGCAACGCCATCAGGAAGCTCACCGGCCGCGAACTCGTCGCGATCGTGTCCGGGTCGACGGCGGCACCCGACACCGCGAATGCGGTCGACAACGTGAGCTCGCCGCCCAGGTAGTTGGTCGTGCGGCGGAAGCCGGTCGCCGATGAGCCGCAGTACAGCGGCGTGAGGATCATGTTTTCGCCGTTGCGCGCGCGGCGCTTCGCATCCGTCGAACTCGTGGTATTGAGCGTCGTGTTGATGATGTGGAATGGCCCGCCGGATTCCGCGCGTACGTCGGCGAGCCGGAACAACGCCGGGTGCTTGTCCTCGGGGGACACGACGGGCAGGAACGCCTCGGCGAGCCGGCTGCGGTAATAGCTGTGCATCGAGACCGCGTTGATGTCGCAGGTGAACGCGAACAACGCCGATAGCGCGAGCCACGCGTGGAACACCGACGTGTTGAGCAAAGGGGTGTGATGCGCGAGGTGATAGAGACCCGTGAACAAGCCGATCAGCACCAGCGCGAGGCCTGCGACGGCGAACGCGCCGGAGTGTCTGCTTGCTTTACCCGCCTGGCGAACGGACAGCGCGCCGGTCACGAGCGGAGCGAGCCAGGTGAAGTGCCGGGTCAGTTCGACGGCGGTTTCGGATTTCACCATGCTGAACACGGTTCGCTCGATGCCGACGAGCACCGGGAACAGGCCGATGCCGAAGCAGATCACCGCGCCGCCGAGTAGTTTGCCAAGGCTCAGGCGCAGGTACCGCCCGGCGCTCATCTGGCGCAGCGGTGGCAGCACCGTGCTGAATGCGAACAGCAGCGTAGCGACAAGGTAGAGCGCCAGCAAGCCGAATCCGGCCACGCCGAAGAGGAAGAAGCCGTCGTGCGCGTCCACCGCCGTAGCACCGGGCAGCGCCAGGTCGTGCGGGAAAGCGAAGGTGAAGTAGTCGCCCGACGCGATGCCGATCAGCAGCAGCAGGAACGGAATCAGCACGAAGAGGTTGAGCAACGTGCCGGCCAGGATGCTCGCGCCGAGCGTCCAGCCGGAGAGTCCCGGACCGGCGATGAGATAGCGTCCATGCGCACGCAGCCAGTCGAGCACCGTGCCGGTGCCGCTCGCCAGCGGAACGCCGCCGAGCCTTTGCAGCGAGCTCGCGGGCACGTGCGCACGCAGCCAGGTGAGGCAGGAGGCGATGTATCCGCCGCCCGAGACGGACGACAGGTAGTCGAAGCGATCGAGCAGGCCGCGACCGGCGAGCGCCTGCAACACGCCCATGTTGAACGCGGCGGAACGGATGCCTCCGCCCGACAGGGCCAGTCCCGCGAGCGGCGCGTTCTCCGGAACCGAACCGGTCACGCGGCGCCGGCGTTGGATCCATTCGAGCTCCTCGCGTTCGACCGCCGCGAAGTCTTCGGTGAAATCCTGCTCGCCGCTCACAGCGTCTCTCCGAACAGCTTGCACCGCGGCGGCTGGTAGTCAGCCGGGGTCTCGGGATCGCGGTGCACCTTGAGGTACTCGATGATCGCGAACCTTTCCTCGTCGGTGAACTCGGGCCCGATCACGCCGTGCGGCAGCGGATTGTTCTTCGGATCGGCCAGGTGTTTCTGCCACGTGGCGGCATCGGCCGCGAACGCATGGCCGGTGTTGTGGTTGCCCGTGATGCTCGTATCGAGCCAGAAGCCGTCGTCCTCTCCTTCGGCATCGGGCTCGATGGCGTATCCGACATGTCTGGTGTCGAAGTCGCGCCGTCCGACGAAGAAGCTCTTCGTGCGCTTCTCGGGCGGCAGCAACATCTCGTACAGCGAGGGGACGGAGCCGTTGTGCAGGAACGGCGGCGTCGCCCATACGCCTTCGAGCGGACGCGGCTTGTAGCCGGCGATCTCCTGCGGCAGATCGAGCGCACCGAATCCTTCCAGGCATTGCTGCGTCGCGTAGTCGATGCCGTTGTCGGCGTAGAAACGGTTCTTGATGAGGATGCCGACGAGGTTGAGCGCGAGGCCCTCGGACAGGTGCTTCGGATCGAGCTTGTCGAGCATGAGCTCGATGTTCTTCGCTCCGTGGCGCACGTCCCAGAAAAGATTCTCGAGATGACAGCCCGCGTCGCATTGCAGCGGATCGGCGGGGCGCTGGTCCGCCCCCGCAATCTCCGGTGCGCCGAGCGCGACGACCGCGACATCGATCGCGCGGAATGTTTCCCCGGGCAGCGAAGGGACCTCGTTCGCATCCGGGTCCGGGAATGACGCGAGCAGCGCCGCGAGCGGCGCATGTTTGTCGCCCGCGCCGTTCAGCCTCACGACCTCGGTCAACCGGAAGCGCGCGTCGCGCGCGAGCGCGCGTGTCAGCAGCGGGCGCAACGCGGCGCCCAGTTCGGCCTTCGTGAGACCGGTCGAGGAAATGTCATAGCGGCGTTCGAGAAAACCCTGGGCCGCGGTCGGGTCCGTGCCGATGTGTTCGAACGGAATCACCTCGATGCGCCAGACCAGATCGTTCGATGGCTTGAGCGGTGCCGCCGCCTTCGCACGCGCGGGCTCGGCGACGTTCGGGCCGTGGCACTCCTGGCAACGCTCCTTGAACAGCTTCTCGCCGTGCGCCGCCTTCTCCCGATCGATCGCACCCATGAGGTCCTCGGGCCAGCGCGGCGGACGCAGCATCTGCAGCGCATGTTCGATGCGCGTGAGGCCCGCGACGTCGACTGAGCTGCGATACCGCTCGCCGGGCGGGAGTGGCGCATTCATCGCGTTGCGCAGCGGCGCGATCGCGCCGACGCCCAGCGCCTCGCCGACGTTGCGCGCCAGCGGCTGCGCGACCGATCCGTTGTACTGCACCCAGTCGAATTTCCAGATGTTCCACAGGTACGGATAACTCACCGGCGCGTCGCCGACCTGGTAGTTAGCCTTCGAGAGGTGGTCGCCGAAAGCGGTGTTGCCGATGCGTCCGAGCGCGTCGGTGCGGCCGAAGCCCTCGTGCACCGGGTACAGGTCCCGCAGCGGATTGTTCTGTCCGCTCGCGAGCATCGCCTTGATCGTGGCGCGCAGTGCCTCCTCGAGTTGGGGCTTGCCTTCGGGGTAGCCCTCGCCGAGCACCTTCCGCGCGAAGCGATCGAACTTCCATGGGTTGGCGGACGTGCCGATCAGCGATGCCGCGAGCACGGGCGCGAAACTGCCGCGCGACATGTCCGTGAAGGCGTGCATGGCCTGACCGCCGTCGACGCGGATGGCGTGGGTCTTGCCGTCTTTCTGTACGTGGATCTCGCCCGTGTGGCAGGCCGCGCAGGTGATGTCGAGAACGTATTCGCCGATGCGCGGATCGAAGTGGCGCGTGAAGCCGATCGGCAGCTGGTCGGGATTGGCGGCACTCGGCTTCGGATCGACCAGGAACCGGTACTTGCGCATGTGCTCCGGGTCGGCGAATCGCTGGTTGGAGAGCGGCAGCTCGAGGTTGACGAACCACGAATAGCGCACCGCACCGAGCGAGGCGCCCTGCGGCATCGAGGTGCCCTGGGCCGTGTAGTAGTAGCGCTGGCGCAGCGCCGCGTCCTGGCCCTCGCCCCATCCCTGGTCGAGCCAGACGTATTCGTCGACCTTCTCGAGGGCCGGAATGGTATGGACCGGCCACAACACGAACCACGCGTACAGCCCGAACGCCGCCAGCACGCCCACGATTGCCGCGCCCAAGATCCATCTCAATACCCGTCGCATCGCGTTACTCCCTGCCCGATCTGACGCATACTTCGCGAACAAACAAATTCGTCGAAGGATGGCGATTGTGTACGGCTCGGGAAAACTTTCAATTGCCTGGTTGACAAGCCTGCTTCTGGTTGTTTGTTTGGTGACGGAAGTCGCACTCGGCGCACCCGTCATCACCACGATTCCCGGAGAGTCGCTGCGCATCGAGCGCTTCAGCGGTGAGGTCGAACTACTCGAGGATCCGGGCGGCCAGCTGGGCATCGCGGACGTCAGCTCGGGGCCCGCCGCCGAAGGATTCCGGCGCGCGACGGCCGAAACGGCCAATGTCGGGTTCACTTCGTCGGCCTGGTGGGTGCGGTTCACACTTCACAATCCGGCGCCCGAGCCGCGCCAGGTTTTCCTGCGCCAGGGCTATCCACTCATCGACTACATCACATTCTTCAGCCCCGATCCGCTCGGCGGCTGGCACGCGCTCGCGACCGGCGACCGGCTCGACTTCGACACGCGCGCCATCGCGCACCGCGATTTCTTCTTTCCGCTGGACCTGCCCGCGGCGGGCGAGCGCACGTTCTATCTGCGCTTCGCGTCACAGGGTCCGGTCGACATTCACCTCGCGCTGCTCGATGCCGCCGAGATGACCGGCGCGGTGAGCCGCGAACAGCTCGCCTACGGCGTCTACTTCGGCGCGGTCATCATGCTGCTGGTGTGGAGCGGCCTCGTGTTCATCGCGGTGCGCGACAACGCGTTCCTCGCCTACTTCGCCTATGTCGCGACGTTCGGCCTGTACATGGGCGTCAACACGGGACTGGCCTTCCAGTACCTGTGGCCCACCAGCCCGCAGTGGGCCAACACCTGCCTGCTGGTGCTGCTGAACGTCTCATTGATAACCGCGCTGCACTTCTCGACGACGATCCTGCGGTCGCGCGACTACACGCCGCGGCTGTTCCTGATCGCGCGCGGGCTGCAGATCGCCGCCGCGATCGCCGTGGCGCTCGTGCCGGTGCTCGACTACGCCGTGCTCGTCCGCCCCGTCACGTTCCTGATCCTGGTCTCCGTGATCTTCCTGATCACGCTCGGCGTGGTGAGCCTGCTCGCGGGCTCGCGGCCCGCGCGGTTCTTCGTCATCGCGTGGAGTGCGTTCCTCGCCGGCTCGATGATCTTCGTGCTGAAGAACTTCGGCGCACTGCCGCATACGTTTCTCACACAGCACAGCTGGCAGGTCGGATCGCTGCTCGAGATGATCCTGCTCTCGATGACCCTGTCGAGCCGCATGAGCGAGCTGCAGCAGCAGAGCCGAACCGACCCACTCACGCTGCTCGGCAACCGGCGTCACTTCGATCACAAGCTGCTCGCGGAATTCAACGCCGCGCGGCAGTCCGGGCTGCCGCTCTCGCTGCTCGTGCTCGACATCGATCATTTCAAGCAATACAACGATCGCCACGGCCACGCGCAGGGCGACGAGGCGATCAAGCTGCTGGGCGGCGTGATCCGCCGGCATTCGCGCAAGCCGTTCGTTGCGTGCCGCTATGGCGGCGAAGAATTCTGCGTGATCCTGCCGCACTCGGACGCGAGCGTGGCCGGAATGGTCGCCGAACGGTTGCGCAATGCGGCCGAGTCGCTGATCGGCGGCGAACTCGCGATCACCATTTCCGTCGGGCACGCCACGCTCACGGCGGACGAATATCCGACGCCCGAGAAGTTCTTCGAAGCCGCCGATGCCGCGATGTATTCGGCCAAACAGGCCGGCCGCAATCGCGTCGCGGAGTTTCGCGGCCGTCGCAACGACGATCCGTCGCCGCAGTCCGTCGCCGATACGGGTACCTGAGCCTCTGTTAGTGACTTCGATGGAGGTCACGATGCAGGACTTGCCTAGATTACTACATGTGTCATAGATTAGGCCGCAGTTGTAGTAGAAACGAAGGCCTCGACCATGAAGACCCGCCAAGTCTTGCGCAGCGCTCCGACGCTTGCGCTGGCACTCCTTGGCTTGACTGCCTGCGACGCCGCAAACCAGTTTCCTGAAAGGCCGGCCTCGAAGAATCCGGCGTCCCTGCAGGCGAGCAAACTACTGGAGGCGATCAATTCCGGCGACCGCGCGGTAATGGAGTCGTACCGCACGGCCAACTTCGCTCACGAGTGGAAGGACGCACCCGACGTCGAAAGGGGTCTGCACCTTCACAAGCAGTTCGGCGGCTTCGACCTGCTCGAAGTCGACGATGATCGCCCCGTCAACCTGCACGGCTGGGTGCGGGCGCGTGACTCGGACGCCGTTCTCGAGTTCGTGGTCGAGACGGAGGCGGCCGCGCCCCACCGGGTGAACTTTGTGCACCTGGATTGGGGCAATGCGCCGGTGAAGTTCCGCGTGCCGCGGCTCTCCGAGCCCGCGGCCATCGAAGCCTGGCGCGCCGATACGGCGCGCCGCGCACAGTCCGACAAGTTTTCCGGCGCGATTCTGCTCGCGCGGGGCAACCAGGTGCTGCTGCGCGAGGCCTACGGATTCGCCGATCGTGAGGGCCGGAGCGCCAACACCGTCGACACGCGCTTTCGCACCGCGTCGACCAGCAAGATGTTCACTGCGGCGGCGGTGCTCCGACTCGTGCAGGACGGCAAACTGAAGCTCGACGACCGCGTCGGGAAGATAGTCCCCGCGTTGGCGGACAAACCCATTGCCCCCGCGACCATTCATCAGCTTCTCACTCACACTTCGGGCGCTGGAGACTTCTACGGACCGCGCAACGACGAACACCGCAAGGAACTGCAGACTCACGACGACTTCATACGGATTTTCGGCGGCGATGCGCTGCTCTACGCGCCGGGCGCGAAATTCGAATATCACAACCTCGGCTACATGTACCTCGGCGCCGCCATCGAGCACGTCAGCGGAAAGAGCTTCTACGACTATCTACAGGAAACGATCTTCACGCCCGCGGGCATGAAACACACCGACACGCCCCCGGTGGAAGTCGAGATGCAGGGGCGCGCCCATGGCTACTTCAGGCCACCTGGCGAGCGCGACTGGATTCCCGCCGGTCATCACCTCGAATACCGCGCAGACGGCGCGGGAGGCGCGTGGTCCACGGTGGAAGACATGCAGCGCTTCCTGAGCGCATTGCGCGACCATCGCATTCTCGACGAGAAGTTCACCCGCCTGATGTTCCAACCAAAGGCCGAAGCGTGGAAAGGCCATGGATACGGCTACGGCATATGGGTCGACGAGTATCCAGGCGGCGGACTGTGGATCGGTGGCATCGGGGGAGAAATGGGCTCGAATTCGGAGGCCTGGTTCAATCCGGATTCGGGCTACCAGGTGATCGTGCTGTCGAACTTCGACCCCTTCGCGGCTATCCAGGTCTCGGAGTTCGTGCGCGCGCGGTTGCCCGTGCCCGTACGCTGACGGAGCGGCGAAAGGTTTCCGGCGCCGCACCGACTATCCACTCATGCTGGCTGGGACCGTCGATCACCTCTGGCAATCGATCGTATTCTTCGCGATCTCGTGGTCGCTCGCGGCGATGCTGCTTTCCAATTCGGCGGTCATCCGTGCCTGGGTCTGGCGCCTAGCCGCGCTCAAGTTCGTGGTGCCGTTCGCCTGGCTGCATTCCCTGGGCGCGTGGTTTGGATTTCCGGTGAGGCACAGCGCGATGCCACCGCCGTCCGTGCTCACGGACACGATGGTTGGTATCACGCCGCTTGCCGCGCCATCACAGTCGACCGCGCCGTCACGATTCGTCCTTCTGGCCGCGCTGCTCACTACGTTGCTGGTCTCCGCGGCCTGCCTGATCCGGATATGGCGCGAGATGCGCCGGGCGCGCTACGAACGACTTTCGGAGGAAGCGCGGATCGCGATCGACTGGCGAGATGCCCCGGCGGCGCCAGGCTTGGTCAAGACCGCCGCGCTCACGGCGGTTGCCCTGTTGTCGATTGCGATCCCCTTCGTCGCGGGCGGACTCGAGGATCGCCTGACGCGCCAGGCGGCGCTCGCCATCGACACGCGTGCGATGAAGTCAGCGCAGATTTCGATGCGCGAGACCCGCTCCGGGCGCGGACCCAGTCTCGTCGAAGCGACCCTCGATCACGTTTCGATCAGGCGCATCAACCTCAAGGATCTCGTCGCACTCGTCTACGGGGTCGGGGAGTTCGAGATCTTCGGCGGCGCGATGCCCTGGATGTCGACACCCTACTATGACATCAGTGTCGTCGGCCCGGTCCACGCCCCCGAGAAGTTCGATCCGTATTCCTTGCGCGTGCCGATGACGAGATTTCTGCACGACAAGTATGGCCTGTCGATCCGCATCAACGGTGCCTGCCAGGAGCCTTGCGACGATTACCAATCGATTGTTGTTGAACGCCTGCCCTGGTGCTCAAACCTGCTGGGCGCGCACAGCACCTGCCCCAAATGAGATGACACCCCAGCTCAGTTCGCGTCGCGCCCGCCGATGAGATCGAGCTGGCCGCGGCGCGCGACGCGCCGGTCGAACAGTCCCCACGCGCCTTCGTGGCCATGCCACGCACCGCCAGTCGCCGCCTTCGCGTATTCGGTCGCGCGCGTCTCGAAGAAGTTCGCGTGTTCGACGCCGTTCAGCATCGCGGTGAGCCAGGGCAGCGGGTGTTCCTTCACACCGTAGAGCAGCGGCAGACCTAACTGCTTGAGCCGCCAGTCGGCGATGTAGCGGATGTACTGCTTCACTTCCGAGGCGGCGAGTCCTTCCACCGGGCCCATTTCGAACGCGAGATCGACGAAGCGGTCCTCCAGTTTCACGACGGTCCGCGCGCATTCGACGATGTCGTCGCGCACCGGCTGCGACAGCGCGCCGGTTTCCTGCGCGAAAGTGTGGAACAGCCGGATGATGCCTTCGCAGTGCAACGTCTCGTCGCGTACCGACCAGCTCACGACCTGGCCCATGCCGCGCATCTTGTTGTGCCGCGGGAAGTTGAGCAGGATCGCGAAGCTCGCGAAGAGCTGCAGTCCCTCGGTGAATCCACCGAACATCGCGAGCGTGCGCAGCACGTCGGCGTCCGTATCCACGCCGAAGCCCTGCAGATAGTCATGCTTGTCGCGCATCGCCGCGTAGTCCATGAACGCGGTGAACTCGGAGTCCGGCATGCCGAGCGTCTCGAGCAACAGCGCGTAGGCCGCGATGTGCACGGTCTCCATGTTGGCGAATGCGGCGAGCATCATCTTGATCTCGGTGGGACGGAACACGCGCGCGTAGCGCTCCATGTAGTTGTCCTGCACCTCGACGTCCGACTGCGTGAAGAAGCGGAACACCTGCGTGAGCAGGTTGCGCTCCGCCTCGGTGATGCGGCCGCTCCAGTCCTTGCAGTCCTCGCCGAGCGGGATTTCCTCGGGCATCCAGTGGATCTGCTGCTGGCGGCGCCAGTATTCGATCGCCCACGGGTAACGGAACGGCTTGTACGACTTCGACGGCGTCAGCAGGCCGGGCTTCGAGATCAGTTCGATTTGGGAGGACATGGCGTTTCCTACTGGCACGACAGGCATTCGTCGTACTTGGCTTCGTCGGTCTCCGTCGCGAGCGGCTTCACGGCAAGCGCGCGCGTGTTGTCCGCCTCTACGCCTGCGAACCCGGCGCGCTGCACGCTCTTGCTGCGACAGTAGTACAGGGATTTCACGCCGCGCTCCCAAGCGGTCCAGTGCAGCATGAGCAGGTCCCACTTGTGGATGTCGCTGCGTAGATAGAGATTCAGCGACTGTCCCTGGCAGATGAGCGGCGCGCGGTCCGCCGCGAGTTCGATGACCCAGCGCTGGTCGATCTCGAACGCGGTGCGGAACACGCCCTTTTCGTCGTCGCTGAGCTCATCGAGGTGCTGCACCGAACCTTCGTGCGCGAGGATCGACTGCCACGTGTCCTCGGTGTTCAGCCCCTTGGCCTCGAGCACTTTCGTGAGCGCGGGATTCCGCACGCTGAACGAGCCCGACAGCGTCTTGTGCGTGTAGACGTTCGCCGGGATCGGCTCGATACACGCGCTGGTGCCGCCGCAGATCACCGAGATGCTCGCGGTCGGCGCGATGGCGAGCTTGTGGCTGAAGCGCTCCTGCACGCCGCGCTCGGCGGCATCCGGACATGCGCCCCGCTCGTCCGCGAGGACACGCGAGGCTTCGTCCGCCGCGCGGCGCAGATGTTTGAACATGCGCAGGTTCGCGGCCCGCGCGAGCGCACTCTCGAACGGAACGGCGTTGTTCTGCAGCCAGGAATGGAAACCCATCGCACCGAGCCCGACGGAGCGCTCGCGCATCGCCGAGTAGCGCGCGGTGTCCATCGACTTGGGCGCATGGTCGATGAAATCCTGCAGCACGTTGTCGAGCATGCGCAGCAGGTCCTCGATGAACCGCGGCTCGCGGCTCCATTCGTCCCAGGTCTCGAAATTCACCGACGAGAGACAACACACCGCCGTGCGCTGCTTTCCGAGATGATCGCGACCCGTCGGCAGCAGGATCTCGCTGCAGAGATTTGATTGGCGGACCCTCAGGCCCAGCTCCCGCTGGTGCGGCGCGAGCTGGTTGTTCGCGGTGTCGCCGAACAGTAGATAGGGCTCGCCGGTCTGAAGGCGCGTCTCGAGGATCTTCTGCCAGAGCTGCCGCGCGTTGACCATGCGCATGACCTTGCCGTCCTTCGGACTGCGCAGCCCGAAGGGTTGGTCATCGCGCACCGCCTCCATGAATTCGTCGGTGATGCAGATGCCGTGGTGCAGGTTCAGGCTCTTGCGGTTGAAGTCGCCCGAGGGTTTGCGGATCTCGATGAACTCCTCGATCTCCGGGTGATGCACGTCGAGATAGACCGCGGCCGAGCCACGCCGCAGCGAGCCCTGCGAGATCGCGAGCGTGAGCGAGTCCATCACGCGCACGAACGGGATGATTCCCGAGGTCTGCCCGCAACCCTTGACCGTCTCGCCGATCGACCGCACGCCGCCCCAGTACGTGCCGATGCCTCCGCCATTCGAGGCGAGCCAGACGTTTTCGGTCCACGTCTCGACGATGCCGTCGAGGTTGTCCTCGACCGCGTTGAGGAAACACGAGATCGGCAGGCCGCGGTCGGTGCCGCCATTCGAGAGGATCGGCGTCGCGGGCATGAACCACAGCTTCGACATGTAGTCGTAGAGCCGCTGCGCGTGGTCCGCGTCGTCGGCGTAGGCGCGCGCCACGCGCGCGAACAGGTCCTGCGTCGTCTCGCCCGGCAGCAGGTAACGATCCGCCAGCGTCGCCTTCCCGAAATTCGTGAGCAGCGCGTCCCGCGCCGGGTTTTGCCGGACGGCGGTGCCAGGCACCGACCCGGTAAAAGTCTTCTTCCTTGGCTGGCGCGTGAGCTTCGCGCGAGGTGTCGAGACCGTCTGAATATCCATTCCGCTGCTCCGTTTTGTGGGGCGGCGGAGCGGCGCGGAGTCTGCGGGCGGCAGAACGTCAGCGCTGCTGCCGGAGACACCCCGTCCGACCAGTAGTACTCAAGTGTGCTCGGCAGGTCTCCTGGCTTACCGCTCGATCGCGTTTCTCCCAGCCTTCCCGAGGACTTGCGTCTTCAGTGGCCTTCCGTGACGACGAAACGCTCGCGGCTACAGTTGCGGGGGCAGCTGCGGCTTTGGACCGCATTCCCTTTTCATCGCGCTTTCGCGCGAACCGATGCACGACTAGATGTTGTGTTTTGGGACTGCGGAATGTCAACAGCTTGTGTTTTGGAGAGCTCTGTCGTACGTCACGAGCGGACACCATGCCCGCTCGTGCAGCCACTGCCGACGCGTGTACCCAGTCCGACTAACGAACCGGAAACGAGCGCGAGGGACCAGGTCGAAGGCGGTCGCGGATGCCGACTCCCAGGATGAGTGCCGTCAACACGAGACCGCTGACGAACGCGGGCCGCCAGCCCTGCTCCCCCGGCTGACGCCCGACGACGTTCGCGAGAATCCCGCTGACGCCCGCGATCCTGCCGTTGAGCAGCAGCAACGCGGCCGCGCCGGCTCCAATCAGGAGTCCGCCACCGAGCGCCCGCGCCGCGGATTCGAGTGTCATCGAGCACGTCGTAACCTCACATCAGGGCGATGGGGATCGGCAGTGCGCTTCCGGTCGGCTGCTACGATCAGGAAATGAGGATCCAAACGCTTCTCATGTCGTTGCTCATCGCCGTGTGCCCGGCGCCGCCACGCCGCACCTCGAAAATCACGGCGCTACGCAGCAGCTCGTCGTGCATGGCAAACCGATGCTCATCCTCGGCGGCGAGCTCGGGAATTCGAGCGCGTCGAGCGCGGCCTACATGAAGCCGCACTGGCCGCGCCTGCGCGCCATGAACCTCAACACCGTGCTGGCGCCCGTGTCGTGGGAACTCATCGAGCCCGTCGAAGGCGAATTCGACTGGACCACGGTCGACGAGCTGCTGCGCGACGCGCGCGCGCACGATCTGAAACTCGTGATCCTGTGGTTCGGCGCCTGGAAGAACAGCATGTCGACCTACGCGCCATCGTGGGTGAAGCGCGATCAGCGGCGCTTCCCGCGCGTGCAGGTCGCGGACGGCACGTCCGTCGAGATCCTGTCCGCGTTCGCGCCCGCGACACGCGATGCCGACGCGCGCGCGTTCGCGGCCTTCATGGAATACCTGCGCAAGGTCGATGGCGAACGGAACACCGTGCTCATGGTGCAGGTGGAGAACGAGATCGGCATGTTGCCCATCGCGCGCGAGCGCGGAACCATGGCGGACCGTGCATTCGCGCAACCGGCGCCGGCCGAACTCATGCGCGCGCTCGCCGCGCGCGGCGACAGGCTCGAGCCCGAGCTGGGCGATCGCTGGCGCGCGAATGGCTCGAGGTCATCGGGTAGTTGGGCCCAGGTCTTCGGCGACGACGAATGGGGCCAGGAGGTCTTCACCGCCTGGCATTACGCGCGATTCGCCGAAGCGCTCGTGAAGGCGGGCAAGGCGAAATACGACCTGCCGATGTTCGTGAACGCCGCGCTGAATCGCACCGGCCGCAAGCCCGGCGAATATCCGAGCGGTGGACCGCTGCCGCACCTGCTCGACGTCTGGAAGGCCGGCGCGCCGTCGCTCGATTTCCTGGCGCCCGACATCTATTTCCCGAATTTCTCGCAGCTCGCCGCGCGGTTCCGGCGCGCGGACAACGTGCTGTTCATTCCCGAGGCCAACAACGCGACCAACTCGCAGGGGCCGGCGAACGCGTTCCATTCCTTCGGCGAGCTCGATGCGCTCGGCTTCTCGCCGTTTTCGATCGAGTCCCTGCCCGATGCGCCGAATGCACTGTCGCAGACCTACGAAGTGCTGCATCAGCTCACGCCACTGCTGCTCGAGCATCGCGGCCGGGGCCGAACCGCGGGCTTTCGCGCCCTGGTCCGGGAAGACGGAACGGTCGTCGACACCCCGGTAAAGCGGACACTGGGAGGAATCGAATTCACGGTGACCTTCATCGATCCGTGGACGCCGCGCGACAAACAATCGGTCGCCGATCACGGCGGCCTCACGATCCATGAAGACGGCGAGGATTTCTGGTTCGCCGGCCAGGGCATCACGATCACCTTTAGGGGCGCGGACAGCCGGCCGCCGCGCGTCGGCATCGACTTCGCGGAGGAAGGGTCGGTCGATGCGCGAGGGACATGGATACCCGGCCGCCGGCTGAACGGCGACCAGACACACCAGGGCCGGCACATCCGCCTGCCGCCCGGCAAGGCGCAGATCCAGCGTGTCCGGTTCTACCGGTATAGATAGCTAACAAGGTCACGTTGTCCGACGCGGCGTAGCACCAAGGTGTAATTGCCCGGCGTTCACCCGCGCGTCACATTCGCGGGCCCACCCCCGCGGTCAAACAGTCGGCGTGTACCAGGACGTCAGTCTAGCGATGGAGAATCGGCAGGGAGTCGCGCTCACCCGCACCACAGTCATTGCGCAGTCCTACATCCCGCTCTTCTGGGCCGGATTGCTCGGGATCTACATGAAGGCGGAACTCGCGAACGGATATTCGCGGGCCGTCGCGCGGCTCATGAGCAGCGCGAAGGACGCCGGCGTCGATGCGCCGATCACGGAAGCGTTCCCGTTCTTCGCGAACGACGTGCTGCTGCACATGGTGGCGATCCCGGCGATCGTCATCGCGGTTCTATATCTGCTCTTCCGGAACCGAGCACCCATCGCCGCCGCCGTGGTCGGGCTGCTGCTGCTGACCTTCTATTTCATCCAGCTCCAGGCCGAGCGCGCGGTCGGCCAGTACCAGTCGCTGCAGATGATGTACGAGGCGGCGCGTTTCGCCGCGGATGAGAGCGACGTCGGCGCGCACTATCTATCGATGAGCGCGATCGCCAAGTATCTTTTCATGCTCGCGGCCCTGGTCACCACGACGCTGCTCGCCAGCAAGATGGACCGGGGGCGCGTGCTCGGCTTCCTCGGCAAGGCCACGGTCGGTGGAATCGCCGCCGGCGCGTTCGGGCTCACGGTTCTCGCGCTCGTGTTCTATCCAGCCGGCAGTTCCGGCGGACTGCACCAGAGCGCGGCGAGCAAGGCCTTCTTCATGTTTGCCGTCAGCCCGGACATCGTCGACGCCGCGTCGCGGAAGAGCCTGGCCGAAAGTTTCAACGGCTTCCGCGAGCTCACGCGGACATCGCCGTGGCGGGCCGAGGACGATCCGCTGTTCGGGCGCGAGACGAACGCGAACCTCGTCATGTTCGTGCTGGAAACCGGCCCGGCCAGCCTGCTCGACCACAACGACATCACGCCGCTGCTGCCGGCGCCGATCGCCGACCACACGCTGATCGCCCGCAGGCACGTCACGACCTATCCGTACACGAGCGACGCGATTTTCTCGATCCTCTCGGGGTTGTATCCCGAGGGCCGGCGCGAAGTGGTGGCGCGCGGCGGATTCACGAACTCGAAAGTGTTGTTCCAGCTGCTCTCGGATGCGTCGTACGACACCGCGGCGTACATGCCGACCATCTACAACGCCGACAACGTGATGGTCGGCAAGCTCGGCATGCGCAGGGTCTTCATCTCCAATCGCGCGCCGGAATCCGGCGTCCTGGCGGTGGCGACGTCGAACGCGGACGCACTCGCCGGAGAACTCGCGGCCAGCGGTCCTCACTTCGACGCGGAAAAGATACCCGAGCTACGTCGCCGGCTGCTCAACGACATGCACGCGCTGGAAGCGATGAAAGCGGACATGCGCACCAGCCTGCGCGAGAACGGGAAATTCGCCTATCTGTTCATGCCGCAGATCGGACATGCGCCGTGGCTGCCGCTCGGTCCCGACGCGGAACTATCCAGTCACGGACAGGCGTTGCTGAAGCTGCAGTCGCGCTGGCTCGGCGAAGTCGTGCAGATCCTCGAAGATGCGGGCGCGCTGAACAACACGATCGTCGTGCTGACCGCCGATCACGGAATCCGCACGACGGTCGAAGATCCCAAGTTCCGCCGCGGCACGATCGACAGTTATTCGTTTCATGTCCCGTTCGCGATGTACGCGCCGCGAGCGTTCGAGAGCACGCAGGCCACCGACGTGATGACCTCGCACATCGACGTCGAGCCCAGCCTGGCTTCGCTGATGGGCGTGCGCGAGACCGATGGCTATTCGGAGGGCGTGCCGCTGTGGACGGCACGCCCGGATCGCAGGATCTATTTCTTCGCCGAGGTTTACGGCGGCGCGAGCGGGTTCTACGAGAAGGACTATTTCATGAACAACCTGATCACCGACAAGCAGTTCCGCAATGCCTCGATGACCTTCCCGCCCAACGCGCTCACGCCGATCAACGGCGAAGCGCGCGACTACGTCAAGAGCGGGTTGTCACGCTTCCGCACCCTGCACTTCAACATCGTCTCCGCGCGCTAGGCGGAGCGAGGCTCCGCCAGCGCAGCGCGACCAGCAGGCCTAACAACCCGACGAGGATCCAGTCCAGGCTTCCGCCACCGCCGCCTCCACCGCTGCTGCTGCTCGAAGCGGGCGGCGCGCTCACCGTGGTGGTTGCCGAGGCCGTGTTGTTTCCGGCTTCGGTGTCGGTTCCGGAGAATGTGACCGCTGCTTCGGCCGTGACAGTGCCCACGGTGTTGGCGCTCACGGTCACCGTGACCGCGGCCGATGCGCCGCTGTCGAGCGATGCCACGGTGCAAGTCGCGGTCGCGGCAGTCGTCTGACAGCTGCCGCCGGCCACGGTCGCGGCGGTCACCTGCGCACCGGTGATCGTCAGGCTCGTCGTCATTCCGCCGCTGTCCGGACCGTTGTTGAGCACGGTCGCGACATACTGGATGGTCCCGCCGCGCACGACCGGATCCGCCGAATCGGTGAGCGTCACGCCGAGGTTAGCCACGGGCCTGACGGTTATCTCGAGCGCCGCAGTGTGCGCATCGTCGGTGTCGACACCCGCGCCCTCGACGCTCGCGAGCAGGCTCCCGGGGCCCACGGCATCGCCCGTGAGAGTCAGCGTCACGGTCGTCGTCGCATCGGGAGCCACGCTGCCGAGATCGCAGGCGATCGTTGCGGCGCTCGTCGTGCAGGTACCCTGCGCGGCCGCGACATTGGCGGCCGACAGGTTCGCGGGTAGTTCGAGCTGGAGCTCAGTCGCGGTGGACGGGCTCGGCCCGGCGTTGCTCACGGTGACAGTGACGGTCGTGCTCGTTCCACGATCGATGGCCTGCGACGCCGCGGCGATCGCGACGTCGATGTCGGCGAGCTCCGCTCCCGTGACGTTGTGCGCGACGGTGTTGTTGCCCGCGCTGACGTCGAGCTCATGCCCTTCGAGTGTCGCGCTGATGACCGAGGCGACCGCCGCCGCACCGACGGCGAAGGTGACCTCGACGTTGATCGATTCACCGACTCGCAAGACACCGAACTGGCAGCGCAACGTCTGACCGGTCGCCGAGCAGTTGCCGGGTCCGCTCGGCGTCAGCCACGCGGGAACGGTGATGGATAGCTCGGAGGCCGAAGAAGCATGCGGTCCCGCGTTCGTGATCGTGTAAATCGCGGTGGCGGAGCCGGAAGTCGGCAGCGTGTCGCCGAGCCCGCTCATGGAGAGCGAGAGGTCCGGCGAGACCTGGTACTCCGCGATGTCGTGGCCATTGGTCGCGCCGATCAGGACCGCCGGATTCGCCGGGTCCAGTACCGCGCCGATGAACTGGGTGGTCACGTCCTCCAGCGGGACGATCTCCCACGTAGCGCCGTCGTCGACGCTGCGCATGATTCCAGCCGAGTCCCGAGTACCGGCGATGAACAGGGTGCTCGGGACGAGCGGGTCGAACAACACCGCGCTCGCGACCACGTGCGTGTCATCGGAGGGAGGGAACATCATGTGCGTCCAGGTACTTCCTCCGTTGGTGGTCTTCCACACACCGCTCCATCCCGCAGCGTAGACCACGTTCGCATCGGTTGGGTGGAAGGCAAACGACATGAACAGGTTGAGCCCGGTGGGAGGCAACTGCCGCACCCAGGTCTCGCCACCGTTCGTGGATTTGTAGATGGCATCGCCATACGTATCGCCACCCGCCGCATACAACGTATCGCTGTCATGCGGACTTATGCCGATCGCGGCCCCGAAGTTGAAAGGCGGATCCAGGTCGTCGTAGGTGTTGCCTCCGTTCAGCGTCTTCCAGACGCCCGACGACGAGCGCGTGACGTACGCCACCAGCGGATCGGAAGGATCAATTTGTATGTCGGTGATGTAGTCGCCCGCGGTGAGCAGGAACGTCGGGTGCGGAGCGCTCCAGTTCACGCCACCATCGGTGGTGCGGAGGAGCTGATTCCCCCAGCTGACCGCAAAGATCCGCTGAGAATTTCCAGGCGCAATGGCGAGCTGCCAGATCTGGCGAATTCCCGTCAGTTGGCTTAACAGGAGCTGCGTGGAGAGCGGAACATAGGACCCGCCCTGGCGCCGGAAAAGGATGTCGTCTCCCGAGTTCATCCCGATGAGCACCGTCCCGTCATCACTGGACACGGGTTCACGCGGGCTGACGCCGGCAAGTCCCGCCACGTGATACTCGGCGGAGACGCCCCCGTCGTCACTGATGAGGATACCGTTGGATGTCGAAAGCAAGAGACGTCCGGGTACACCAGGGGCGAATCCTCCGGCGAACACATTCGTGACGCTGAGTGTCGCGCCTGGTTGCCAAGAAACACCGTTGTCGTCGCTCAATGAGACGCCGTTGAGCTGCAATGCGGCGACGCGCTGCGTCCCGGGTTCGAAGCCGACCCAATAGGCGCTCCCGGATTGGCGCAGGGTCCAGGAACTGCCGCCATTCGTGGAAAGATAGATGCCACCTCCCGTGGAGACGAGCAGCCGGCTCGAATTCTCGGGATCGAATGCGATGTTGTAGAAGTACGTGGGTACCGTGATGCCGGTCACCAGTGTCCAGTCGTCGCCGCCATTGACGCTGCGATACAGGCCGACGTCCTGCAGCGCAACGTACAAGGTCTGCGCGTCTTCGGGATCGACCTCCAACATCTGCGGATAAGAATTCTCCCAGGGGAGATCCGTTATCTCGACCCACGTCGAGTACGGTTCGACCGCTTTCCACAGACGTCCGCCGTTGCTCACGGCATAAAGAGTTCCGTCCGGTCCATAACTCGCGCGGGCCAGCGAATTGGGCGCGAGCGGCCCTTGTGACAGCGCGAAGGTCTGGCCCGCGTCTTCGCTTATATAGATGTAGCCATCGCAGGCCATCACGCGGTTCGCATTCGTCGGATCGAATTCCAGGCTCGTTGCCCAGTTCAGGAGCTCATCGTTGACGAGGGTCCAGGATTGTCCGCCGTTGCTGCTCCTGAAAATTCCGCGGGTGTTCGCGGTCAGCACGATCGATGCATCGGTGGGATGGACAGCAAGCTGTCCTGTCGCGCCACCGCCGCCGGCCGGGCCGTGCAGCGTCCAACTGTTGACTCCCGCCACTGCGCCCGAAGCGCAGGCCATGGCGAACACGAAAACGAAGAAACCTCGAATGCTGCGGTACCGCACGGATGAGCGCCCTTTTGAAATTGTTCTGGTCGGGCGAAGCTGACTCGTAGCACAAGTCGACTTCGCCTCCCTGCAACTGTCAGCAGGGCGCTTCTCGTGACAGTCGATGCAGCTTTCCGCGGTTCGATTCGAGCACGCTCATAGCCGAGGCGATTGAATGACGCCTCCGTGCAACGACACTCCGCGTTATGCCCCTTGCCAGGATCGCGTCGTTCGATCCCGGCGCGCTGATCACGCCGGCTGGGGTGCCGGCGTGACCTCGCTTTCCGGTTCGTCAGCTTCTTTCCTGTGATGATTGGATGCGAGCAGCGTGTAGAACACGGGCACCACGATCAGCGTGAACAACGTGCCGACCACCATGCCGGTCACGAGAACGATGCCGATGCTGTTGCGCGCCTCGGCCCCGGGACCGGAGACGAACACCAGCGGCATGTGGCCAAATACCGTGGCCGCGGACGTCATCAGGACCGGCCGCAGGCGCGTGAGTGATGCCTCGCGGATCGCGTCCATCAGCGCGAGGCCCTGGGCCTGCAGCTTGTTCGCGAATTCCACGATCAGGATGCCGTTCTTGGCGATGAGGCCGACGAGCGTGATCAATCCCACCTGCGAATAGATGTTGAGCGTGGTCCAGTCGAGGAACGTGAAGATGAGCGCGCCGGAGATCGCGAGCGGCACGGAACCCAGCAGCACGATCAGCGGATCCCTGAAGCTCTGGAACTGCGCGGCGAGCACCAGGTAGATGAGGATGATGGCGAAACCGAGCGTGGTGGTTAGTGCCGCGCCTTCCTGCTTGATCTGCCGTGATTCGCCGGCGTAATCGAGCGTCACGTCCTTGCCGGCCGCGGCCTGCGCGGCCTCTTCGAGCAGGGCCAGTCCTTCGGCCTTGGTGACGCCGGGCTGGACGCCCGCGAACACACGCACGGCGTTCGCCTGCTGGAAGCGGTTCAGCGTGCGCGGCGCGACCGCCGTCTCGATGCGAGTGAACGTCGACACCGGCACCATGTCACCGCCCGGCGTCCGGATCTTGAGGTCGAGCAGCGGATCGAGCGTCGCCCGGTCCTCGTCGCCGATCTGCGGAATGACCTTGTAGCTGCGCTCGAAGAAATTGAAGCGGTTGACGTACGCGCCGCCCAGCAAGGTGCCGAGCTCGCGGCCCACGCTGGCGAGATCGAGGCCGAGGTCCGCGATGCGCTCGCGATCGAGCACCACGCGCGCCTCGGGCAGGTCGATCTTGAGATCGCTGTCCACGTACAGGAACTTGCCGCTCTGCCAGCCGGCGCCGACGACCGCCTCCGCGGTCGCGAGCATCTGCTCGAGCGGCTGGTTGCTGAGCATCACCAGCTCGACGTCGTACTGTCCGGGTGTCGGCAGCGGCGGGTCCAGGCGCGGGAAGACGCGCAGGCCGGGAATCTGCGACACGGCGCCGTACACCTCGCCGAACATTTCCTCGGTGGAGCGACCACGCTCGTCCCAGTCCTTGGTGACGATGCCGCCGAAGCCACCCCAGTTCGCCGTCAGCGACCAGGTGAAATCCGTCTCCGGAAAACTGCGCACGGCCTCGACCACCTGGAGGTGATCCCGATTGCTCTGCGCGAGCGTCGAGTCGGGTGACGCCTCGAAGAACAGGCTGATGTGGCTCTGGTCCTCGACCGGCGCCAGCTCCTGGCGCGAGAACTGGTACAGCGGCCACGCGGCCAGCGTCATGATCAGCGCGACCGCCACGATGCCGGCGCGCACGCCGAGAGCGCCGTCGAGCACGCGCGCATAGCCACGCCGCACGGATTCGAATACGCGGTTCACGTACTTCGTCAGCTTCGTTTCGTGCCCGGACTCGTGCACGAAGCGCGAGCTCATGACTGGCGACAGCGTCAGCGCCACGAGGCCCGAGACCACGACCGCGGCGGCCAGCGTGATCGCGAATTCGAGGAACAGCGAGCCGGTGAGGCCGCCCTGGAACGCGATGGGCGTGTACACCGTCGCCAGCGTGATCGTCATCGCGATGATGGGACCGCGCAGCTCGCGTGCGCCGAGCAGCGCGGCCTGCACGCGCGATTTGCCTTCGCGAACGTGTCGTTCGATGTTCTCCACGACCACGATGGCGTCGTCGACCACGAGACCGACCGACAACACGATCGCAAGGATGGTGAGCAGGTTCAGGCTGAACCCGAGCGCCAGCATGACGATGGCGGCGCCCACCAGCGAGACCGGCATGGCGACCAGCGGCACGATCGCGGTGCGCATCGAGCCGAGAAACAGGAACACGACGAGCGCGACGATGAGCACCGTCTCGACCAATGTCTTCGAGATTTCCGCCAACGCGTTGCGCATGAACATCGTGCCGTCCCACACGAGACGCATGTCGATGTCCGCCGGCAGCGTGGGCCGGATACGCTCCATCTCCGCGCGCAGCGCGCTCGCGACTTCGATTTCGTTCGAGCCGGGCAGCGGCCACACGCCGAGGTAGACGGCCTGCTTGTCGTTGTACTTGGCGATCATCGACGCTTCTTCGGAGCCGAGCTCCACGCGCGCCACGTCCGACAGGCGCACGATGGCGCCGTCGCGTTCGGCGACGATCAGGTTCTGGAATTCCTCCGCGGCGCGCAGATCGGTGTTCGCCAGCAGGTTGATCTGCACGACGTTGCCCTTGGTCTGGCCGACCGCGGCCAGGTAGTTGTTCCGCTGCAGCGCCGCCTGCACGTCGCCGGGCGAGAGATTGCGCTCGGCGAGGCGCACCGGGTCTATCCAGATGCGCATGGCGAGGGACTGCGCGCCTTCGAAGCTGATGCGCTGCACGCCGGCCAGGGTAGATAGCTGGGGCTGCAGCGTGCGCGCCAGCCAGTCCGTGACCTGCGGCACGGTGCGTTCGGTCGAGGTGAAGCCCAGGTAGAAGGTCGCGTACGGTCGGTCGGCGCGCTGCACCTCGACCACGGGCGGCTCGGCCTCGGCGGGTAGTTCGGAGCGCACCTGCTGCAGGCGCGCGGTCACTTCCGCCAGCGCCTTGGTGCTGTCGTGATCGAGCTTGAGTCGCACGGTTACCGTGCTGATGCCGGCGCGGCTGTTCGACTCGATGTAGTCCACGCCGCTGATGGCGGAGACCACGCGCTCGATCGGTGTCGTCAGGAACCCGCGCACGGTCTCGGCGCTCGCGCCCGTGTACACCGTGGTGATGATCACCGACGAGGATTCCACGTTCGGGAACTGCTGCACGGGCAACTTCGTGAGCGCGCGCACACCGACCAGCACGATGATGAGATTCACCACGATCGCGAGGACCGGGTGCTTGATGAAGGCGTCGGTAAAAGCGCGCATGAGGATCGCTCCCTGACTCGAGTGTGCTTACTTGCCGCCGGCGACCCGGCCGCCGCCGCCGCCGGACGCAGGCTCCGCGAGCGCGACCAGCGCCGCTTCACGCAATTTGAAGGCGCCGGATGCCGCGATGCGTTCACCGGCTTCGACGCCCGAGGAAATGATCACGCTGTCGCCCTGCAGTGCGTCGACCGTCACGGTGCGCAGGTGCGCGCGCGTCTTGCCGTTCTCGTCCTCCCTGAGCACGAAGACGTGATCGCCGGCAGGTCCCTTGCGCAAGGCGCTGGCGGGGATAGACACGACGCTGCGAGGGGCGCCCACCGGCACTTCGACACGCACCGATGCACCGGGCGTGGGGGCGAGGTTGGCGTCCGCGATACGGGCGCGCACCACCGAATTGCGGGTGGACGGATCGACGCGCGCATCGAGTGCCAGGACCTTGGCCGCGATCGGTTGCTTCGATTGCGTGGTGAAGACGCTCACGGTCGCTCCCGTACGCAGGTTCGCCGCCACCTGCTGGGCGACGGTGAAGTCAACGTAGGCCGACTCGTCGACGCCTTGCAGCGTCGTGAGCTGAGTGCCTTCGTTGAGGTACTGGCCTTCGTGCACGTCGGAGATGCCGATGCGCGCGCGGAAGGGTGCGCGAATGGTCTTGCGCGCGATGAGCGCCTTCGTGCGGGCGACCTGGGCCTGCGCCACGTCGAATTCCGCGTGCGCGCGATCGAGTTCCTGCACGGAAGCGGCCTTGCGTTCGACCATGCGTTTCACGCGCTCGAGTTGCGTGGCGGCCAGCGTCGCCTGGGCCTTCTGGGCTTCCAGCTCCGCCTGCTCGACCGACACATCGAGTCCGACGAGCAGCGCGCCGGCCTGCACGATCCCTCCTGGCGTCAGGTTCACGTAGCGCACCGTGCCCGATAGTTCGTTGCGCACCGTGATCGACCGCAGCGCGACCACGGTGCCGATCGACGTCGTCGTGCGGGTGTGTTCGCGCGCCTCCGCGATGGCGTGAGACACGAGCTCCATCTGCTCGGGCTGGTTGGCGGCGGCCGCGTTGGAGTCTTCGATGGATGCCGCTTTCCATCCGGCGAGCGCGACTCCGATGGCCACCGTCGAGACCACCAGGACGGCCGAACGCGCGAAGCGACGGCGACGTGAAGAATCGGTTTGAGGATCGCTGCTCATCTGACGGCTCCCGGAGGATTTGATTTCCAGTGTCGTCAGACTATGGGTGCCGTCGCCGGCCGGCATCGCCCGGTGGGGCAGGATGTGTGACGCCCACGGGCGAGACGCCCCTACCCCCTTTGAGAGATCGCGGCCCTGGAACGGTCCACTCCCGGGGTGTCAGCGCCCTACGCGGGTCAACCGCGCAACGGGATTTTCACCAGTCGGCCGGATTTCATTTCCATGACGGTGCGCGCCGATGCGATCGTTTCAGGCCGGTGCGCCACGATGACGCGCGAGATGTTCATCGCGGAGATCGCACGATTGATCTGCTGCTCGCGGTTCACGTCGATGTGGGACGTGCCCTCGTCCATGACGAGCAGGCGGGGACGCCGGTACAGGGCGCGCGCGAGCAGGATCCGTTGCTTCTGCCCACCCGAGAGCGTCGAGCCCATCTCCCCCACCAGCGTGTCGTAGCCCATGGGCATGTGGGAGACATCTTCGTGGATCGCGGCGGTCGTCGCGGCCGAGACTATCCGTTCCATGTCGGGTGAATCCTCGAACAGCGCGATGTTATCGGCGATCGTGCCGCCGAACAGGTGGTCGTCCTGGAGCACGGCTCCCACCTGTCCGCGGTAATTGGCGAGACCGAAGGTGCGCGCGGGCATTCCGTCGACGATCAGTTCACCGGATTCCGGTTCGATGAGCCCGAGCAGGACCTTGATGAGCGTTGACTTGCCCTCTCCGGATGGTCCGACGATTGCGATGTAGTCGCCCGGTTCCACGACCAGGTTGAGATCGTTCAGGACGTTCGCTTCGCCTTCGCCATAACGAAACGTGACGTTTCGCAGCTCGATGCGGCCAGTCAGCGGGCGCGAGAGCTGCTCCGCACCCTCGAATGACGGATCCTGGGGAGACAGTGCGATGTCGGAGAGCCGCTCCAGGTGCAGTCCCAGCATCCTGAAGGCGATGACCTGGTCGCACAGCGACGCGGCGCGCGACAGGAACTGCGTCTTGTAGGCCGCAAAGGCGAACAACATGCCGACGCTGAAGCCACCCTGCATCACGAAGCCGACGGCGAGCCAGGTCGAGACGATGGCTTCGAGACCGAAGATCGTCGCGTTGGCGACCGACTGCCAGATGCCGATCCGTGCGAGGCCGACGCCCGCGTTCATCGAGGCGGCGAGTGTCGTCTGCCAGGTGCAATGGCGTTCGGTTTCCTTGTTGAACAACCGCAGCGTGACCATGCCGCGCAGGGTTTCGATCATCGTGGACTGTTCCTTGGCGCCGGCCACGATGCTGGCTTCCTGCGCTTCGCGTTGCGGTGTGAACGACACGAGTCGTACGAGGAGATAGGAAGCGCAGGCGGCGATCGCGAGCATCGCGAGCGGCACGCTGTAGAAGAACAGCACCGCGATCGTGAACACGGCGAACACGCCATCGATCAGCGCGCCGATCATTCCCTGCGTCAGCGCCTGCTGGATGGGACCGACGGATTGGAACCGGGAAAGGATGTCGCCCACATGGCGCTTTTCGAACCAGGAAATAGGCAGCCGGAACAGCCGGCGCGCGAGGTTTGCCTCGATGCCGAAGCTCAACGTGGTACCAGCGGCGAGCAACACGAACGATCGCAGCAGAGTTGCGACGATGTTCACCAAAGTGAACAGGCCAAAGCCGAGCGCAAGTACGGTCAGGAGATCTCGGTCCGATGCAGGCAGCACGCTGTCGAGCGCAATCTGCATGTAGTAAGGCGATGCCAGCACGAAGGCCTGCATGATCAGCGTGAGCGCGAGGATTTGCCCGATCGCGCGTTTCATGCCGGTCAGCCGGCGCCAGAGCTGGCGCAGCTTCAGCCGCTCGCGAACCCTGCCGGCCTCGAAGTCGTTGCCGGGACGCAGCTCGAGCGCGACACCGGTGAAGTGTTTCGAGACTTCGCTGGTGTCGAGCCATTTCGAGGTTCCTGCGGGATCGTGGATCAGCGCGCGGCGGGAGTTGGATTCCTCGAGGACCACGTAGTGGTCCATGTCCCAGTGCAGGATCGCAGGGGCCTGCAGGTGGCGCAGATCCTCGAGCGGTAATTTGACGGCGCGGGCCATCATGCCGAGCTGTTCGGCCATTCGGATCAGCAGGCGCAGCGGCGCGCCGCGCAGGGAAATGGCGAACTTGCGACGCAAAGTTCCGATGTCGACGTCGAGGCCGTGAAAGCCCGCCGCCATCGCGAGACATGCGAGTCCACATTCGGCTGCCTCGGTCTGGCGCACCAGCCGTACTTTTCCGCGCCGGAAGAAGCCGAGTTGCAGATCGATGCTCATCGACGGTTGACCGCGTAGACCGGCTCGAACAGCCATTCGAGCAACGTCTGCTTCCTCGTGACGATGCGGGCGGAGAGAGCCATGCCCGCAAGCAATGACTGCCTGCGGCCGAACGCCATGATCCACGGGTCGGGCAGCTCGACATTCACCAGGTAGACCGGCGCTGACTTGCCGTCCGGCATCGGGCGGAGCGTTGCCGCCGTGGCGATCGATGCGATGCGTCCGTTGATGGCTCCGAACCGCTCGTAGGGAAACGCGTCGATGCTGAGCCTCACGGCCTGTCCGACGGCGAGGAAACCCACGGCGCTGCTCGGAACCTGCAGCTCGGCGAGCGGCCGCGTGCCATCGGGCACGATGAGCATCGACGGCGTGCTCGGGGATGAAGGCTGGCCGACTCGCGCGGTCAATGCTGTCACGGTACCGTCGACGGGCGACGTGAGTGCGTACCCCTGGGCGGCATTTGCCTGCGCGATCTGCTGCGCCACCTGCGCGCGGTTCGACGATAGCGCCGCGATCTGGGCCTCGGCGTTGCTGGCGGATTGCGTCATCGCGCGTTGCGCGGCGAGTAGTTCGGCGGATTTCGCGGCACGCGCCTGCTGCAGTTGCAGGTGCTGTTGCCGCTTGGTGAGCATCTCCGCCTCGCTCGCGTCGCGATCGTGTCCGCTGATGTATCCCTGCGCCGCGATTTCTTGCGCGCGACGTAGCAGATTGCCGGAGAGATTCACGAGGCGTTCCTGGACAGCGATTTGCGCTTCGAGGCGCACGATTTCGTCGGACAGGCCGCGCGCTTGCTCCGCCAGGCGGGCCTGTTCGGCGGCCGAAGATTCAGTGAGCAGGGCCGCCTGCGCTTTGAAGGAACGGTCCTGCTCCTCGAGCGCGGCGAGAATACGTTCCGGCGTCGTCGCTCCGAAATCGGAGTCTTCTTCGGACCGGATGGTGAGCAACGACTGCCCGGCGCTCACCCGCGCTCCTTCCCGAGCGAGTATCTCCATGACGACCCCCGGCCGCGTCGGCACGATCGAGACGACACCCTTGTCGAGCGCAATGGCGCCACCGACAGTTTCGACGCGTGCGTACGAAGCCGTGGACAGGAATACGAACGCGATAATGATCGTCGCGAAGAGAAAGTAGCCGATCACCTGCCATGGTATCGGCACAGCAATGCTGATCTCACCGTGTAGACGGTGAGCAAGTTGGTCGATCAGCTCTTTTCGAAAGAGCGGTGTTTTCCGTTCCGCGTCCATGCGTCCGGAGGGTTGTCAGTGAAGGGTTTGTTTGAGATCGGTCACTGCGGCCTCGAGGACGACGTCTCGGCCGGCGCGAACGGTTTCGAGGGTGGGCATGATTTCGAAGTCGGGTTTGACGCCGACGTTTTCGAGGCGTTTGCCGTCCGCGCCCAATACATCCGCGATCGCCATCTGAACGATTCCGCCGTCTGCGAGCGAATAGTTCTGCGACAGGAGGACGTCGCCACTGGTGTTCTGACCATACACCATCGCACGCCCATGGAATCGAAGAGCGGCCGCGCTGATCTCCGCTGCGCTCGAACTCGCGCGACTCACCAATACGGCAACGGGCCCTGCATAGACATGCGGTGCGGTATTTGCGGTATAGGTGTGTGAACGGGCCGTTCGAATCTCCTCGCCGATTGGCGTGCCCGCGTCGAGGAATCGGCCCATGACATCGGCGAGTACTGGTAGATCACCGCCGATGTTTCTCCGCAGGTCAAGGACGACCGCCGCCGGATTTGTTCTGACCTGTTCATCCAACCACGAGACGATGCCGGGCTTGAACCTGTCGAAACGTATATGCAAGATGCGCTCCGCCAATAGTTGGGCGTCGCGCTCTGGAATTTCGCAAGCATCGAACTCGAATGCGACGGAGTATGACTTTCCCGCAGGCGATACGAATTCGGCTTCGATCTCGTGGCCGCCGCCATTTTTTTTTGCAACCCTCTGGTAACGCATCACGGTGGAGCCCGGTTCCATGCCAGCGCGCTCAGCGACGCTCCCATTCCAGACATCAACCACCGTCGGCAGCTCCGCGTTCTTGCCGATTACGACATCAATCCCAAGCGAATCCATTCTGATCCGTGTGGTCGGAACTGCCCTCTCAGCAAGCAATCCGCCGAGAATTCCGTATTCCTTCTTGATTACATGGACGTCGGGAGCTATCGAATCTTCTGGTTCGATAGCGGTGGATTGAATTTCTCCGGAAGTTGTTACAAAACCGAGCGTGAAGCCGGACCCATTCTCCTCGCTCTGCGACCAGCCTGTCAGGCGCCATCCTGCGCGGACACCTCGCTTTCCGAGATACGAATTGGTGTCCATGCTCGCAATTCGCGGACTAATCGATCTCGATGGATATGCGATCAGGTAACCGCCGCATGTCTCGACGAGTGGATAGGGCATCATAGCTTGTGGTATTCCGACGAATTCATGCTTCTCCGCGGCCATTGGAGTGATAGTCCCGACGTGCGAGCTCTCCAGCAGCACGAGCATCGGATTCAGCACTTCACGATAGAGCTCGGTCGAACTATCAATGTTCTGCAGCTTCGCCAGATAGACCTCGCGCACGGCCGGCCAGTCGAGTCCATTCTTGCTGCGATCGTAGTACTTCTCGTCAACGACTCTCCAGGTCTGGTCGAACACCTTGCGACGCTCGGCGGCAGGGCCGAACACGAATGCGAAGACCCCCATCACCGCGCAAAGCGCCAAGGACGTGAGTCCGACTACGACTACAGGCCGCCTTTGTGACAAGAACATGGTTTCAACTCTTGTAGATAGAGGCGGCGAGCTCCTGGGAGCTAGCCGCCCGTTCATCTTGGCCTATCGCAGACGACTCACTCGCACCGGATACGGAGGGTTGTCCCTGTTCCGTCCCCCCTGATGAGGGTCATGAGCACGCTCCCGCTGCCGCTGGAGTAGTCGTAGGAGAAGCTCCCGCCAGCTTCAATGCAGGCCTGGATGACGTCTGAAGGGGGCATCGGGATCGGTTGGGGAGGGGACTGAACTGAGTCGCCGCCCGAGAGCCAGTTGAGAATCCGCCCCCAGAGTGACCTCGGCGGCGGCGACGACGCCTTCGCACCCGCCACCAGCTCGATCTCTTTCATCGAAAGCGGCACGATTCCATGTGCGCGCGTTCCGTTCGCTCCGTTCAAAGTAGAAGTTTCCATTTCTTACTCCGGATCGTGGGCGCTCACTAACCCCATGTCGGCGAGCGCGGGGATCCATGTGTTGCGACGCGGAAAATATCCCATAGCTAGTTAGCGCGCGCGAGGATGTATTTCTGCCCTATTTCGGCAGCAATGTCACTCGACAGGGATTGCTAGAGGCCGCTGGTGGCGGAATCGACGGGCGGTCGGATACCGAAGATCAGCAGGTAGCCGATCATCCAGAATTCGCCCACGGCCGCGGGCAGCGTCAGCACACTGTTCAGCCAGACAGGCACATCATCGAGTCCATTCGTGACGAAGGCGTTGAGGATGTAGCCGACGCCGCCGGCAATCAGCGTGAAACCCAGCGCCTTCGGCATCCGGCCGGAATGCGCGGCGACGTAACCCATCGGAATCAGCCACAGGCCGAAGAAGATAGTCCCGACGCTCCACAGCGTTTGACTGAGTTCGAACAGCAGCCGCGTCGTCCCGATGACGTCGCCACCCGGTGCAAGACGCGCATCCGTAGCCACGGTCACTTCCGCCGCGAGGAACGCGGCGCTGACCAGCACGAGCATCGCGTTGGCGAGACCAAACCACGCAAGCGCATGGGCGGCGGTGGCATTCAGCGGCCGAAAGAGCTTGTAGAACCAGACGATCGCCAGCGCCTGCGTCAGGACGATCCCCAGTTCCAGCGCCACGCCAAGCCGGGCGAGCGCGCCGTTCTCGACCAGATTCGCGAGCGTCGCGGCCGGATCGCCGGCGACGTGAATCGCCGGCCGCACGAGCAGGAATCCGAGCATGCCGGTCAGCGCCAGGCCGAGATACCAGAGTCCTGCGATGCGCGCGGTGCGCTTCTGCTCGTTCAATACGCCTCCCGCATGATGCTCAGCCGAGCACGACCAGCAAATCCTTCGCGTCGACCTGCAGTCCCGGTTTCGCCAGTACTTCGGCCACGGTGCCGTCGATCTCGGCACGCACACTGGTCTCCATCTTCATGGCTTCCATCGTGAGCAGCAGATCGCCCCTCGCGATCTTCTGTCCAACGACCGCCTTCACCGTCGCGACGGTGCCGGGCATCGGCGCGCCGACGTGCTTGGGATTGCCCGCCTCCATCTTGCGCTGCGGCGGACGCTTCGCCACCTGCGAGCGATCCTCGACGCTGATCGAGCGCGGCTGACCGTTGAGCTCGAAGAACACCTGGCGCGTCCCGTCGTCGTGCACCTCGGATACCGCCACGAAACGCACGATGAGCGTCTTGCCGCGTTCGATGTCGATCGTGGTCTCGTCGCCCGGCTCCATGCCGTAGAAGAACACGGGCGTGGGCAGGACGGCGCAGTCGCCGAACGCGGCGCGATCGCGCGCGTAGTCGAGGAACACCTTCGGATACATCAGGTACGACGCGAATTGCGGATCCGTCGCGGGCCGCGCGAGCTTTTCGTCCAGCTTCTTGCGCTCGGCCGCGAGGTCGAGCGGCGCGAGCGTGGCGCCCGGCCGCTCCGTGAGCGGCTTCTGTCCCTTGAGCACTTTCTTCTGAATGCCTTCGGGCCAGCCGCCTTCGGGCCGGCCGAGATCGCCGCGCATCATCTGCACGACGGACTCGGGGAAGGCGACCTCGTAGCCCGGATCCAAGACCTGCTCCTTCGTGAGTCCCGAGGACACCATCATGATCGCCAGATCGCCCACGACTTTCGACGACGGCGTCACCTTCACGATGTTGCCGAACATCTGGTTCACGTCGGCGTATGCCTGGGCCACTTCCGGCCAACGCGAATCGTCGAGACCGACGGAGCGCGCCTGCTCCTTGAGGTTCGTGTACTGCCCGCCGGGCATCTCGTGCACGTACACCTCGGAAGCACCGGCGCGCATGTCGCTCTCGAACGCCAGGTAGTTCTTGCGCACCTGCTCCCAGTACATCGAGATCGATCGCACGGCGGCGTGATCGATGCCCGGATCGCGCGCGCTGTAGCGCAGCGCCTCGATGATGGAGCCCAGATTCGGCTGCGACGTGAAGCCCGACATCGCGTCGATCGCGCCGTCCACGGCATCGCAGCCCGCGGCCACCGCCGCGAGCACGCTCGCCGCGGCGATGCCGGAGGTGTCGTGCGTGTGGAAGTGCACGGGTAGTTTGAGCTCGTCCTTGAGCGCCTTGACGAGCTTGTACGCCGCGTTGGGCTGGCACAGGCCCGCCATGTCCTTGATGCCGATGATGTGTGTGCCGGCCGCCTTCAGCTTGCGGCCCATCTCGAGGTAGTAGTCGAGCGTGAACTTCGTCTCCTTCGGCGAGGAGAGATTGCCCGAGTAGCAGATCGACGCCTCGCAGAGCTTGCCGGTCTCGAGCACCGCGTCGATCGCGACCCGCATGTTGTCGACCCAGTTGAGCGAGTCGAACACGCGGAACACGTCGATGCCGGAGATCGCCGCCTGCTTCACGAAGGCGCGCACGACGTTGTCCGGGTAGTTGGTGTAGCCGACCGCGTTCGCGGAGCGCAGCAGCATCTGCAGGAGCAGGTTCGGCATGGCCGCACGCAGCTGCTCGAGGCGCGACCAGGGATCCTCCTTGAGGAAGCGCATGGCCACGTCGAACGTCGCGCCGCCCCAGCACTCCATCGAAAAGAGCTGCGGCACCATGTGCGCGTAGTAAGGCGCGATCGCCGTCATGTCCGGCTGGCGCATGCGCGTCGCGAGCAGCGACTGGTGCGCGTCACGCATCGTGGTGTCCGTGATGAGCACGCGTTCCTGCGCGAGCATCCACTGCGCGAAGCCTTCCGCGCCGAGCTCGTCGAGCTTCTGCTTCGTGCCCGGCGGCGGCGCCTTCGAGACATTGACCTTGGGCAGGCGCGCCAGCGTCATCTGCTTGGGCTTGATGCGGCCCTTCACTTCCGGGTTGCCGTTGACGATGGTGTCACCGATGAACGAGAGGATGCGCGTCGCGCGGTCGCGTTTCTTCTCCCACTTGAAGAGCTCGGGCGTCTCGTCGATGAACTTCGTCGTGTAGTCACCGTGCGCGAACTTCGGGTGCGTGATGACCTGGTCGAGAAAGCGCAGGTTCGTCGCGACGCCGCGGATGCGGAATTCCCACAACGCGCGATGCATGCGTGCGATGGCTTCGACCGGATCAGGCGCCCACGCGGTGACCTTCACGAGCATCGAGTCGTACGAACGCGTGAGGATGGCGCCGGCGTACGCGGTGCCCGCGTCGAGCCGGATGCCGAATCCCGCGGGCGAGCGGTACGCGGTGATCTTGCCGTAGTCGGGCGCGAAGTTGTTCTCGGGATCTTCCGTCGTCACGCGACACTGCAGCGCGTGCGCGGTGAGATGGATGTCCTGCTGCGCCGGTACGCCGCTGTCGGCGTCGCCGATCTTCGCGCCGTCCGCGATGCGGATCTGCGCCTTCACGAGATCGATGCCCGTGACGGCCTCGGTCACCGTGTGTTCGACCTGGATGCGCGGGTTGACCTCGATGAAATAGAACTTGCCGGTCTCGGCGTCCTGCAGGAACTCGACGGTGCCGGCGTTGCGGTAGTTGACGGCCTTGCCGATCTGCAGTGCGTAGCCGCACAACTCGTTGCGCTGCGCCTCGGTCAGGAACGCCGCGGGCGCGCGCTCGACGACCTTCTGGTTGCGCCGCTGCACGGTGCAGTCGCGCTCGTAGAGATGCACGAGGTTGCCGTGCGTGTCGC
>JAEZCN010000169.1 GCA_023433515.1 Pseudomonadota bacterium
TCGTAGTGCTCGGTGCCGATCACGTTCGGGTCGAGCTGGCGCGAGGTCGAGTCCAGCGGGTCCACCGCCGGGTAGATACCCAGCGCCGCGACCTGGCGCGAGAGCACGACGGTGGCGTCGAGGTGCGCGAAGGTCGTGGCGGGCGCCGGGTCGGTCAAGTCGTCCGCGGGCACGTACCCGGCCTGGATCGAGGTGATCGAGCCGGTCTTCGTGGAAGTGATGCGCTCCTGCAGCACGCCCATTTCCTCGGCGAGGGTCGGCTGGTAACCCACCGCCGACGGCATGCGGCCCAGCAGCGCCGACACTTCGGTGCCGGCCAGCGTGTAACGGTAGATGTTGTCGACGAAGAACAGCACGTCGCGGCCCTTGCCGTTCGCCTGCTTCTCGTCGCGGAAATACTCGGCCATGGTCAGACCCGTGAGCGCCACACGAAGACGATTTCCCGGCGGCTCGTTCATCTGGCCGTACACCATCGCCACCTTCGAGTTCTCGAGCTTCTCCGCGTCGATGACGCCCGACTCGATCATCTCGTGGTAGAAGTCGTTGCCTTCGCGCGTACGCTCACCGACGCCCGCGAACACGGACAGACCCGAGTACTGCTTGGCGATGTTGTTGATGAGCTCGAGCATGTTGACGGTCTTGCCGACGCCGGCGCCGCCGAACAGGCCGACCTTGCCGCCCTTCGCGAAGGGAACCAGCAAGTCGATGACCTTGATGCCCGTGACCAGCAGATCCTGGCCACCCGCCTGTTCATCGTAGCTCGGCGGAGCACGGTGGATCGGCAGCGTCTCCTTCGCGGCGACCGGGCCACGGTTGTCCTGCGGCGTGCCGAGCACGTCCATGATGCGGCCGAGCGTCGCGGCACCCACGGGCACGTTGATCGGCTTGCCGGTGGATTCAACGGCGAGGCCACGCTTCAGGCCTTCCGACGAACCCATCGCGATGGTGCGGACCACGCCGTCGCCGAGCTGCTGCTGGACTTCAAGGGTCAGGTCGACGTCCTTGAGCTTGAGCGCGTCGTACACCTTCGGGATCGAATCGCGCGGGAATTCCACGTCGATGACGGCGCCGATGATCTGGGTAATCTTGCCTTGGGCCATGTTCGCTAACCTCTAACTGATTCAGTACTGTCTCAAACCGCATCGAGCGGCTTGTTCAGACGGCCGCCGCGCCGCCCACGATCTCGGCCAATTCCTTGGTGATCGCGGCCTGGCGGGCCTTGTTGTAGATGAGCTGGAGCTCGCCGATGAGCTTGCCGGCGTTGTCCGACGCGGCCTTCATGGCGACCATGCGCGCCGCCATCTCGCAGGCGACGTTCTCGACCGCGCCGCGATAGACCTGCGACTCGATGTAGCGCATCAGCACACCGTCGAGGATGTCCGAGGCGGCGGGCTCGTAGATGTAGTCCCAGTGCTCCTGCAGCTCGGCGCCATCGATGGGCTCGACCGGCAGCAGCTGCTGCATCACCGGCTTCTGCGTCATCGTGTTCACGAACTGCGAGTTCACGAGGTACAGGCGGTCGATCTTGCCGTCGCGGTACGCGTCGAGCATGACCTTGACCGTGCCGATCAGGTCCTTGATGTGCGGATGATCGCCCAGGCCCTGCGTGTTCGCGAGGATCGGGTTCGGCAGGCGGCGGAAGAACTGCGAGGCCTTCGAGCCGATGAGGCACATCGAGACCGCGGCTCCCTTGGCCTGCCAGTCGCGCATCGCGATCAACACCTGCTTGAAGATGTTGATGTTGAGCGAGCCGCACAGGCCGCGATCCGAAGAGATCACGATGATGCCGACGTTCTTCACCTCGGCGCGTTCCTGCAGGAACGGATGCCGGTAGTCGGGATTCGCCTGCGTGAGGTTGCCGATGACCGACCTGATCTTGTCGGCATACGGACGCGCCAGGCGCATGCGGTCCTGCGCGCGACGCATCTTGCTGGTCGCGACCATCTGCATCGCCTTCGTGATCTTCTGCGTCGACTTGACGCTGGCGATCTTGACGCGGATTTCCTTTGTTCCAGCCATCGGCTAGCTACTCTCCGGTGAGCCTCAGTACACGCCGTTCTTGACGAAGTCTTCGCAGATCGCCTTGAGCGCGGCCTCGTGCTTCTTGAGCACGGGCTCCGCGTTGATCGCGTCGAGCGTCGCCTTGTGCGAGCTCTTCGCGAGCGCCTGCAGCGCGGTCTCGGCGTCCACGACCTTCTTGCGGTCGACCTTGTCGAAGTAACCGTTGTTCACCGCGTAGATCGACAGCGCGAGCTCCGCGACCGACATCGGCGCGTACTGCTTCTGCTTCATCACTTCGGTGACGCGCACGCCGCGCTCGAGCTGGCGGCGGGTGGCCTCGTCGAGGTCCGACGCGAACTGCGAGAACGCCGCGAGCTCGCGGTACTGCGCGAGGGCGAGACGGATACCGCCGCCCAGGCGCTTGATGATGTCCGTCTGCGCCGCGCCACCGACGCGCGACACGGAGATGCCGGCGTTCATCGCGGGACGGATGCCGGCGTTGAACAGGTCGGTTTCGACGAAGATCTGACCATCGGTGATCGAGATGACGTTCGTCGGAACGAACGCGGTCACGTCACCGGCCTGCGTTTCGATGATGGGCAGGCCCGTGAGCGAACCCGTCTTGCCCTTCACCTTGCCGCCGGTCTTCTCTTCGACGTACGCCTCGTTGACTCGCGCGGAACGCTCGAGCAGGCGGCTGTGCAGGTAGAACACGTCGCCGGGATACGCTTCGCGGCCCGGGGGGCGGCGCAACAGCAGCGAGATCTGGCGATACGCGACGGCCTGCTTGGACAGGTCGTCGTAGATGATCAGCGCGTCTTCACCGTTGTCCATGAAGAACTCGCCCATGGTCACGCCGGCGTACGCCGCGAGGTACTGCATGGCGGCCGGAGTCGAGGCGGACGCGGCCACGACGATGGTGTGACCCATCGCGCCGTGCTCCTCGAGCTTGCGTACGACGTTCGCGATGGTCGACTGCTTCTGGCCGATCGCGACGTAGACGCACTTAATGCCCGACGACTTCTGATTGATGATGGTGTCGACGGCAATAGCGGTTTTGCCGGTCTGGCGATCACCGATGATGAGCTCGCGCTGGCCGCGGCCGATCGGAACCATCGAGTCGATCGCCTTGTAACCGGTCTGCACCGGCTGGCTGACCGACTTGCGGTAGATGACGCCCGGCGCGACGCGCTCGATCGGCGCCGTCTGCGTGGTGTTGAGCGGGCCCTTGCCGTCGAGCGGCTGGCCGAGCGCGTCGACGACGCGGCCCAGCAGTTCGCGACCCACCGGCACTTCGAGGATGCGCCCGGTGGTCTTGACCGTGTCGCCTTCGACGATGCCCTTGTATTCACCGAGCACCACCGCGCCCACCGAGTCCTGCTCGAGGTTGAGCGCGAGGCCGAACACGTTGCCCGGGAACTCGATCATTTCGCCGTAGCGAACGTCGGCCAGGCCGTGGATGCGGCAGATGCCGTCCGTCACCGTGACCACGGTGCCGACGTTGCGCGCCTCGGTCTGCGACTTGAAGTTCTCGATACGCGATTGGATGAGATCGCTGATTTCCGATGCTTTGACGGACATGTTCCGGTTCCTTACAAGATCTTTATGCGGTCAATTCGGTGGCCATGCGCTCGAGCCGGCCCTTGATCGAGGCGTCGATCACCAGGTCGCCGGCCTTGAGGACGGCGCCGCCCAGCAGGCTGCCGTCGACCTTCGTGTGCAGGCGCACGCTGCGACCGAGCTTCTTCTGCAGCGCGGCCGCGTAACGCGATTCCTGGTCCGACGTGAGCGGCACGGCGGCCGTCACCTCGACATCCACCGCGTTCTCGACTTCAGCTTTCATCTGCTCGAACAGCGCGGCGATCTCGGGGAGGAATCCGAGCCGCCGGTTCTGCGCGAGCAGCGTGACGAAGTTGCGCCCGTTCTCGTCGAGCGACGCGCCGGCGATGGCGATGCCGTTCACGAGCTCGGCGAGCTGCGCCGGAGTCACGTGCGGGCTGCCGAGCAGCGGGCTCACGCGCGGATCGGCGACGACCGTGGCCGCGAGCCTGAGCCCGGCGGCGGTGTTCGCCAGCGTGTTGCCCTTGCGCGCGATCGCGAAGATGGCCTTCGCGTACGGACGTGCGGTGGTGATGCGTTCTGCCATGGACCTGCGCCTTAGAGCTTCGCCGCGAGCTGGTCGAGCAGTTCGCCGTGCGCCTTCGCGTCGATCTCCTTCTCGAGCACGCGCCTGGCGCCCGCGACGGCGAGGCTCACGACCTGGCCGCGCAGCGCGTCACGCGCACGATTGCTCTCGAGTTCGATCTGCGACTTGGCACTGGCGAGGGCCTTCTCGCCCTCGAGGCTCGCGGCCTTGCGCGCTTCCTCGAGGATCTGGTTGGCCTGCGTGCGCGCCTGCGATTCGATCGCGAGCGCCCGCGCGCGGGCTTCCTTGATGACCTCGTCGGCGCGGCTCTTCGCTTCGGACAGGTCCTTCTGGCCCTGCTCCGCGGCGGCAAGCCCGGCGGCGATCTTCTTCTCGCGCTCGTTCATCGCGCCGAGGATGATCGGCCAGATGAATGTCATCACGACCCAGACGAAGATCGCGAAGACCAGCATCTGGATGATGAGTGTGACGGTGATATCCA
>JAEZCN010000199.1 GCA_023433515.1 Pseudomonadota bacterium
GCGTCGTTGACTTTGCGCAGGGCCGAACGCATGCGCGAACGAAGCGCGACGTTGCGGGTGCGGTTGGTTTCAGCTCGACGGGCGGCTTTTTCGGCCGACTTGGTATTCGCCACGAACAGTTCTCCAGAGAATCCGGGTCTTTTGAAGGCCGCGTAGTGTGCTCACCGACCCCTACCTTGTCAACGCTCGGGGAGCGCATCCGGTATAGTGCGCGGCTTGTCCGGTTTTTCCCTTATTTTCCGGGTGGTTGCGGATTGAGCGGTCGGATCTTCAAGAGCACGGCGGTCACGGGTATTGCGACACTGGTTTCGCGCGTGACGGGCCTCGCCCGCGAGATCGTCTACGCGGTCGCCTTCGGAGCCAGCGCGTTCATGGACGCCTGGCTGGTCGCGTTCAAGATCCCGAACTTCCTGCGCCGGCTGTTCGCGGAGGGCTCCTTCTCCCAGGCCTTCGTGCCGGTGATCAGCGAGTACAAGGTCAAGCGCGACCACGAGGAAGTGAAGGGGCTGGTCGAGGACGTCGCCGGCACGTTCGCGGTGGTCCTGTTCGTCATCACGGTGATCGGCGTCATCGCGGCGCCGCTCATCATTCTCGCCTTCGTCCCGGGCTGGCACGACCGACCGGACAAGTGGGACATGGCCACGTCCATGCTGCGCTGGACGTTTCCCTATCTACTGTTCATCTCGCTGAGCGCGCTGTGTTCGGGCGTGCTCAACAGCTACAACCGCTTCGCGCTGCCCGCCTACACGCAGGTGATCATGAACGTGGTCATGGTGGTGTTCGCGATCTGGATCGCGCCGCACACCGACAACCCGGGCGTGACGCTCGCGATGGGCGTGTTCCTGAGTGGTTTGCTGCAGGTCGGGTTCCAGATCCCGGCCGTCGTCAAACTCGGCCTGTTCCGGCGGCCGCGCTGGAAGCCCGCGGCCGAAGGCGTGCGGCGCATCGGCAAACTGATGCTGCCGGGCATCTTCGGATCGTCCGTCGCGCAGGTCAGCCTGCTGCTCGACACCATCATCGCGAGCTTCCTGATCACCGGCAGCATGTCGTGGCTGTATTTCGCGGACCGGCTCATGGAGTTTCCGCTCGGCGTGTTCAGCATCGCGCTCGCCACCGTGATCCTGCCGGCGCTGTCGCGTCATCACGCGTCGGACACGATGGAGCATTTCACGAGCACGCTCGACTGGGCGTTGCGCCTCGTGATCGTGCTGATTTCTCCGGCCGCGGTGGCCATGCTCGTGTTCGCGGGTCCGCTGACCGCGACCACCCTCGGCTACGGCGCCTTCAAGCCCCACGACGTGCAGATGGCGAGTTACGCGCTCATGGCGTATTCGTGGGGTCTCGTCGGGTTCAGCCTCGTCAAGGTGCTGGCCCCGGGATATTTCGCGCGCCAGGACACGAAGACTCCGGTGCGCGTCGGCCTCATCGCGCTCGGCGTGGGCATGGGCCTCAACGTGGCCGTGGTGCTGCCCGCGCAGCATTTCGGCTTCCCCTATCCACACATCCTGATCGCGACGTCGACCTGCGTGTCGGCGGCGCTCAATTCCACGCTGCTGTTGTGGGGCTTGAGGAAGCGTGGCGTCTACAAGGCCCGGCCAGGCTGGGGCGCGCTGCTGACCCGCGTGGTGTTCGCCAACGCCATCATGGCCGCGGTGCTGCTGTGGCTCGGCGGGGACCTGTCCAGCTGGCTGGATCAGCCCGCCTGGGAGCGCGCCGGACGCCTCGCACTGTGCGTGGTCGCGGGCGCGGCGGCCTATTTCTCGGCGTTGCTGCTGGCCGGAGCCCGTTTGCGCCACGTGCGCAACGTGGCCGGGGCATAATCGCCATGGAGTTCATTCGTGGGTTGCAGGGCCTGAAGCCGGAGCACCGCGGCGCCGCGATCACGATCGGCAGCTTCGACGGCATCCACCTCGGGCATGGCGCGCTCATCGCCGCCACCTGCGGCATCGCGAAGCAGCATGCGAAGCCGGCGATGATGCTGACCTTCGAGCCGCTGCCGCGCGAATACCTCGCCGCGCAGGATCCGCCCGCGAGGCTCACGGATTTCCGCGAGCGCTGGCGCGTGCTCGAGCGTTCGGACCTGCATGCGATGTGCGTGCTGCGCTTCGACGAGAAGCTGCGCTCGCTCACTGGTGAGGAGTTCGTGCGGTTGCTCACCGACCGGTTCGCGGCCTCCGCGGTGGTGGTGGGTCAGGATTTTCGCTTCGGCCGCGGTGGCGCGGGCAGCGTGGCGCTGCTGCGCGCGGCGGCGGACGCGGGCAGGTTCGCGCTCGAACTCGTGCCGTCGGTGTGCAGCGACGACGTACGCGTGAGCTCGAGCGGCGTACGCGCCGCGCTGGCCGCGGCGGATTTCAAGCGCGCGCGCGACCTGCTCGGGCGGCCGTATTCGATGTACGGGCGCGTGGTGCGGGGCGAGCAGCTCGGTCGCCGGTTGGGGTATCCCACGGCGAACATCCGCATGCGCCGCCGCAAGCTGCCGTTCACCGGCATCTACGCGGTGCGGGTGCGCGGTATCGAGGGTTCGCAATCGCACGTGCCGCACGCGGGCGTGGCGAGTCTCGGGTTCCGGCCGACGGTGAATGGCACCGAGCCGCTGCTCGAGGCGCACGTGTTCGATTATTCGGGCTCGCTCTACGGACGCGATCTCGAGGTGGAGTTCGTCGCGAAGATCCGCGACGAGGAGAAGTTCGCGGATCTGGACGCGCTCGTGCGGACGATGCACGAGGACGCGGCGGAAGCGCGCGGCATCCTGAAGACGGTTGGACATAGTTAGTTAGTCAGAGACACGCGAGAACGTCAGTGGCCGATTACAAGAGCACCATCAACCTTCCAGAAACCGGCTTTCCGATGAAGGCCGACCTCGCGCAGCGCGAGCCGAAGATTCTCGACGAGTGGGAGAGCAAGGGGCTGTACCAGAAGATCCGCGAGGTCGCGCGCGGCCGGCCGCGGTACGTGCTGCACGACGGTCCGCCGTACGCGAACGGTGCCGCGCACCTCGGGCATTTTCTCAACAAGGTGCTCAAGGACATCGTGGTGAAGTCGCACCAGATGGACGGCTACGACTCGCCGTACATCCCGGGCTGGGACTGCCACGGCCTGCCCATCGAACACCAGATCGAGAAGAAGTTCGGCCGCGTCGGCAACAAGCTCAACGCGAAGGAATTCCGCGCGGCGTGCCGCAAGTTCGCGGGCGAGCAGGTCGATCTGCAACGCTCCGACTTCAAGCGGTTCGGCGTGCTCGGCGACTGGGATCGCCCGTACCTCACGATGGATCCGCGCTTCGAAGCGCAGCAGATCCGCGCGCTCGGGCACATCATCCGCAACGGACACCTTTACAAGGGTGCCAAGCCGGTCCATTGGTGTCTCGATTGCCGCTCCTCGCTGGCCGAGGCCGAGGTCGAATACGAGGACAAGACCTCGCCGTCGATCGACGTGGAGTTCCGCGTGCACGACACGACGGATCTCGCGCGCCGAGTGGGCGTGAATCCCGAGGTGTTCGGCACTCAGCCCGCCTCACTCGTGATCTGGACCACGACTCCCTGGACGCTGCCCGCGAACGAAGCGGTCGCGCTGGGCGAGAAGATCGAATACGTGCTGCTCTGGGTCTCGCGCAACGGGCAGTCCGAACTACTCGTGCTCGCGAACGAGCTGCTGGACGCGTGCCTCCAGCGTTACGGCCTCGGCAAGGGCCAGGTGCTCGTGCAGTTCGAGGGCAAGGCGCTCGAACACCTGCAGCTCGAACATCCGTTCCTGCCCAAACACGTGCCGGTGATCGTCGGCGATCACGTCACGCTCGAGGCGGGCACGGGCGCCGTGCACACCGCGCCCGCGCATGGCCAGGAAGACTTCGCGATTGGCCAGAAGTACAGCCTGCCGGTCGACAACCCGGTGATGGGCGACGGACGGTTCCGTGAAGGGACGCCGTTCGTCGCGGGCATCAAGGTGGACGAGGCCAACAAGGTCATCGTCGATCTGCTGGCCTCGCGCGGCCGGCTACTCAAACACGAGCCGATCTCGCACAGCTATCCACATTGCTGGCGCCACAAGACGCCGGTGATCTTCCGCGCCACGCCGCAATGGTTCATCAGCATGGACCAGAAGGGTCTGCGCGCGAACGCGCTGCGCGACATCCAGAAGGTGCAATGGTTTCCGTCGTGGGGCGAACAGCGCATCTACAACATGATCCGCGACCGTCCCGACTGGTGCATCTCGCGCCAGCGGACCTGGGGTGTGCCGATCACGCTGTTCATCCACAAGGAAACGGAGGAGCTGCATCCGCGTACGCAGGAGCTGATCGCGGAAGTCGCCAATCGCGTCGAGAAGGACGGCATCGAGGCCTGGTTCGATCTCGACCCGCGCGAGCTGTTGGGCGACGACGCCGACAGCTACGTGAAGGTCACGGACGTCATGGACGTGTGGGCCGACTCGGGCCTGTCGCACGAGTGCGTGCATTACACGCATCCGGACGAAGTGAAGCCGCCGGTCGAGATCTATCTCGAAGGCTCCGACCAACATCGCGGCTGGTTCCATTCCTCGCTGCTGATGTCGGAAGCGCTGTACGAACGTGCGCCTTACAAGTCCGTGCTCACGCACGGATTCACGGTCGACGAGAAGGGCCGCAAGATGTCCAAGTCGCTGGGCAACGTGATCGTGCCGCAGAAGGTCATGTCGACCTCGGGCGCGGACGTGTTGCGCCTGTGGATCGCCGCGACCGACTACTCGAACGAAATGGCGCTGTCGGATGAAATCCTGAAGCGCATGTCCGATTCGTATCGGCGCATGCGCAACACGGTGCGCTTCCTGTTGGGCAACCTCGCGGGCTTCGATCCGGCGACCGATGCCGTTCCGGTCGATGAGCTCGTGGCGATCGATCGCTGGGCCATCGCGCGCACGGCGGCGCTGCAGGAAGAAATCGTCGAGGCGTACCGCGGCTTCCAGTACCACCTCATCTACCAGAAGGTGCTCAACTTCTGCGTGGCGGACCTGGGCGGGTTCTATCTCGACCTGCTCAAGGACCGGCTCTACACGACGCCGAAGAAGGGCAAGGCGCGCCGCTCTGCGCAGACCGCGCTGTATCACATCGCCGAGGCGATGGTCCGCTGGCTCGCGCCGATCCTGTCGTTCACGGCGGACGAAATCTGGAAGTTCATCCCCGGCAAACGCGGAGAGTCGGTGTTCCTCGAAACCTGGCACAAACTACCCGCCGTTTCCGGTGCGACCGAGTCGGTCGACTGGAACACGTTCATACAGCTCAAGGCCGCGGTCGCGCAGGAGCTCGAGAAGCTGCGCGTGGAAGGCGCGGTCGGCGGCTCGCTCGATGCGGAGGTCGAAGTGTTCGCGAAGGACGAATTCCGCGAAAAGCTCATGGCGCTCGGCGAGGAGCTGCGATTCCTGTTGATCACGTCCGCCGCGACGGTGAAGCGCGTGAGCAATGCCGCGGGTCCGCCGGTGGGCGCGATCAAGGTGGCGCTTTTTTCGAAGGAAGGTGGCGCGAAGGACGGCGGCGTGTGGATCCGCGTGCAGGCGTCCACGGCGCCGAAGTGCGAGCGCTGCTGGCACCATCGGCCCGAGGTCGGCTCCAATAACGAGCATCCGACGATTTGCGCGCGTTGCGTCGAGAACCTCGACGAGCCGGGCGAGTCGAGGCAACTCGCATGAGTGATCACCCGAAACCCGCCCGCTGGAAGGAAAGCGGCATCCGCTGGTTGTGGATCTCCGCGCTCGTGATCCTCGTCGACCAGCTGACCAAGTTCTGGATCGAGAACAACATGATGCTCGGCGAGTCGATTCACGTGCTGCCGGTGTTCAACATCGTGCGCGCGCACAATCCGGGCGCGGCGTTCAGCTTTCTCGCGGACGCCGGCGGCTGGCAGCGCTGGGTGTTCTCGCTGTTCGCGATCGGCGCGTCGATCGCATTCGTGTACTGGCTGCGCACGGTGTCGGTCGCGACCCAGGGATTCCTGGCGGCCGGCCTGGCGCTGATCCTCGGAGGCGCCGTCGGCAACGTGATCGACCGGCTCGAGCACGGCTTCGTCGTGGACTTCCTGCAGGTGCACTGGGGCGGCTCGTACTTCCCGGCCTTTAACGTGGCGGACTCGGCCATCACGATCGGCGCATGTCTCGTGATCCTGGACGTGTTGCTCGAATCGCGGCGCGAGAAGCGCGCGGCGAAGGACAGGGCGTGAAGATCCTGCTCGCCAACCCGCGCGGATTCTGCGCCGGCGTCGATCGGGCCATCGACATCGTCGAGCGCGCGATCGCGATGTTCGGCGCGCCCATCTACGTGCGACACGAAGTCGTGCACAACGTGCACGTGGTCGAGCGCCTGCGCCGGCTCGGCGCGGTGTTCGTCGACGAGCTCGACCAGGTGCCGGACGGCGCCACGGTGATCTTCTCCGCGCACGGCGTTTCCGCGGCGGTGGCGAACGAGGCCGACCGGCGCGGGCTTACCGTGTTCGACGCGACGTGTCCGCTCGTCACCAAGGTGCACATGGAAGTCGCGCGATATGCGCGCGAAGGGCGCGACGTCGTGCTGATCGGGCACGCCGGCCACCCTGAGGTGGAAGGCACGATGGGCCGTTTCGACGATTCGAACGGCGGGCGCATGCATTTGATCGAGAACGTCGAGCAGGCGCGCAGGCTCCAGGTACACGATCCCGAGCGCCTCGCGTTCGTGACGCAGACGACGCTGTCGGTCGACGACACCGCCGCGATAGTCTCGGCATTGCGCGAACGATTCCCGACGCTCGCGAGCCCGCGGCGCGAGGACATCTGCTACGCGACGCAGAACCGCCAGGACGCGGTCAAGGAGCTGATCGCCCATTGCGACGTGCTCATCGTGGTCGGCTCGATCACGAGCAGCAATTCCAACCGGCTGCGCGAGCTGGCCGAACGCGCGGGGCGACCGGGGTACCTCATCGACGACGCGTCGTTCCTGAAGCGCGAGTGGTTCGAAGGCAAGAGCGCGGTGGGCGTCACCGCGGGCGCGTCGGCGCCCGAGGAACTCGTGCAGCAGGTCATCGCGCGCTTGCGCGAGTGGGGCGGTACTCCCGCCGAAGAGCAGCACGGCCGCGAAGAACGCGTGGTCTTCTCGTTGCCGCGGCAGCTGCGCCGCACGGCCGAGTCCTCCTAACGCCAGCAGTCCATCGAGCGATCGACGCCGGCGGCGTCGCTCGCGGTGCGCATTCCGAGGTGATCGATTCCGAACGTCGCGCAATGCGTGTCGTCCGCCTGTCCGGACGCCGCGCGCGCGGTGGCTTCGAACGCGAGTCCATCGGACGCGGTCACGATCTCGAGTCGGTAGTTCGAATCGGTGGTGACCGCCGGCAGCCCGAGCCCGGCGGGCGGCGAAAGTGACAGTTCTTCCGACGTCGCGTAGCGGGCATTCCGTCCGAAGAAATCCTCCTGCGCGACCTGCAACTTGAGCAGCAACTCGTGCGCGGCGGCGCGCCGCGTGCGCAACACGTGTTGGCGCCACGAGGGTATGGCCACGGCCGCGAGCACCCCGAGCACGACGATCACCGTGAGGATCTCGGCCAGCGTGAAGCCGCGCTTCATGGGCTCGCGCCGCCTTCCGGCACGCGACGCCAGAACGTGGTGAGCGACTGTCCGGCGCGGTAGCAGCGTCGCCCGGCGGAGCGACTTCCGCAGGGCGCTGCGCCGCGACCCGGCATCTCCGCGACCGATGCGACGATCGCCGCGCTCGCCGGGACCACGATCATCAAGCCACTGGATATCGTTTCGGTCGCGCCGCGCGCGGCTCGTCCGGTACTCGTGATCTCGAAATGGGCCCCGACCAACAACACAGCGGACTCCTGCGGCAGGTTCGTTTCGTATCCGGCAAAACGCGCGCGGACTTCGGTCTCGGCGCCGCCGGCGAGCGTCACTCGCCGCCGCATTTCCGGCGCCAGGTCGGGACTCGGCGTCACCAGCAGCGCGAGCGTCGCGAGCTCGACGCCGGATTGCGCGGCGTTCGCCGCATTCTCGCGAAACTGTTCGTTCGAAGCCAGCGCTCGCTCGAGGCGCGCGGAGCTGGCCGCGGCGAGCGCGAACATCGTGAGCAAGCCGAGCAGCAGCAGGCTCATCACGAGCGCGGCGCCACGAGCGCGGCCGCGCCTCACGGCTCACTACCCGGCGCGCGCAACGTCACGGTGCGTGACACAAGCAGTCGCCGGATGCCCTGCTCGGACGCCGCCGGCGCGAATTGCGCATCTGCGTACCGCCAGGTGCGATCGTCGCGGTATCCGCGCTCCGTGGTTTCCGCGCGGATGCGCAGCCAGATCCGCACGGCGCGCGGCGCCAGGGTGAGTAGTTCGGCCGCGTCCGGGTCGACGAAACGCGTCACGGGGCCCGACGTGCCTGCCTCCGCGATGCCGAACTGCACCTGCATATCCTCGACGCCCGGAAGGATTTCCTCGTCTCGGAAAGCCGGCGACCCGGCGATCGTCGTCAGCGTCTTCGCGCGCAACGCCGGCCAGCCCGCGCGTTCCACCGAGCTGCGCGCCACGTAGTAGATGCGCACCACGACGTCGAACGTGTCCTCGTAGTCCGCGGAGGTGCCGGGTGCACGGCCGTCCGCGAACAGGACCTGTCCCGATCGTGTCGTGAATCGATTCGAGAACAGTTGCAGACGGCCCGGCATGGGTGAGGCGATCTCGGTAGCGCGGCGCACGGTCAGCGTATCCGCGCCGGTCATGGCGCCGCCGGCCGATGCCGTGGGGTCGCAGCGCGACGCGTCGACTCCGGCGGCGAAACGATTGTTCGATGCTTCCACGGCGCGCGACAGGTCGACCGCGAAATTCGCGCCGCAGCCATGAATCGACGGCGGCAGTGGCACGGGCGGCGCATCCTGGCGCAGATCGTCGCCTGAGGCGATGGCGAGCGACGGGTCGCCATCGCGCACGATGCGCAGCGATCGATGATCCAGCCCGAAGCCAAATGAGCCCGCATGCTCGAGATCCCGCACGAGGACGGACAACGCGTGCCGCGCCTGGTCCTGCAGCCGCGATACGCTGTCGTTCGCATCGAGCAGGCCGCGGCTGTGCGCCAGCAGGGAGATCGCGCCCGTGAGCACGACGCTCGCGATCGCGAGACCGACCATCAGCTCGAGCAGGGACCAGCCCCGCGAATTCGCGCGGGTCATGCGGCTCACTGCGCAACCGGGCGCCGGTGAACGTGCAACACGAGCGACTCGCTGCCGCCGGCGGCGCGCGGCTCGAGCCAGCGCAACGCGACCTCGATGCGCTCGAGGTCCGTGGCGCTCGCCTGCGGCACGACGGTGAACGTCGATTCCAATGCGGGAAGCAGGGGAGAGTGCGCGGCGACCTGCGCTTGCCAGCTCGCGCGCACCGCATCGTCGGGGACTCCGCCATTCGCACGCACGCGCTCCGCGAGGTCGCCGGCGGCGACCAGCGCCTGTTCGCGCCGCAGCGCCGCGTTTCCTTCGAACAGGCTCCACGCGAGCAGCGAAGCGCAGCCGAGCAGGCCGATCGCGAGCACCAGCATCGCGATCAGGGCTTCGACCAGCGTGAAGCCCGCCATCGTGATGGCCGAGGCCCGCCGGGGCGCGCTCATGGACAGCCCGCCGGGCCGGAACCGGACTGTGGGCGCACGCGTCCGGTCTGGCTCACGACGAGCTGGCGCCACGGCGCGCGCCCGGCTCCATCGCAAATAGTTAGGGTGGCCGTCGATGCGGCGGTCGCCACCGGCCAGAAATGCACGCTTGCCCGGTTGCTCACGAGCAGCACCCCCTTCGGCAGGGTGCCGCGGGCGACCACGTGCGGCCCCTCCGGCTCGTCGACGAAAACCTGCCAGCCGGTGGCGGGCGCCGGGACCTGCAGGCAGGCGCCGGAGGATCCGGCCAGGCAGAAAGTCCCGCGCCGGTTGCCGGTGATGGACGCCGAGCGGGCCTGGGCCAACGCGCCGGCCACGTGCAGGCTGGCGGCGCGCACGGCGCCCCGCCGCATGACGTCCCGGATCGACGGGGCGCACATGCCGGCGACCATGGCCATGACGGCCATGGCGAACAGCATTTCGGTCAGCGTGAATCCGGCGGGGCGGGGCATGTACGCATGCTCACTCCGCGCAAGCCGCGCGCCGAGTCGTAAAAATGGTGGGTTCGCGGCCATTTGCCAGTCGACGGCGCTCCGGGCGTATACTCCCGCCGCATGTCGCACATGGACGCCGAACCCGTCACCCATGAGGCTCTGACCCAGCGACTACTGGGGCATGGTGTAAGGCCAACCGCCCAGCGCCTGCGCATCGCGGCGCTCCTGCTGGGTCGCCCGCAACACCTTTCCGCCGAGCAAGTACTCGCGGGCCTGCGCAGCCAGGGGCTGCGCGTCTCGAAGGCGACGGTCTACAACACGCTCAATCTGTTCGCGGCCTCGGGGCTCATCCGCCAGCTCTCGGTTGGCAATGATCGCTGCTGGTTCGATTCGAACACCGATTCGCATTACCACTTCCACGACCTCGACACCGGCGCGCTGCTGGACGTCTCGCTGCGCGACGTGGAATTCCAGCGCCTGCCCGAGCCACCGCCCGGCATGCAGGTCGACGGCATCGAGCTCGTCATCAGACTCCGTCGCAAAAACGCGGCCTGAGCCGCGCGAAGCGACGAAATTGCGAATTCAGGGCTCCCCTTGCTCCTGTCGCGAGGACTTTGGCGCTTCCATCGCCCACCTCACGCCATTAGAATGCGCGCCCTCTGAGGATTCGCCCCTATAGCTCAGCTGGTAGAGCACATCATTCGTAATGATGGGGTCGTCTGTTCGAATCAGACTGGGGGCACCATGACAGGAAGGCCGTCTCGATGACGGCCTTTCTTTTATCGACGTAGGATGCCGCGCGGTGAATCAGGGCGTGCCGAAACCTTCCGGATCCGTCAGCGGAGCGCGGCCCGGAAACTCCGATACGACCGCATCCGCGAAGTCCTCGCTGTGGCTCCGCGCTTTTTCCAGGATCCCGCTCTTCGTCTGGTATCCCATCGCGCGTTTCCTGGCGTATTGCGCCTGGAAGGTGATTCCCTATCGCCGCCACGTCGTGGTCGCCAACCTCACGAAGTCGTTCCCCGAATGGGATGAGACCACCCGTGAACGCGTGATCCGCGACTACTACCGCGGCTTCGCCGACATGCTGGTCGAAATCATTCACTCTCCGCGGCTCACGACGGCGGAGCTCGAGCGCCGCGTCCGGCTGCTGAATCCGGAGCTCGTGCGCGACGTGGTCGCGAAGGGCAAACCGGTGTTGCTGTGCGCAGGGCATCAGTGCAACTGGGAGTGGCTGCTGCTCGGCCTGTCGACGCAGCTCGGAATGCCGGTCGACGCCGCGTACAAGCCGCTGGTCGACAGCTGGGCCGAACGCGAGATGCTCGCGTTGCGCGGCCGGTTCGGCGCGCGCATGATCCCGGCGCCGGAGTTGTTAGGCGACATCATCAAGAAACGCGGCGAGCCACGCGCGATCGCGATGCTGGCGGACCAGGAGCCGGTCACGAGCGAGCGCAAGCAGTGGATCAGATTCCTCAACCGCGACACGGCGTTTTTCCTGGGCCCTGAAGAAATCGCGCGCACCGCGCGGTACCCGGCGCTGTTCGTGAAATTGCGGCGCGTCGCGCGCGGCTGCTACGAAGTCGAGTTCGCGCCGCTCGCGGCCGCGGGCGAGCAGCTTCCCGCGGGTGAATTCACGGCCCGTTACGCGCGCATGGTCGAGGAGCAGATCCGCGCAGCGCCCGCCGACTGGCCCTGGTCGCACAAGCGCTGGAAGCTCAAGAAACCTCTGTACTCGGCTTCGCCGGGGAACTGAGCGCCGGCCGCTGCGCGGTGTCGCGCGCCGGCTTCATGCCGAACAGGAAGCGCAGCGGCGCGACGCGGCGGATCAACTCGTACATCGCCACGCAGGCGAGCAACGTGGTCACCAGCACCAGCCAGTATTTCGCCCCGGGACTCCAGGCCCACTGGATCACGAAGTACGCGATCGCGATGATCACCGTCTGGTGAAGGATGTACACCGGGTAGCTCGCATCGCGCGCCCAGCGCAGCAGTGGGTTGCTGAAGCTCAGGTGCTTTCGCCCATAACCGAGGAAGGCCATGAGGCAGGCCCAGGTGAAGACGTTGGCGAGCATGTGATCCGCGACGGTGTCGTGATCGGCGACGCCGGTCGCGAACATCGTGAGAAGAGCGGTCAACACGCCGAGCCCGATCCCCAGCGCCCAGTGCCGCTTCGCCGCGAGCCAGTCCCACACGCCCGGCATGCCGGCGAGCACGAACCCGTACCCCGTGAGCAGTAGATAGTGGACGAAGATGTACCAGTCGCTGGTGAGATTGTGGGTTTCCGGGTAGTGCGGCTTGAGCAGCGCCTCGTTGATGCCGAGCGGCAGCCCGAGTGCGAACAGCCACGCGGCGGGGCGGATCACGGGACGTGCGCGCCGCCACCAGGCCATGAGCGGCAGCAGCAGCAGCACGTAGACAAACAGATAGACGATGAACCACAGGTGGTGCCAGCTGAAGTTGCCGGCGGGATACGGCTCGAACTGGAGGACGCGCTCCGTCATGAACCGCAGGTAGCCGCCGTGCCACTCGCCGTGCGCGATGCGTTCCACGAAGACCTGCGGCGGCACGATCAGGAACATTCCGGCGATCACGGGCACGAGCAGACGCAGCGTGCGTTCGCGGGTGAAGGCGCCGATGCTGCGACGCTGCAGCGCGTACCACATGCCCGCGCCGGCGATCACGAACAACAGCGGCATGCGCAGCCGGTGCGCGATGTCCATGGGCCATTGCAGCGCCGGAATGGTGTCGGCGTTGGTTATGTGCCAGCCCCAGCCCACGAACAACATGCCGGTGTGGAAGAACAGCAGCAGGAAGATGGCGAGCACGCGCAGCCAGTCGAGGAAGTCATAGCGGTTCGTCGATGCGATCGTGTCAGGGTTCATGGACGCTCTCCCGTGTGTCGTGGAACAGCGTGGCGGGGTGTCTCCATCCCCGCGACGACAATGTGGCAAGCGGGACGGGGGCGGGGCGCGCGGGACGTCAGCGGGGCAGCCGGGCGAACAGGTCGTCCTTGAAGCGGCGACTGAGCCTGAGCACCTTGCCGTCGCGCAACCGCACTTCGTAGTCGCCCTTGAACAGCGGCACGAGCCGGTCGATCTGTGCCAGGTTGATCGCCGCGGACTTGTGGATGCGCGCGAAGCGATGTTCGCCGAGCTGGGCGAGCAGGTCGCCGAGCGTGCGCCGGATCATGTACCGCGCGTTCGGGGTGTGCACGTGAACGTAGTTGTCGTCGGCCTCGAGCCAGTGGATGGCCGCGGCGTCGATGAGCTGCAGGGATTCTCCGTGCGGCACGAGCAGGCGGTCGCTCGTGCCGGTCCGTTCGCGGGCGGTGCGCACCGCATCGCCGGCGCGTCCCGCGTCTGGCGCCGCGTGCCGGCCGCGCAGGCGCTCGAGCGTCCGGTGCAGTCGGTCCTTGTCGTAAGGCTTGAGTAGATAGTCGACCGCGTTGAGCTCGAAGGCCTTGATGGCGTGCTCGTCGTAGGCCGTCACGAAGACCAGCAGGGGCGCGGTTGCCGGCTCGAGCTGGGCCGCCACCTCGAGCCCGCTGAGTCCGGGCATCTGGACGTCCAAAAAAACGACGTCGGGCGAATGCGTGGTTATGGATCGTGCCGCCGCCAGCCCGTCGCCGGCCTCCGCCGCGATCTCGAAATCCCCCTGCGCGGCGATCCAGCGGCGCAGCTTGTCGCGCGCCGGGGCTTCGTCGTCGGCGATGAGCACCCGGATCATGTCGCGTGACGCCGCCAGGGGAGCGAGAGCCGCGCCACCACCTCGCCGCGTTCTTCGGTCAAGGTGAGGTTGGCGGCCGAGCCGTGGAGCAGCGCAAGCCGGTCGCGGCAGTTTCGCAGGCCGATGCCACCGCCACGGCCTGCACCGCCGAGCGCGCCGGTGTTGCGCACCGTGACCTCGAGGCGTTCGCCCTCGCGACGGGCGGCGAGGCTCAGGTTCGCGTGCTCCGTGCTGCGCTCGACGCCGTGTTTGAAGGCATTCTCGAGCAGCGGCTGCAGGATGAGCGCCGGGACCCGGGCTTCGAGCGTATCGTCGGCGACCTGCCAGTTCAGCGTGACGCGGCCCGCGAATCGCTCCTCCATGATGCGTGCGTAGAGTTCCAGTACTTCGAGCTCGTCACGCAGCGACGTGGTGTCGCGCTCCCCGGCCTGCAGGGTCGCGCGCAACAGGTCGGCGAGCTGCGTGAGCAGGCGGTCCGCGCGTTCCACGTCCACCTGCATCAGTGAGGAGATCGTGTTGAGCGCGTTGAACAGGAAGTGCGGCTGCAACTGCGCCTTGAGCTGCGCGAGCTGTGATTCGGCCAGGTGCTTCTGCAGCGCCAGCAGTCTTTCGCGTTCGTCGCGCCAGGACGCGAAACTCTCGAGGCCGAAGATGATCCCGAGCCACAGACTCGCGAACAGCAGCAGCTTGATGCTCTCGTAGAAGAGCAGGTAGGCCCAGCCGGGGTGCTCGTAGGTTTCCGTGGTGAGGGCGTAGACGCCGTGCCGCAGCGCGTAGATAGAGATCACGAAGCTCAATGCCACCAGCGGCAGCCACACCGCCTGTCGCGCGAACCAGCGCCAGGGCTGCGAGATCGGCACATTCCAGCCGGAAGTCAGCCGCCGCTGCAATACGAGCCAGAAGGTCGCCACCAGGGCGGAACTGCCTTCCCAGACGTACGGTTCCCACCATCGCACACCACCGTCGTCGCGATGATCCTCGACCGCGACGACGATCATGAGCAGCCAGAACAGGGCCCACAGGGCGAACAGCGCGCGATTGACATCACGACGGGCGAGGGTGGGCGCAGGAGGGGACATGGCCTGATTCTAGGGGGCGGGGATGAGTCCGCCATGCAATATGTGGTGAGCGGGATTTGACCTAACACCCCACAGGCCGGCGCGCGTCTCCCGAACCCAACGTCGCCGCGCGGCGACGACGGTCTGTTCCGTCGGCCCACCTATCCTCAATGCCACGTATGACACACACGACGACCCATGAAACAGCTCCTTTGCTCGCGCCGTTGGCGCGCGGCCTCATGCGCCGCAACCCCGCCATTCTCTCCCTGTCGATCCACGACGCGCGCGGGCATGCGCTCTGGTCGAGCGGCGACTTCCTGCTCGCGGAGGACCACGCGCTGATCGCCGAGGTCGTCGAAGATCCGCATGACGTGCGCGGGCTTACCTGCGGCCTGTGGTGGGAGAGCGCGG
>JAEZCN010000207.1 GCA_023433515.1 Pseudomonadota bacterium
TCGTTCGCATCGGTGTTCGTCTCGCCCGAGGTCGACGACGACATCAAGGTCGACCTGAATCCGGCCGACATCAAGATGGACGTGTACCGTTCGAGCGGCGCGGGCGGACAGCACGTCAACAAGACCGAATCCGCGGTGCGCCTCACGCACGAGCCCACGGGCATCGTGGTGGCATGCCAGAACGAGCGCAGCCAGCACAAGAATCGCGCGACCGCGATGAAGATGTTGAAGGCGAAGCTGTACGAGCTCGAATTCAACAAGCGCAATGCCGCGGCGAAAGTGCTCGAGGATTCGAAGTCGGACGTGAGCTGGGGCAACCAGATCCGTTCCTACGTGCTCGACCAGTCGCGCATCAAGGATCTGCGCACCGACGTCGAGATCGGCGATACGAACAAGGTGCTCGACGGGCACCTCGACCCATTCATGGAAGCATCACTCAAGGCGGGACTGTGAGCGACGCACCGGTAGACCCGAACAAGACCGACGAAAACAAGTTGATCGCGGAACGACGCGCGAAACTCGCGGCGATCCGCGAGCAGGCGAAGGCCAAGGGCGTGCCGGCGTTTCCGAACGACTACCGGCGCGACGTGCTGGCCTCGCTGCTGCAGACCGAATACGGCGACAAGCCGGCGGAATGGTTCGACGCGAATCCGCCCGTGAAGCTGCACGTCGCGGGCCGCATGATGTTCCAGCGCATCATGGGCAAGGCGAGCTTCGCGAAGCTCCAGGACCGCACGGGTCAGATCCAGATCTTCCTGCAGCGCGACGCGCTCGGGGAAGCATACGAAGCGTTCAAGAAATACGACGTGGGCGACATCCTCGCGGCCACGGGCACGTTGTTCAAGACGAAGACCGGCGAGTTGTCGGTGCGCGTCGAGGAACTTCGGCTGTTGACCAAGGCCTTGCGTCCGTTGCCCGACAAGTGGCATGGCATGCAGGACGTCGATACGCGTTATCGCCAGCGCTACGTCGACCTCATCGTCAACGAGCAGAGCCGGCAGGTGTTCATCGCGCGCAACCGCATCATTCGTTACCTGCGCGATTTCCTCGATTCGATGGATTTCCTCGAAGTCGAAACGCCGATGCTGCAGTCGATCCCGGGCGGCGCGGCCGCGCGGCCGTTCAAGACGCATCACAACGCGCTCGACATGGACATGTACCTGCGCATCGCGCCGGAGCTGTATCTCAAGCGGCTCACGGTCGGCGGTTTCGAGCGCGTCTACGAGATCAACCGCAACTTCCGCAACGAGGGCGTGTCGACGCGACACAACCCGGAATTCACGATGCTCGAACTGTATGTCGCGTATGCCGACTACAACGACCTGATCGTGATGGTCGAGCGCGCGATGCAGGGCCTCGCGGACGTGGTGCTCGGCCAGCGGCAGTTCAGCTACCAGGGCCGCGAGTACGATCTCGACAGGCCGTTCAAGCGCATCTCCGTGATCGACGCGGTCGCCGAACACACGCCCGGCTTCGACATGAGCCGCGCGCGCGACGTCGCCTATCTACGCGAGCTGTGCACGCAGCAGGGTATCGCGTTCAAGCCGCACGACGGCGCGGGCAAGCTGCAGATCGAGCTGTTCGAGAAGAACGCCGAGCACACGTTCATGGACCCGACGTTCGTGTATGCGTATCCGGCCGAAGTGAGCCCGCTGGCGCGCGCGAACGACCAGGATCCGTTCCTCACCGACCGCTTCGAGTTCTTCGTCGCGGGTCGCGAAATAGCCAACGGTTTTTCCGAGCTCAACGACGCCGAGGACCAGGCGGCGCGCTTCCGCGCGCAGGTCGAGCGCAAGGAAGCCGGCGACGACGAGGCCATGTACTACGACGCCGACTTCGTGCGTGCGCTCGAGTACGGCATGCCGCCGACCGCCGGTCTCGGGGTCGGCATCGATCGACTGGTGATGTTCTTCACGGACTCACCCTCGATTCGCGACGTACTGTTGTTCCCGCACATGCGCCCGGAAACACACCCATCGTGAGCGAACCGCGCAGCGAGGCTCCGATCGGCGTATTCGATTCGGGGGTCGGAGGCCTCACGGTGCTGCGCGCGTTGATGGCGGACCTGCCACACGAAGATTTCGTCTATCTCGGCGACACCGCGCGATTGCCCTACGGCACCAAGAGCGCGCAGACCGTGGCGCGTTACTCCGTGCGCGCCGCGGAGAGTCTCGCGACCCGCGGGATCAAGGCGCTGGTCGTCGCCTGCAATACCGCTTCCGCGACCGCGTTGCCGAGCCTGCGCGAACGTTTCCCCGACATGCCGGTGCTCGGCGTGATCGAACCCGGCGCCCGCGCGGCCTGCGAGGCTTCCGCGAGCGGCCGCATCGCGGTGCTCGCGACCGAAGGCACGGTGAAGGGCGGCGCGTATGAGCGCGCGATTCGCGCGGTGCGCGCGGACGCCGTGGTCACGCAGATCGCCTGCCAGGTATTCGTCGCGCTGGCCGAGGAGGGCTGGAGCGAGGGTGTCGCGGTCGACGCCGTCACGTCGCGTTACCTCTCGCATCTCGATGCCCGGGTGGACACGGTGGTGCTCGGGTGCACGCACTTCCCGCTGCTGTCGCATGCGATCGCGGCGGAGCTCGGCGCGAACCGACGCGTCGTCGACTCCGCGGCGACTACCGCTCGGGCGAGCCGGGAATTGCTCGCGCAACGCGGCCTGCTGCGCGAATCGGTGAAATCCGGCGGCGTGAAGCTCCTGGCGACCGACAGTCCGGAGCGTTTCGCGCGCGTCGGTGCGCGCTTCCTGGGATCATCGATCGCCATGCGGGACGTGGAGACAATCGATCTTTAGACACTTTCCATAAGACGGTTACACTTGGCGCCCCCGGCAAAGCCGGGTCGAGACAAACGGGATGGGATTGATGAGAGAAAGATCTGGAGTGCCGCATGACCGCGCCGTAATGCCGATGCGTTACGGCTTCGCGGACACCCTCACCGGGCAATTGCATTTCCGCGCCTGCGGAGCAGGGCCCGACATCGTGCTGCTGCCGTGGCTGCCGGCGAGCGGACGCATGTACGAACACGTCATGCCGCAGCTCGCGCGCGCGGGTTTTCGCGCGATCGCGTTCGACATCGCGGGCACCGGCCGCTCGCACAAGAAGAATCGCAACTGGACCGTCCAGCAATACGCCACCGACATCCTCGAGGCCTGCAGCTCGCTGCATACGGTTCCGTACACCGTGATCGGCGGGCGGTTCTCTGCCTCGATCGCGGTCGAGATGCTGCTTGCTTCCCCGGCGCAGGTCACGGGCGCGGTGCTCGATGGCGTGCCGGGCCTCGCGCCCGAAGAGACGCGCAAGATGACCACCTTGACGGCCGGGCTGTCGCCGAAGCTTTCCGAGGACGGCGGTCACCGCAGTTTCGCGTTCGACGTGATGCTGCGGACGCTCAAGGAATGGGATCCGTCGTTCGAGTTGACGCAGGAAACCTTGCCCATCGTCTACGAATACACGCGCGACTACCTCGAGCTCGGATACGAAGCCATGGCCGCGGGCGCCGAGGCGGATGCCAGGGGAACGAAGCCCGCGTACGACGTGCTCGCGCGCCTCGGCGAGGTTTCGCAGCGTGTGCTCGTCATGACCTCGGACGCCGATGTCCTCGCGCCGGCATACAACCGTGCGCTGGAACGAGCGCGCAATTCACGCGGCCACAAATTCGAAGGAAACCATCCGATACTGAACCCGGCGCGCGCGCTCGAGTACGCGCAGGTCCTGGTGTCGTTCGCGCGCCGCTGATGCGCTGATTCGCGATTCTGGTTCCGCTGGCGGAGGGCCGGCAGGAGTCTTGGCGATGCATGTGATACTCATGCTGGCGGGCGTCATCGTCGGTGGCGTCTTTGGCGGCTATGCGGGCGCGCTGGCGGGTGTTGCGCTGGGTTTCGCCATCGGCGCGAACATCAAACTACGCGCGCGGCTCGACGAGATCGAAAGCGCGCTCCGTTCGCTCCAGCTCAGCCGCACGATCGAAGAAGAAAAGCCGGCGCGGCGGGCCGAACCGCGGGTTGCGCCTGTCTACGAGAAGGAGGAGCGACAACCGGCATCGCCGCCGCCCGCTCCGCGCTTCGAGCGTCCACCCGCCGACATTGAACCGCCGCCCGTCGCGTCACCGCACACGCCGAAGCCCGCGGATACGCCGCAACCCGCGCCGCTGTTCACGCCAGCGTCTCGTCCCCGCTACACGGGCAACGACGAGCCGCCGGCGCTCTTCACCTGGATCCGCGACTGGTTCTTCGGCGGCAACGTCGTGGTGCGCATCGGCGTGCTCGTGTTGTTCATCGGCGTCGGGTTCCTGCTCAAGTTCGCCGCCGAGCGCAACATGCTGCCGATCGAATTCCGGCTCGCGGGCGCGGCGCTCGGCGGAGCGGCGTTGCTCATCATAGGCTGGAGGCTGCGCAACCGGATGCGGCCGTACTCGCTGGCGTTGCAGGGAGGTGGCATCGGCCTGTTGTACCTGACGGCTTTCGCGGCGCTCCGGTTCTACGACCTGCTGCCGCCCGCGGCGACATTCGCGATGCTGGTCGCGGTTGCCGCGTTGTCGGCGTTTCTCGCCATCGGGCAGAACGCAATGGTGCTCGCGGTGCTGGGCGCGCTCGGCGGGTTCCTCGCGCCGGTGCTCACCTCGACCGGCCAGGGCAACCACGTCGTGCTGTTCAGCTACTACGCGTCGCTCAACGCCGGCATCGTCGCGATCGCCTGGTTCAAGACCTGGCGCCCGCTCAACCTGATCGCGTTCCTGTTCACGTATGGCATCGGCACCGCGTGGGGAGTGCTCAAGTACTCGCCGCAACACTTCGCGACCACCGAACCGTTCGTGATCCTGTTCTTCTTGATGTTCCTCGCCGTGGCCGTGTTGTTCGCGCTGCGAACGGCGCCGCGGCTCACCGATTACGTCGACGGGACGCTGGTGTTCGGCACGCCGGTGATGACGATGCTGCTGCAGTCGGCGCTGGTGCGCGACCGGCCGTACGCGATGGCGTTCAGCGCGCTGGCGCTCGGCGGTGTCTACCTGCTCTCGGCGCGGTTCGTATGGAATCGAGCCGGCGAGGGGCTGCGGCTGCTCGCCGAGTCGTTTCTCGCGCTCGGCGTGGCGTTCCTGACGCTCGCGGTGCCGCTGGCGCTCGACGGTCACTGGACGGCGGGAACCTGGGCGCTCGAAGGCGCGGCCATCTTCTGGGTCGGCATGCGGCAGGACCGCAAACTCGCGATCGTTTCGGGATTGCTGCTGCAACTCGGCGCCGCGTTTTCGTACGCGATCGGTTACGACGTCGTGCCGCAACACCTGCCGCTCGCCAACAGCGAATTCGTCGGAGCGTTGCTGATCGCGATCGCCGGACTGGTGACCGCGCGCATCGCCCATCTGCAACGCGAGCGGCTGCCGGAGTGGCTGGGACTTTCGTCGGCCGTCCCGCTCTACTGGGCGCTCGTGTGGTGGACGTTCGCGGGCGCGAACGAAATCACGGCGTTCCTGCCCGAGCGGCACTGGCTGGCCGCGCTGCTGGCATTCGCCACGGCGACCGCGCTCGGCTGCGCCGCGTTGTCCCGCTGGAACGACTGGGGCGTGGCGCGCACGCCGACGCCGCTGTTGTTGCCGGTCATGTTCGTTGCCGCCGTCGTTTCGATCGGCGACGACGGACACTTCCTGGCACGCGGTGGGTGGATAGCCTGGCCGTTCGCGCTCGGAACCTGGGTATGGCTGCTGCGATGGAAACATCGCGCCGAGCTGGCCGGCGCCGAGTCCGCTTTACATGTCGCGACGGCCTGGTTCTGTGTCGCGCTGGTCGCGGTCGAACTGTCCTGGTGGATTTCGCAACTGCGGCTCGGGGATTCGGCCTGGCGCCTTGCCGTGTCAGGGGTCGTGCCCGCGGCGGCGCTCGTGTTGCTGCTGGCGCCGTGGAGCCGCGAACGCTGGCCCGTGAAGGCGCATCCGGACGCGTATCTCGGTGTCGCCGCCGGCGGCCTGGCGGCATACCTGTGGCTGTGGGTGCTGATGACCTGCTTCGACGACGCGAGCGCGCGGCCGCTTCCCTATCTACCCCTGCTCAACCCGGTCGAAATCGCGCAGGGCTTCGCCCTGGTGGGCATCGCGAGCTGGCTGCTGCGCCAGTGGAAGGCGCCGCGCGAGTGGATGACAGCGGACATGCGGCGCGGGCTGGTGGCCGCCTGCGCATTCGTGTCGTTCGCGCTGCTGAATGCGATCCTGCTGAGAATCATCCATCACGTGACCGGGATCGCGTACACGCCCGACGTGCTCATGGCGTCGACGCTGGTCCAGGCGGCCCTGTCGATCTTCTGGGGATCGCTCGCGTTGCTGGCCATGGTGATCGGCACGCGCAGGGGAGAGCGCTGGATCTGGTTCACGGGCGCGACGTTGCTCGGCATTGCGCTCGCGAAAATGTTCCTGGTCGATCTGTCGCGCACCGGCACGGTGGCGCGCATCGTCTCGTTCATCGGTGTGGGAGTGCTGATGCTGATCATCGGGCGGTTCTCGCCGGTGCCGCCGTCCGAGCCGGAACCGGAGAAGGCATGATGACGAATCGATGGGCTGGCGGGTTGCTGTCGGCCGCGGCGCTCTGCGTCGCCGTTCCCGCGGCCGGCGAAAGCGTGCGCGATGAGTTCGCATACGCCGCGCATATATCGCCCTGGCCGGGAGCGCCACTGCAGTGGTTCGAACTGCCGGTGTCGGCCTACCGTGACGCGACCGATCCCGCGTTGCGGGACCTTCGAGTGCTCAACGCGAGCGGTGAAGTCGTGCCGTACGCATTGCAGCGCCCGGCGTCCGTGATCGCGCGACCCGCATCCGACCTGCGGCTCGCGCTGTTTCCGCTGCGCGGCGAACAGGCCGAGAAGCCTTCCGCCCTGAGCCTCACGATCAGCGGCGACGTGACCTCGCTCGAATTGCAGGGCAATACGGTCGCCGCGGCGGATGCGCCGCTCGTCGCCTACCTCATCGACGCGCGTGGCGCCGACACGATGGTCTCCTCGTTCGCGTTCGAACTACCGCAGACGGCGGCGGATTTTTCGGTGCTCGCGACGCTCGAGGTCAGCGACGACCTGTCCCGCTGGCGCACGGTGAACGGATTGGTCACGTTGACGCGGCTGCGGCACGGTGGCGCGATGTTCGAGAACCTCGTGGCGTCCTTTCCGCCGACGCGCGCCAACTACTGGCGCATGCGTGCGCAGTCGGGCCCCACGTTGCCGGAATTCACCGGCGTGCTCGCGGCGCCCGTCGCCGGCAACGTCGCGGTGGCGAGGAACGAGCGCACCGTCGCGGGCCAGCCGTCCGGGAAGCCCGGCGAATACCTGTTCGATCTCGGCGCGCACCTGCCGGTGGACCGCCTCGACCTCGAACTACCCGAGATCAACACGGTCGCGCAGGTCGACTACTACGCGCGCCGCGCGGAGCACGAACCGTGGCGACACGTCTCGCGCGCCGGTGTCTACCGCCTGCAGGCGACGGCCAACGAGCTGCGATCGCCGCCCCTGGAGATTTCCGCCGACGCGAGCCGATTCTGGAAGGTGGCGGTCGACCCGACGGGCGGCGGATTCGGCGCCGGTGTTCCGGGGCTGCGAGCGGGCTGGCTGCCGCACCGCGTGCTGTTCGTGGCGCGCGGTTCCGCGCCCTTCGAGTTGGTGTACGGAAGTTTCGGCGCGCAGAACGCCGAGACCGCGCTGGCGAACCTGCTCCCCGGTGGCTCCCGGGCGCTGGACGAGATGATCGCGCAGCCGTTCGCGCGGGTGTCCGAAGCGCGGATCGCGGGTGGCCTCGAGCGCCTGGAGCCGCCTCCGCCTTCGGGCAGATGGCGTCTCGCCGTCCTGTGGGGCGCGCTCTGCGTGGGCGTGCTCTCGCTGGGGGCGATCGCGTGGCGGCTCGCGCGACAGATGCGCGCAACTAGTTAGTCGGGCAGCGCGTAGGGAAGCGGCAGCGGGCCATCGAGCCGGATTCCCGCGTCTTCTTCGCCGGTCTTGGGCGCGGTGTCCTCGCTCGCGGCGGTGTAGTTGCCTACCGCCAGGACTTCATGTGTGCCATCCGCGGTCCGGGCCGCGCGCACGACCACGAGGGATCGCCCGTCCGGACCGCGAGCCGCATCACCCGGACGCGGTGTCTCCTCGCCGGTGTATCGCCAGCGCTGCATCCGGCGCTTGACCCGCCCCCGGTAGTGAGCCCGCGCGATGACTTCCTGTCCCGTGTAACACCCCTTGTCGAAGGCGATCGCGCCTAACAAGTCGAGATTCAGCATCTGCGAGACGAAGGTCTCGCGGGTCGCGGTGTGGACCTGCGGAATTCCCGCGAGCACGTCCCGCGCTTCCCAGTCGGCGCGCGTGAGTTCGCCCGGCTCGATAGCGACGGCGGCGTTCGCCAGGACCATCCATCGTCCGCGCCAGTCGATGGATGCCAGTGCGGCCGGCGGTGGGCTCGCGCACCCGAGCACGCGCACGCTCGACGATTCATCCTCGATGCGCACCCTGGCCCGCAGGATGTACTTGCGCAGGCGGGTCATGACGTCCGTGACGAGTTCGGCGGGCAACACGGCGAACAGTTCCTCGGCGGCGGAACGGACGAGGGCGAGCACCGCGATCACGCGTCCCTGTGGGTTGTGCAAACCCGCGAGCGTGCTGCCGCCGACGTCGAGCTTTTCGATTTCCGCCGAGAGCTGGCCTTGCAGAAAGCGCGTGGCGTCCGGCCCGCGAAACGCGAGCACACCCAGTGCGGCGTCGCCTGCACCAAGATCGGTGCCCCTCGGTTTGTTCATGGGCTTGCTCGTGGACTCGCTCATGATTGTTTCGTCAGGTTTTTGTCAGGGATTTCAACTGGTCGCGGACTGGCGATTCTGGCAGAATTCGCGCCCGTGCCGAACGCCCATCCCGCAGTCACCGACGAGAACGCCAAGGACGCGCAGCCGTCGACGACACCCGAGCCGCAACCCGCCGAAACCGGGGGTCCCTCGGGGCCGGAACCCACCCGTTTCGGTGACTGGGAAAGAAATGGACGCTGCATCGACTTCTAGGAACTCGCTCTGATGGCTTCCCGCCCACTTTCACCGCACCTCGGCGTGTACAAGTTCATGTACACGATGTCGCTTTCGATCCTGCACCGGATCACCGGCTGCGTGGCGACGGTGGGTTTCCTCGCATTCGTGTGGTGGCTGATGGCGCTCGCTTCGGGCCGCGAACAATACGCGACCGCGATGCGCCTGCTGTCGGGCCCGGTCGGCAAACTACTGCTCGTCGGCTTCACGTTTTCGTTCGTCTACCACTCCTGCAACGGCATCCGTCATCTGCTCTGGGATACGGGCCGCGGACTCGAACGCGCGCAGGCGCGGCGCAGCGGCGCGATCGTGGTGGTTGCCTCGTTCCTGCTCACCGGGCTGGTGCTATGGTTCGCCTGCCGCGCGATGGGCATGGAGTCGCTCGTATGAGCCTGCGCACTCCGCTCGGAAAGGTCTTGGGCCGCGGCGCGGCCGGTGAGGGCGTCGGCCACTGGTGGGTGCAGCGATTGACCGCCGTCGCCCTGATCCCGTTGACGGTGTCGTTCGTCATCAGCCTGCTCGGGCACTCGCTGCAGTCCTACGCGGAAATGCGCGCCTGGCTGTCGCAGCCGTGGCCGGCGTTGATCGCGATCCTGCTGATCCTCACGCTCGCGTGGCACTCGAAACTCGGTGTCCAGGTGGTCATCGAAGACTACGTGCACGACAAGGGCGCCAAGACTCTCCTTCTGATCTCCTCGATCTTCGTGCACGTGGCCGCGGCCGCCGTCGGCGTCTTCGCCATCCTCGCGCTCGCGTTATGACCAAAGAATACGAATTCATCGAACACACCTACGACGTCGTCGTGGTCGGAGCCGGCGGCGCCGGCTTGCGTGCGACCCTCGGTCTCGCGGAGGCCGGACTATCTACCGCCTGCCTGACGAAGGTGTTCCCGACCCGCAGCCACACGGTGGCGGCGCAGGGCGGCATCTCGGCCGCGCTCGCGAACATGGGCGAGGACGATTGGCGCTTCCATTTCTACGACACGATCAAGGGCTCGGACTGGCTCGGCGATCAGGACGCCATCGAGTTCATGTGCAAGGAAGCGCCGGCCGCGGTCATCGAGCTCGAGCACTACGGCGTGCCGTTCTCGCGCACGGCGGACGGGCGCATCTACCAGCGGCCCTTCGGCGGCATGACGACTCACTACGGCAAGGGCACCGCGCATCGCACCTGCGCGGCGGCGGATCGCACCGGTCACGCGATGCTGCACACGCTGTACCAGCAGTCGATCAAGCACCACGCCGAGTTCTTCGTCGAATACTTCGCGCTCGACCTCATCATGCAGGACGGCGCCTGCCGCGGCGTGGTCGCGCTCGACATGGCCACGGGTCGCCTGCATCGCTATCGCGCGCATACGGTGATCCTCGCGACCGGCGGCTACGGCCGCGCGTATTTCTCCTGCACCTCCGCGCACACGTGCACGGGCGACGGTGGCGGCATGGCGCTGCGCGCCGGGGTGCCGTTGCAGGACATGGAATTCGTGCAGTTTCATCCCACCGGCATCTACGGGTCGGGCTGCCTGATCACGGAAGGCTCGCGCGGCGAGGGCGGCTACCTGACGAACTCCGAGGGCGAGCGTTTCATGGAGCGTTACGCGCCGAACGCGAAGGATCTCGCGTCGCGCGACGTCGTCTCGCGCTCGATGACCATCGAGATCCGCGAGGGTCGCGGGGTCGGCAAGCACAAGGATCACATCTATCTACATCTCGAGCATCTCGGGCCCGAGGTGATCCAGGCGCGATTGCCCGGCATCGCCGAGACCACGCGCATCTTCGCGGGGGTCGACGTCAACAAGGACCCGATTCCCGTGCTGCCCACCGCGCACTACAACATGGGCGGAATTCCCTGCAATGTGCACGGCGAAGTCGTCACCATGAAGAACGGCGATCCCGATACCGTGGTTCAGGGCCTCATGGCCGTCGGTGAAGCCGCGTGCGTCTCCGTTCACGGCGCGAATCGGCTCGGCAGCAATTCGCTGCTCGATATCGTCGTGTTCGGTCGCGCGGCCGGTCGCCATGCGGCCGCCGTGATTAAGCCCGGCCAGAAGCACGCCCCGCTCGCGAAAGACGCGGGCGACTTCGCGGTCGCGCGCCTCGACCGGTTGCGCCATGCGAAGGGCTCGCGCGCCACCGCCGAGATCCGCCTCGAGATGCAGCGGACCATGCAGCGCGATGCGGCCGTGTTTCGCACTGGAGAGTCGCTGAAGGAAGGCGTCGAGGCGCTCTCGAAGACGTACGCGTCGTTCGCCGACGTGCGCATCGCGGATCGCAGCCTCATCTGGAATACCGACCTCGTCGAGACGATGGAACTCGAGAACCTGCTCGGCCAGGCGACGGCGACCATCGTTTCGGCCGAGAATCGCAAAGAGAGCCGCGGCGCGCATGCGCGCGAGGACTTCAAGGAGCGCGACGACGTTGACTGGCACAAGCACACGTTGTGCTGGGTCGACGACGCGGGCAAGACGCGCATCGATTACCGCCCGGTTCACATGAACACGCTCACGCAGGACGTCGAGCCGATTCCGCCGAAGGCGCGGACTTACTGACGAGCAGCACGATGGTCGAACTAACGCTTCCCGCCAACTCGAAGATCGACAAGTCCGCCGGCAAGACGCACAAGGCGCCGGCCGGCGCGAAGAACGTCCGCAAGTTCGTGATCTATCGCTTCGATCCGGATTCCGGGCTGAACCCGCGCATGGACACCTACGAAGTGGACATGGACAGCTGCGGACCGATGGTTCTCGACGCGCTCATCAAGATCAAGAACGAGATCGATTCGACGCTCACGTTCCGCCGTTCCTGCCGCGAGGGAATCTGCGGCAGCTGCGCCATGAACATCGGCGGTCTCAATACGCTCGCCTGCACGAAGGCCTGCGATGAATTGAAGGGCGACGTGAAGATCTATCCACTGCCGCACATGCCGGTGGTCAAGGATCTCGTTCCCGACCTGACCCAGTTCTACGCGCAGTACGCAGCCGTGAAGCCGTGGCTGCAGACCCGCACGCCCGCGCCGCCGGACCGGGAGCGTCCGCAGTCGAAGGAAGATCAGGAAAAGATCGACCGCCCGTCAGCTTGCATCCTGTGTGCCTGCTGTTCCACGTCCTGTCCGAGCTACTGGTGGAACAGCGATCGTTATCTCGGGCCCGCGGCGTTGCTCGCGGCTTATCGCTGGATCATCGACTCGCGCGACGAGGCGACCGGCGAACGACTCGACGAGCTCGAAGATCCGTTCAGGCTGTATCGCTGCCACACCATCATGAATTGCACCGAGGCCTGTCCGAAGGACCTCAATCCGGCCAAAGCGATTGCCGAGATCAAGAAGATGATGGTTGAACGGCAGCACTAGCCGTTTTCCGAAGTGGCGCGTGAGCGCCTGGATACATCATTGAGCGACAACATTGAAATTCGCCGGCTTCAGTGGCGATGCAGGCGCGGCATGAAGGAACTCGACCTGCTGCTGACGCGATATCTGAAGAAGCGCTTCGCCCAGGCGACAAGCGAAGAACAGACTGCCTTCGTCGAGTTTCTGGAATTGCCGGATCCCGATATCGCGGGTTATCTCGTCGCGGGTCATGTGCCCGAGGATCCCCGCCGCGCCGCACTCTGCCGCGCACTGCTCGAACCGGATTGAAATCAATCCATCGCGCCGCGCCGCGGTGGTCTGGTTCGGCTGGCTGACGGCGCTGTGCGCCGCGATTCTTTTCGGGGTCGCTCTGCCGCTTCATTCGCGCCTGGCCATCTGCCTGGGCTTGGCTGGAATCTGTCTGCCTGTCTGCCGTTCCTGCATCCTGCTGCTCGGGGCTGACGCAATACGCTGCCTGGAATGGTCCGAACGCGAGCCGGAGGAGGGTCAATACACCGCCTATCTGGGGCCGGCGCTGATTGCGAGCCTCGCACGGCTCGAAAGGGGCTCTTTCAGGCTCGGTAACGAGATCCTGGTACTGCGCCTGGCGACCGCGTTTGGCGTACGCTTCGTACTGATCGATAGCTCGGTTCAGGATCCGGCACCTTTCAGGAGGCTCTGCCGGTACCTGAAAACCCGTCCTCGCCGCCCGCCCAAGGGCTTGGGCCCGCCAAGCTGATACCATCCAGCCACAGGCTTTGAAGTGCGTCACGAGGCATTGAAAATCATTCGATTAGACCCGCTGGAGGTGGAAACTTTCCCCGGCGTTCAGGGTCTATTCAGCCTTCACGGAGCCGGGGTGCTCCCGTGACCGTCGAAGAAAGTGATCTGGTCCTGGTCAAGCGCGTGCAGCGTGGAGACAAGACCGCGTTCGATCTGCTGGTGCGCAAGTACCAGCACAAGGTGGTGAAGCTGGTGTTGCGTTACGTGCGAAACCCGGCAGAAGCGGAAGACATTGCCCAGGAAGCGTTTATCAAAGCATATCGGGCCTTGCCTCAGTTCCGTGGTGACAGTGCCTTTTATACGTGGATGTACCGCATCGCGATCAACACGGCGAAGAATCAGCTCGCATCTCGCGATCGCAGCCCCATCGCCTACGACCTCGATCTGACCGACCCTGAGGAGTCGCACAGCGTGCAGACCAAGCTTCAGGATCCGGACACACCCGAGGGCATGGCGCTCACGGAAGAAATTCGCGGCATCGTGAACTCTGCGATCGAAGGACTGCCTGAGGAACTCAAGACAGCCATCGTATTGCGAGAGCTCGATGGTCTGAGTTACGAGGAAATCGCGGCGGCGATGGAATGCCCGGTGGGCACCGTGCGATCGAGAATTTTCAGAGCGCGTGAAGCGATCGACAAACGCTTGCGCGAAGTTTTTGAAGGCGGCCTGGGCCGCACCGAGGAAATGGTATGACGGAAGAGCGCCACAGCGAGCAACCTGGCGAGCGGCATGCGGAAAGAGACAGTCAGCTCTCCGCGATGTTCGACGGTGAGTTGCCTGCAGGCGAATGCGAATTGCTCGCAAGACGCCTCGCAAAGGATGAATTGCTGCGTGCCCAATGGTCCCGCTATGCCCTGATCGGGGCGGCATTACGCGCCGAGCGTGGAGTCGTGCTGCACGACCGCGTTGCATGGCGCGTCCAGAACGCGTTGGCCCAGGAACCCTCGTATGGTGAAGTCGCTTCAACGGATGGCGTCGCTGCGGCGCGCAACGCCGCCGCGACTTCGACCCGTAAATCCGTGAGCGCCGGCGAACGCTGGCTGCGGTTCGCGCGTCCGGTCGCGGGCGCGGGCATCGCGGCGGGTGTCGCGGCGGTCTCGATCCTGTGGCTGCAGAACCAGGAAGGTCCCGTGCCCATGATGGCGAACACCGTGGCGCCCTCGCTCGCCCTGGAAGCCGGGCAGGGAGATGCGACGGGTGGCGCGGCGGCGGCTACGATTTCCAACGGCGAACCGGATCGCTATGTGACGCCGCAGCCCAGCACCCAGACGAGCATCGCACCGCCCGCTCACCTGGCGAACTACGTCGTCGCGCACAGCGAATATTCCGGTCCGCTTTCGCGCCGGCTCGCGTTGCTGGGTCTGGTCGCGACCGATCCCTCGGACGCGGGCACTCTTCCGGAGAACATGCCGGAGAATTTCGAAATCCATGCCGGGACCGACGCGGAGGCTGACGATGCGCCCTGATTCGCGCACGTGCTCGCGCGGCAATACGGCGCGGCTCGCCGCGTTGACGTTGTTGTTCGGTGTGGGTATCGCGCTCGGCGCCGAACCGAAGGAATGGCTCGAGCGCATGAATCACGCGCTCACGACGCGTAATTACGTCGGCGTCTTCACGCACGTGCACGGCGGACGCGTCGAAACACTGCGCATCATTCACCGCGTGCGGGGCAAGGAAGTTTCCGAACGACTGTTGTCGCTCGACGGCTCCGGCCGCGAATTCATCCGTGAAGGCGACGAGCTCACCTGTTATTTCCCCGACAAGCGCACCGTTCTCGTCGAGCGTCGCGCTCCGGACGGCCCGCTGCTCGGCGCGTTGCCGGCCTTCGAGGACGGCGACTCCAAGGTGTACGAAATCCGCGGTGGCGAGCGCGAGCGCCTGCTCGGCCGCATGACCCGCGTGGTCGCGCTGCACCCGCGCGATGAATACCGCTACGGCTACCGCCTGTGGATCGACGAGCAGACCTCGATGCCGTTGAAGACCCAGCTGTGCACCTCGTCCGGCGAAGTCATCGAGCAGATCGTGTTTTCCAACATCGACCTGCCCGAGCGCATCCCGAACTCGATGTTCAAGCCGCTGGTCGACGCAGCCCCCTATAGCTGGCTGCGCGCCGACCGCCACCTGGCGAGCAATGCGGCTCCGCCGGCGCTCTGGGAAGCGATGAGACTGCCACCGGGATTCCGCATGGCGACGCGTTCGGCGCAGGCGCTGCCGGGATCGAGCGAGCCGGTCGCGCATCTCGTGTTCACCGACGGCATCGCGTCCGTGTCCGTGTTCGTCGAGCCGCGCAAACCCGATTCGCAGGCCACGCAGGGCCCGGCGCGGGTCGGATCTTCGTCGGCTTTTTCGACGGTCGTCGACGATCATCAGATCACCGCGGTCGGCGAAGTGCCGCCCAACACCGTGAAGTTCATCGCGACCCAGGTCAAAGCCTCGAAGACCGCGACGCAGGCGCTGGGAATCGCGCCGCCGGCGCCAACCCGGAAGTGACCTCGCCACAGGAGGCTCGCGCGCTTCCCCCGGGCCTCGTGGTCGTCAGCCGGGAAGGCTGCGGGCTCTGTGACGAGATGCTCCACGAACTCGTCGAGCTGGGCAGATCCCATGCACTGCCGCAGATAAAGATCGTGGACGTGGATGGCGATCCCGAGCTCGTCCGCCGCTTTGGGCTGAAGGTCCCCGTGCTGCTGCTCGATCGCAGCGTGATTTGCCATTACACGCTGAATTCCAACGAACTTTTGCGCATCCTGCAGCTATAATCCCGCGCTCATTTTGCCGGCGTTCGGGTCGCACCTGCGGTTCCGGCCACGGTAGGCCGACCTCAAGCTCTCGATGCAACGCATACGCAATTTTTCGATCATCGCCCACGTCGACCACGGCAAGTCCACCCTGGCGGACCGCTTCATCCAGATTTGCGGCGGGCTCCAGGCGCGCGAAATGCAGGACCAGGTGCTCGATTCGCTCGAACTGGAGCGCGAGCGGGGCATCACGATCAAGGCCCAGTCGGTCACTCTTTATTACACCTCGAAGCGCGACGGTGAGCGTTACCAGCTCAACCTGATCGACACCCCCGGACACGTCGACTTCTCGTATGAGGTCTCGCGCTCCCTGGCGGCCTGCGACGGAGCGCTGCTCGTGGTCGACGCGACGCAGGGCGTCGAAGCGCAAAGTGTCGCCAATTGCTACACGGCCACCGAGCTCGGGCTCGAAGTCGTTCCGGTCATCAACAAGATCGACCTGCCATCCGCGGACCCGGCCCGCGTCATCAAGGAAATCGAAGCCGTCATCGGCATTTCCGCCGACGATGCGCTCAAGGTTTCCGGCAAGACCGGCGAGGGCGTCGAGGAACTCATCGAGCAACTCATCGAGCGCATCCCCGCGCCGAAGGGCGATCCGGCCGCGCCGCTGCAGGCGCTGATCGTCGATTCCTGGTTCGACAATTACGTGGGCGTCGTCACGCTGGTGCGCATCGTCAACGGCACCATCAAGCCGGGCGACAAGATGCGCGTGATGTCCACGGGACGTTCCCACCTCGTCGACAAGGTGGGCCGCTTCACGCCCAAGTCCGTGCCCGCGAAGGACCTCGGACCCGGCGACGTGGGATTCGTGATCGGCGGCATCAAGGAAATCGATGGCGCACCCGTGGGCGACACGATCACCCTGGAACGCCAGCAGGCCGCCGAGCCGCTGCCGGGTTTCAAACAGGTGAAGCCGCGCGTGTTCGCTGGCATGTTTCCGATCTCCTCGGACGACTACGACAAGTTTCGCGACGCGTTGAGCAAGCTGCGTCTCAACGATTCAGCGCTGCACTACGAGCCCGAGGTATCCGGTGCGCTGGGCTTCGGCTTTCGCGTCGGCTTCCTCGGCCTGCTGCACATGGAGATCGTGCAGGAGCGCCTCGAACGCGAATACGAGATGGACCTGGTCACCTCGGCGCCCACCGTGGTGTACGAGGTGACGACCACGGACGGCGAGACGATCAACGTCGACAACCCGGCCAAATTACCGCCGGTCGACAAGGTCGAGGAGCTGCGCGAGCCCATCATCCTGGCCAACATCCTCGTGCCGCCGGATCACGTGGGCGGCGTGCTGCAGCTGTGCGCGGACAAGCGCGGCGTGCAGAAGAAGATGCTGTATCTCGGCACGCAGGTGTCGCTGCAGTACGAACTGCCGCTCGCGGAGGTGGTGCTCGACTTCTTCGACCGCCTCAAGTCCACGAGTCGCGGATACGCGTCGTTCGACTACGACTTCAGTCATTTCCAGCCCGCGCCGCTCGTGAAGCTCGACGTGCTGATCAACGGCGACAAGGTCGATGCGCTGTCGATCATCGTCCACAAGGACTCTGCCTACGAGCGCGGCCGGCAGCTCGTCGACAAGATGCAGGAGCTGATCCCGCGCCAGATGTTCGAGGTCGCCGTGCAGGCGGCCATCGGCAGCCACATCATCGCTCGCGCGACCGTCAAGGCGCTGCGCAAGAACGTGCTCGCCAAGTGTTATGGCGGCGACATCACGCGCAAGAAGAAGCTGCTCGAGAAACAAAAGGAAGGCAAGAAGCGCATGAAGCAGCTGGGGCAGGTGGAGATCCCCCAGGAAGCGTTCCTCGCCGTGCTGAAGGTGGGAAAGAAGTAGGCTCGAAGAACCAGGGCAAGAACAATGATCAAACAACTGCTCGACCTGCTGATTCTCGTCCTCGCGGTGCTCGCGGTGCCCGTGATCCTGGTGTGCATCTACGATCAGCTGGTGCTGGGTCCGAAGCGGCCGCTGACCGACGAGGGCGTGCCGGAGCCGGGACCTCGCTACGTGCAGTTCGCCTACAGCCTGCTGCCCTTCGTCATCATCGGCGCGATCATGCAGATCGGCGTCAGACAAGTGTTCGGCTGGTTCAGCTCGCTGCTCGTGCCGCTCACCATCCTCGCGGCCCCGGTCGTGCTGGTATCCGCATACGATCGTTGGGTCGCCGCGCCCCGGCGCGCGAAGACCGCCGCCGGCAATCCGACGCGGCCCCCGCTTTACGTGCGCATTTCCAACGCGCTGCTGCCGATCGTGCTGATCGCGGCGGTGCTGTTCATCGGTGTGCCGGTGGTATTCGGCTGGATCAGGGAAGTTTCGGTGCCGCTGAGCTGGCTCGCCGCGCCGGTCGCCCTGTGGTGCGCCGTGGACAGCTGGTTGTTCGCGCCACGTCGCGCCATCGCGGCGGGCTCGGCCAAGGTCCCGGATCCGCCGCTGCTGCGCGCCGCGTACGCCGTGCTGCCGATTCTGGTGGTCGCGGTCATCGTGCGCATGATCAGCGCCGAGTCGCTGGATTTCAGCCTGGTGCTGCTGGTGTTGTCGGTTGCCACGGGCGCCGTCTGGGCGATCGATCATTTCCTGCTTCGCAAGGCGCGCGAGGCCGCCGCCGCGGCGGCCAAGCCGGCGCCGATCGTGCTGCACGAGCCGGGCACCGTCGACTATGCGCGCAGCTTTTTCCCGGTCGCATTCATCGTGCTGTTGGTCCGGGCCTTCATCTTCGAGCCGTTCCGCATTCCTTCGGACTCGATGATGCCGACGCTGCTCGACGGCGATTTCATCGTGGTCAACAAATACTCGTATGGGCTGCGCTGGCCCGTGATCAACCAGAAGTTCTTCGACGTCGGCTCGCCGCAGCGTGGCGACGTGGTCGTGTTCCGTTACCCGCCGAATACGAGCATGAACTACATCAAGCGCCTCGTAGGCCTGCCGGGGGACCGGGTCGAGGTGCGTAACGATCAGCTGATCATCAACGGCGAGGCGATTCCCGCCGTCGAAGCCGGCCGCTTCACCGATGGCTGTTACATCGACATGCGTCTATCTACCGAGCAACTCGGGCAGCATTCGCACGAGGTGATCTCATGCAACTCGCCGGTGGGGCCGGTGCGCGCATACCAGTTCGGGGGCAACCTCGAGGGCATGCCAGCCTGCGACCGCAAGTCGATGGCCCAGAGGAACGAAGAACTGATCTGCAGCGAGCTGCCACCCGGCAACTGGCGGGACCGCAGCGACTACGTCTTCGCCAAGGTGGTGCCTGCCGGCCATTACCTGATGATCGGCGACAATCGCGACAACAGCGAGGACAGTCGCGTCTGGGGTTTCGTCCCCGAAGAGAATCTGGTCGGCAAGGCGACGCGAATCTGGTTCAATTTCGACATGCAGCGCTCCACGGTGGTCAACTGGGAGCGTATCGGCCAAGGCATCGAGTGACGGCACTACACAACGGGCGTTCGGGAGGACGTATGCGCAAACAACGTGGCGTGACGATGATCGGGTGGATATTCCTGCTGATTCCGATAGCGATCACGCTGTATGCCGCGATCCGGGTCACGCCGGTGTACATGAATTACTACAAGGTGGTCTCGGCGATGGAGAAGACGGCCAGTCAGCTCAAGGTCGAGGAAGCTGTTTCACCGCAGTCCGTACGATCCACGCTCGGCAGACATTTCGATACGGGCTACGTGGACGAGCTCAAAGCGGCGGATATCGATGTCCAGCGCGGCGATGGTGTCTGGTCGATGACGGCCGACTACGAGAAGACCGTCCCGTTGTTCGGCAACATGCATCTGCTCATGACGTTCAAGAAAACGGTTCCCATAAACTGAATGCGGCGGCGCACATGGGTATGAGCCCGGCCAGCCTTGCGGACACGCTCCTCGCGCGGCTGGATTACGAGCCGCGCGATCGCGCGCTGTTCGCGGTCGCGCTCACCCATCGCAGCGCCGAGGGACCTAACAACGAACGTCTCGAGTTCCTCGGCGACTCGGTGCTCAACCTGTTGATGTCCGAGCGGCTGTACCGCGAATTCCCGTCCGCGAGCGAGGGCGACCTTTCGCGCCTGCGCGCGCGGCTGGTGAGCGAGGAGCCTCTGGCCGGGATCGCGCAGGTCATGCAGCTCGGCGAATTGCTGCACCTCGGCTCCGGCGAGCTCAAAACCGGAGGCTTCCGCCGACAGTCGATCCTCGCGGACGCCTTCGAGGCGCTGTGCGGCGCGCTGTATCTGGATGGCGGACTGGAAGTCGTTCGCGAGAAAATCGGCCCCATGTTCGAAGCCCGCATCGCTTCGCTGCCCGAGCCCGCGACGCTCAAGGACGCGAAGACGCGGCTGCAGGAACACCTGCAATCGAAGGGGCGTCCGCTGCCGGCGTACTCCGTGAAACGCACGAGCGGCGAGCCGCATGCGCAGGTCTTCCTCGTGACGTGCGTATTACCCGACACAGGACTCGAAACCGAGGGAGAGGGCGCGAGCCGACGCCGCGCCGAACAGATCGCTGCACAGGCGGCGCTGAAGGAGCTGGGCCTGTATGAGTGATTTCCGCGCTACGCGCGAGGGGAGTGACCAGGCCTCATTCCGAGCCGGATTCGCGGCACTCGTCGGCCGGCCGAACGTCGGCAAGTCGACGCTGCTCAATGCGCTGGTCGGCGAAAAACTGTCGATCGTCACGCCGCGCCCGCAAACCACGCGGCATCGCGTGCTGGGCGTGCTCAACCGGCCCGGCGTGCAGATCGCGTTCGTCGACACGCCAGGACTGCACCTCGGCGAGCGCCGCGCGCTCAACCGCGCGATGAATCGCACCGCCGCGGCCGCGCTGGCTGACGCCGACCTCGTCGTGTTCGTGGTCGAGGCGCTGCGCTTCGGCGACGAAGACGAAGCCGTCCTGAGACGCATCAAGGACTGCGGGCGCGGCTGCGTCGCGGTGGTGAACAAGGTCGACAAGGTTTATCCCAAGGACAAACTACTGCCGTTCGTGGCCGGGCTCGCGGGGCGCCACGAATTCCTCGACGTCGTGCCGGTGTCGGCGGAGAAGGGCGTCAATCTCGACCGCCTCATCGAGGTCATCGCATCGCGGCTGCCGGAGTCCCCCGAACTGTTTCCGCCCGAGCAGCGCACGGATCGGGGAGAAGATTTCCAGATCGCCGAGACCATCCGCGAGAAACTCACGATGGAGCTCGTGGAGGAGGTTCCCTACGGCATCGCCGTCGAAATCGAGCAGAAGAAAGAAGACGGCGAGCAGCTCGTCATCGACGCGGTGATCTGGGTCGATCGGGCCGGGCAGAAACCCATCGTCATCGGCGCGAAGGGTGAACGCCTCAAGCGCGTCGGTCAGAAGGCCCGCCAGGAGCTCAACAAGCGGCTCGGCCGCCGCCTGCACCTCAATCTCTGGGTGAAGGTGCGCGAGGACTGGGCCGACGACGCGCGCGCCCTCGCGCAGCTCGGAATGGAATAGCCGCTCGATGCAACCCCGGGAACGCATCGCGCTCGAGCCTGCATTCGTGCTGCACCATCGGGAGTACCGCGATACCAGCCGGATCCTCGACGTATTCACCGCCCGGCACGGACGGCTCACCTTGTTCGCGCGCGGCGCGCGCGGACCGAAATCGAAGCTCGCCTCGCTGCTCATGCCGTTCCGTCCGCTACTGGTCTCGTGGACGGGACGCGGCGACGCCGCGCAGCTTTCGGCGGCGGAGCCGGGCGCCGATGCGCCCGCCATGCCGCCGGGGCGGGTGATGTCGGGCTTCTACCTCAACGAGCTCATCATCAACCTGACCACGCGTCACGACCCTCAACCGCAGATCTTCGAAGACTATTCACGCACGCTGCGGCGCCTGTGCATCGACACGCAGCCCGAGCCGGCGCTGCGCGTCTTCGAGAAACGTCTGCTCGAATCGATCGGTTACGGACTCGAATTCGACGTTTCGCCGGATATCCATTATCAATATCGCCCGGCGCAGGGATTGAGCGAGGTGCGCGAAGACGCTCCCGGTAGTTATTCCGGGCGCTGCCTGATTGCATTGCGCGAAGAGTCGCTCGACGATCCGCAGGCACTCGATGCCGCGCGTCGCGTGCTGCGCCAGGCACTGGATCATTGTCTCGAAGGCCGTGAATTGCGCACGCGCACGGTTGCGCGCGCGATGACGCGGCGAGGTGTGTCATGAGTCTCGGATACGGCGGAGCCACAGCCCGCAACATCGCCCTCGGCATCAACATCGACCACGTTGCCACCGTCCGGCAGGCGCGCCGCGCGCCGTACCCGGATCCGGTGCACGCGGGACTGCTGGCGGAGCAGGCGGGCGCGGACAACATCACGCTGCACCTGCGCGAGGATCGCCGTCACATCCAGGATCGCGACGTGCACTCGCTGCGGCCGTTGTTGCAGACCCGCATGAATCTCGAGATGGGCCTGACCAACGAGATGGTGGAGATCGCCGTCGGGGTACGGCCGCACGACTGCTGCCTCGTGCCCGAGAGTCGCCAGGAAATCACCACCGAGGGCGGACTCGACGTGGCCGCCGACCTCGAGCGCGTGAGTGCGGGCGTGAAGAAACTCGCCGCGGCCGGCATTCGGGTCGCGTTGTTCATCGGCCCGGACCCGGCGCAGATCGATGCCGCGAAACGCTCCGGTGCGCCCGTCATCGAACTACACACCGGTACATACGCCGATGCGACCGGCGGCGCGCAGGCGCGCGAGCTCGAGCGGCTGACGAGCGCGGCGAAATACGCGGCGGGACTCGGCCTCGAGGTGCACGCGGGCCATGGCCTCACCTACAACAACGTCACCCCCGTCGCGGCCATTCCCGAGATCGTCGAGCTCAACATCGGCCATTGCATCGTCGCGCGCGCGATCTTCAGCGGTCTCGATGCCGCGGTGCGCGACATGAAGGCGCTGATGCGGGACGCACGCCGATGATCTTCGGTATCGGCGTCGACGTGCTCGAAGCCGCGCGGGTGAACAAGCTCTACGACCGGTACGGCGAACATTTCGTCGAGCGGCTGCTCATGCCGGCCGAGCGGGAGCAGATGTCCAAAACGAAGCGCACCGAGCGGTTTCTCGCGATGCGTTTCGCGGCCAAGGAGGCCATCGTGAAGGCCATGGGAACGGGATTCGCGCATGGCATCTGGATTCGCGACGTCGGCATCGTGCAGAACGCGTGGGGCCGGCCGGAGGTCGTGTATTCCCCGCGCGGCGAAAAAGTGCGGCGCCAGCTCGGTATCGGCGGTGGGCACGTGACCCTGACCGACGAGGCGGGGCTCATCGTGGCGGTCGCGGTACTCGAGAGCGCGGAGCCCGCGAAGCGCGTGGCGCGCAAGCGCGCGCGGCGCAAGACAGCGCGTGCGACGACACGTCGCCGGGGACGCCGATGAACACACTGGTATTCGACATCGAGACCGTTCCGGACGTGGAATTCGGGCGCCGGCTCTACGGCCTCGAAGGGCTGTCCGACGAAGAGGTCGGCAAGGCCATGCAGGCGCGCGCGCGCCAGGAATCCGGCAGCGATTTCCTCCCGCACGACCAGCATCGCATCGTCGCGATCTCCTGCGCGTTCCGCTCGCGCGAGGGATTCCGCGTGTGGAGCCTGGGAGAGGAGTCCGCCTCCGAGCGCGAACTCGTGATGCGGTTCTTCGATGGCATCGAAAGATTCTCGCCGGACCTCGTGAGCTGGAACGGCGGCGGCTTCGATCTGCCGGTGCTCCACTACCGCGCCTTGCGCCACAAGGTGCAGGCGCCTCGCTACTGGGAAACCGGCGACGAGGACACCTCGTTTCGCTACAACAACTACCTGGGGCGTTTTCACTGGCGCCACATCGACGTGATGGACGTGTTGTCCGCCTACCAGTCGCGCGCACGGGCGGCGCTGTCGGACACGGCCGTGCTGCTCGGCTACCCGGGCAAGCTGGGCTTCGACGGTTCGCAGGTCTGGGGCGCGTATCTCGCGGGGGACCTGACGCGCATCCGCCGCTACTGCGAGACCGACGTCATCAATACCTGGCTGGTCTTCCTGCGCTTCCAGCACATGCGCGGCCGGCTCACCGACGCGGGACTCGCGGACGAAATCGCGCGCACGCGCGCATGGCTCGCCGAGGCACGCCTGCCGCACTTCGATGAATTCCTCGCGGCGTGGCCACCCGAAAGCGCGGCCACCGGAGACGTCGAGGGAGTCACTTCGTGAGTCGCGCGGCGCGCGCGGCCAACGCCGCGCTCGAGTCCGGCGTCGTCGCGGATCTGACCCACGAGGCCGAAGGTGTCGTGCGCGCGTCGGAGACGCAGGGCAAGACGGTGTTCGTCGCGGGCGCGTTGCCCGGCGAGCGAATTTCGTTCCGCCGCCGAAGCTTTCACAAGAGCCACGACGAGGCGGAACTCGTCGAGGTCCTCGAGCCGTCGCCCGACCGTGTCACGCCGCGCTGCGCGCACTTCGGTGTGTGCGGCGGGTGCGCGCTCCAGCATCTCGATCCGGCGGCGCAGATCGCGTCGAAGCAGAAGGAGCTCGCGAGCAATCTCGAGCGCATCGGCAAGGTGTCGCCCGAGACATGGCTCCCGCCCTTGTTAGGGCCGGTGTGGGGATATCGGCGGCGCGCGCGCCTGTCCGCGCGTTACGTGACGAAGAAGGGCCGGAGCCTGGTCGGGTTCCGCGAGAAGCAGGGCAAGTACGTCGCCGACGTACGGCGCTGCGAAGTGCTCGCGGAGCCGGTAGGTGGACTGGTCGAGGCGCTCGGCGAACTGCTCACGGGCATGGAACGGCGCGAGAGCATTCCGCAGATCGAGGTGTCGTTGTCCGACGGAGAGCGAGTGCTCGTGCTGCGCGTGCTCGATCCCCTGGGCGAGCGCGACCTCGCGAGCCTCTCCGGATTCGAAAGAACCCACGGCCTGCGCATCATGTTGCAGCCGGGCGGGCTCGATACCATCATCCCGCTGACGCCCGGACCCGTCGACCTTCACTACCGGCTGGACGAGTTCGAGCTGAAGCTCGACTTCGGCCCGTCGGACTTCGTGCAGGTCAACGCGGCCATCAATCACGGCATGGTCGCCCGCGCAATCGAACTACTCGAGGTCCGACCCACGGACCGGGTCCTGGATCTGTACTGCGGCCTGGGCAATTTCACGCTGCCCCTGGCCCGGCATGCGGGCTCGGTAGTTGGCGTCGAAGGTGAACCAGGTCTCATCGAGCGGGCCCGCGGCAATGCCCGCAACAACGGGGTGACCAATGCCGAATTCCACGTGGCCGACCTGTCGGCGGCCCCCGACGCCACGGTCCCCTGGCTGCGCGGCGGGTACGATGCGGTGCTGTTAGACCCGCCGCGCGTCGGCGCGCGTGAGGTTTTGAGCGCCGTGGCACATATCGCGCCTCGCAGGGTGGTGTATATCTCGTGCCACACCGGCTCGTTGGCGCGGGACCTGGGCGTGCTAGTCCACGAACATGGGTTCCGCTTACGTGCCGCCGGTGTACTTGATATGTTTCCGCACACGACACACGTGGAGTCCATGGCGGTGCTCGACCGGGCATCGTAGAGGGGGCTCCCGAGATAGGAACGACGGTGACCCT
>JAEZCN010000211.1 GCA_023433515.1 Pseudomonadota bacterium
GCGCCGCGCCGGCCACCGCGCCGGATGCGCCCGCCGCGACCGACAAGCCGGCGCTCGAAGGCGCGCCGGCCGCGCCCGGCATCAGTTCCGGCGCGCAGATCATCGCCGCCGCACCACGCAGCTATGAAACGATCACCTCCGAAGCGCAGCTCGACGACTGGATCGGACGTCTCTCGGCCGCGGAGCTTGTCGCGTTCGACACTGAAACCACGAGCCTCGAGTACACGAAGGCGGAGATCGTGGGTGTGTCCTTCGCGGTCATGCCTGGCAAGGCGGCCTATCTACCGCTGCGGCACGACTACGCGGGTGCGCCGGACCAGCTCGATCGCGACGCGAGCCTGGCGAAACTCAAGCCGCTGCTCGAGTCCGCGGATCGCCCCAAGGTCGGCCATCACCTCAAGTACGACGCGCACGTGCTTGCGAATCACGGCATCACGCTCAGAGGGATGCGCTTCGATTCGATGCTCGAGTCTTACGTCTGGAACAGCGTCCTGCGCCACGACATGGACTCGGCTGCCGAGCGGTATCTCGGAATACGCACGATTCACTACGAGGATGTGGCCGGCAAGGGAGCCAAGCAGATTCCCTTCAACCAGGTGCCCGTGGACAAGGCAGCCGAATATTCCGCCGAAGATGCCGACGTGACGCTGCGCCTGCACGAAGTGCTGTGGCCGCAGATCTCGACTCAGCCCGTGCTGAAAAAACTCTACGAGGAAATCGAGCAACCGCTCGTGCCGGTACTCACGCGCATGGAGGAACGCGGCGTGCTGCTCGACCGCCAGATGTTGCGGACCCAGAGCGGCGAACTTGCGAAACGCCTGATGGAGGTACTCGCCGAAGCACACAAGGAGGCCGGCGCGCCGTTCAACCTCGATTCACCCAAGCAGCTGTGCAACATCCTGTTCGAGAAGATGCAGTTGCCGGTCGTGCGCAAGACGCCCACCGGCCAGCCCTCGACGGCCGAAGACGTGCTGGAGGAACTCGCGGAGAGTTACCGGCTGCCCAAACTCATCCTCGAGCACCGCAGCCTCTCGAAACTCAAGTCGACCTACACCGACAAACTACCCGAGCAGATAAGCGCGCGGACGGGCCGCGTACACACGAGTTATCACCAGGCCGTGGCGGCGACCGGCCGCCTGTCATCGCAGGATCCGAACCTGCAGAACATTCCGATCCGCACGCCGGAGGGACGACGGATCCGCCAGGCGTTCATCGCGCCGCCCGGATACGTGCTGCTGGCGGCCGACTATTCGCAGATCGAGCTGCGGATCATGGCGCACCTGTCCGGCGACGAAGGATTACTGAGCGCGTTCGCGAGCGACAAGGACATCCACCAGGCGACGGCTTCCGAGGTATTCGGCGTGCCGCTGGACTCCGTCAACGCGGATCAGCGCCGCTCGGCCAAGGCGATCAACTTCGGACTCATCTACGGCATGAGTTCGTTTGGACTCGCGAAGCAGCTCGCAATCCCGCGCGGCGCGGCGCAGCAGTACATCGACCTGTATTTCGCGCGCTACCCGGGAGTGAAACGCTACATGGAGGAGACTCGCGCGCGGGCGAAGTCCCAGGGTTACGTCGAAACCGTCTTCGGCCGGCGGCTCTATCTACCCGACATCAACGCACGCAACAAGCAGTTCCAGCAGGCCGCGGAGCGCGCCGCGATCAACGCACCGATGCAAGGCACGGCCGCGGACATCATCAAGCGCGCGATGATCGCGGTGGATGCATGGTGCGAAGAGCGCCCGCGCGGCGCGCGCCTGATCATGCAGGTGCACGACGAGCTCGTTCTCGAAGTCGAGAGTCCGTGCCTCCAGGAAGTGACCGCGGTGGTACGCGAACACATGATGGCCGCAGCCAGCCTGCGCGTGCCGCTGAAAGTCGACGCGGGACACGGATTGAACTGGGACGAAGCTCACTAGTTTGTGCCTAACAGGGTGCCCGCCGGCGGACTCGTCGGCACTTCGCGACAGTCCGTGAATTCCTGCGTGGAGCGCGTCACAATTCGACGGGCCATTCAGGAATTGTTAAGGGTCTCCCGCCTCTAATCAGGCTTCCCAACTCGAGAGGTCTCGCACCATGAACATGAAGTTCGCCGCGCTCGCCGTGCTCGGCACGTTTTCCCTCATCGCCGCAGCCCCGCAGGCGCAGGCCGCGGACAACGGCTTTTACCTCGGCGCCGGCATCACCCAGACCGATTTCAAGGTCACGGTAGACGGCATCAGCGACTCGGAGAAGTTCGACGACAACTCATTCAAGCTGATCGCCGGATTCCGTCCCCTCGACTGGCTTGCATTCGAAGCCAACTACATCGATCTCGGCGATGCGGTCTTCGATGACGGCAGTGGCGTGTCGATCGAGTCGAGCGCGGTGACCGCATCCGCTCTCTTTCTCGCGGAAGTCGGGATCGTCGATTTCTACGCCCGCGCGGGCGTCGTGCGATGGGACTCCAAGTTCCGCCTCAGCGGCGTGGGCAACGTCTCGGAAGATGGCTACGAACCGACTTACGGGGCGGGTGTGGGAGTCCACTTCGGGAGCATCGGAGTGCGCCTCGAATACGAACGGTTCGAGACCGAGGCTTTCGATGACGAAGTGAACAACGACATCGACACGATTTCGCTCGGATTCACCTACACGTTCCTGTAGCGCCAGCGCGACAGGTCGCTCCGCAACCACATGATTTTCCGACAGGATTTTTTCGCAAACCTCGGAACCTTTGCCTGGGGTCCGTGTCTGAACTGTTGAGCGCGTAAAACCGCTCCCCGCTTCCCTCCCTGAGCGGGTAGCCCGGTTCACGAGACCTGTGCCGGGTTAGTCTGGCCCCGGTGGCTTGCCACCGGGGCTTTCTTTTTCCGGGGCTGGCGCCCCACTACTCTCGGGGCCGAAGCGGCCCCCTCCATCAGTGTTCAAGAAAAGAATTGGATCAGGCGTTTCTGGGCGGCTTGGACACCGAGTTTGTCCGTCGCCGAGAAGATCTGGGCCGTCATTCCCGGTAACAGAGCCTGCTCCGTTTCCTTGAGGGCGGCGGAGCGTTCGCGCTGGTTGAGTTTGTCCGCTTTGGTCAAGAGGACATGCATCTGCCAATTCGCGGCTGAAGCCCAGTGGACGAGCTGAAGATCCTCGTCTTTCAGGCCGCGGCGGATATCCACGATCAGGAAAAGTCCCGCGAGGCATGTGCGGCGCGGCAGGGTTTCTATGAGCCGGGTCCACTGCGCGCGTTCCGCGGGGGATGCCCGTGCGAATCCATAGCCGGGCAGATCGATGATGCGTCGACCTTCCCCGACTTCGAAGAAGTTGAGTAGTTTGGTCCGGCCCGGGGTCTTGCTGGTGCGCGCGAGTCCGTTGCGCACCAGAATCGTGTTGATGGCGCTCGACTTGCCAGCGTTGGACCGTCCCGCGAACGCCACTTCACGACCCTCGTCGGGCGGGAACTGTCGGGCGTCGGCCACGGAAATCAGGAAGCGCACGTTCGGAAACTGGCTCATCTCAAGGCTCGCGCTCCCCTAAAGCCGGCTAGTGTACAATTCGCCGCCTTCCTCGGAGCCCCGCAAGACCATGATTGAGAGAAGATTTTCCGTGCCCTTTGGCGCCGCGCTCGTCTGCACCCTGCTCGGTTTGGCCATTCCCGCCAGTGCAGCAGATGCCCCCAAGGGTGACGCCGCAGCCGGTGAGGCCAAGGCCGCAGTGTGCACCGCGTGCCACGGTGTAAATGGCAACAGCGTGAACCCGGAGTGGCCCAGCCTGGCCGGACAGAACGCCGCGTACATACGCGAGCAGCTCGAGATGTTCAAGACGCGCCAGCGCATCAACGAGCTCATGTACCCGGTCATCGCAGACCTGACGGAACAGGACTTTGCGGACCTGGCGGAATATTTCTCCAAGCAGACCCCGACCGGGCTCGAAGCGGATCCGTCGTACTGGAAGGCCGGCGAAGCACTCTACAAGTCCGGCGACCCCGCTCGGAACATTCCGGCCTGCACCGCGTGCCACGGCCCGGCCGGTAAGGGCAATCCCGCATCCGGATACCCCGCGCTGCGCGCGCAACACTCCGTGTACACGGTGAAACAGCTGCAGGATTACCACACGCAGAACCGCTATCGCGACGGCGCGGATCCGGCCAAGGTTCACACGACGCGCAACAGCGCGATGATGACCACGATTGCCGAACGGCTCTCGCCCGAAGACATCCGCAACCTGGCGTCGTACCTGCAGGGGCTGCGCTGAAGCAGCATCCCGCGAGGAGCCGATGATGACTCGCGCGTTACGTCTGCTCGCACTGGGACTGATCGCATCGGTCGCCGCGTCCGCTGACAACCCGGGTGCGGCGTCCGTCGGCAAGTGGCGCGCCGGAACTAACTACAACGTAGTCCCGTCGCCGCAGCCTGCGGCGCGCGGACGCGTCGAGGTGAACGAGGTTTTCTGGTACGGCTGCGGCCACTGCTACGCGCTCGACCCGACTCTCGAGAACTGGCGCGAGACAAAAGCGGAATACGTCGATTTCCGGCGCACGCCGGTGATGTGGGGGCCGCCACACCGCCAGCATGCCAAACTCTTCTACACGCTGCAGGCGCTCGGCCGTGCGGATCTGCACGCGAAGGTGTTCGACGCGATTCACCGCGAAGGCAAACTGCTCGCGACGAACAACGACGACGACGCGGCGCGCGCGATGCACCTGGCCTTCCTGAAGAATCACGGCGTGTCGGAGAAGGATTTCAATGCCGCGTACGATTCGCAGGCCGTGGCCGAGAACCTCGAGCGAGCCCAGGAGGTCACGCAACGATTCACCGTCGGCAGCGTTCCGATGCTCATCGTGAACGGCAAATACACCACGACGGTCACAATGGCCGGTGGCTCGCCGGGCAGCCTCCTGTCCCTGATCGACGATCTCGCGGCAAGCGAGCGCGCGCGCTGAGCGCGGCCACGCAAGGGCATGCAGCACGCGGCGCGTAAATGCTGAGCGCCTTCATCCCGCAGACCCAGGGTCTCGCGCGCTTCGAATTGCGCGCCGGTTCCGCGATTCCCCCCGATGCGATCTGGCTCGATCTGCTCGAGCCGACACCGTCCGAAGAGCGACAGGTTGAAAGCTCCCTGGCCATCGAAGTTCCGACCCGCGATGAAATGCGCGAGATCGAGTCCTCGAATCGGCTCTACGAGGAGAACGGAGCGCTCTACATGACCGCGACCGTGATCACGAAGCTCGATTCCGATCTGCCGGAGAGCACGCAGATCACGTTCATCCTCTCGAGCGTCAAGCTCGTGACCAACCGCTACGTCGATCCATTGCCGTTCCGCCGTTTCATCGCGTACGCGGAACGGCATCCGAACTCCTGCAATTCACCCCCCGCGCTGCTCGCCGGGCTCGTGGAAGCCATCGTCAACCGGGTCGCCGACGTCATCGAGCGCGCGGCCACCGATCTCGACGCCGCTTCCGCCGAAGTCTTCAGCGCCTCGCGGCGCAAGCGCGGCGCCATGCGCGACTTCCGCAACACTCTGGAGCGCCTCGGCCAGAACGGCGATCTCATCTCCAAGGCGCGCGAGAGTCTCGTGAGCCTCGGGCGCATGCTGACCTTCCTGCAGCAGAGTACGACGGTGCCGATGTCGCACGAGGTTCGGGGCAGGTTTCGCACCGTCGCCCGCGACGTCATGGCGATGAGCGATCACGCGTCCTTCCTGGGTACGAAAGTGGCGTTCATCCTCGATGCCACGCTCGGCCTGATCAACATCGACCAGAACAACATCCTCAAGATTTTCTCGGTCGTGACCGTGTTCCTGCTGCCCCCGTCGGTCATCGGGGCCATTTACGGCATGAATTTCGACCAGATCCCCTGGCTGAACGAACGCTGGGGCTTCTGGGCCGCGCTGGGACTGATGCTGGTCTCCGCGATCGGCCCATTCCTTTACTTCAAGCGGAAACGGTGGCTCTGACCGGCTAGAATCCGCAGTCCCGCGCCCGTAGCTCAGCTGGATAGAGTGACGGTTTCCGAAACCGTAGGTCACAGGTTCGAATCCTGTCGGGCGCGCCAGTTTTCACATAGATATACTTCGCGCCCATGAGTAAGCATGACTCCCATTTCTTCAATAATTTCAGCCTCGTGCTGGGCATTTTGTTTGCCGTGACCATCGGCCTTTTCGTGCTCGCGCGTCACGTCGGCGCCGAACACCAGGTCAAGCAGGTGACGCGCGACCCGCGTTTCCTGGCCAGTGTCGAGGAACGGCTGCAGCCCGTCGCGCGCGTGGCGATCGCCGGCCAGGACAACTCGGCGCTGAAGATCGAGAGTGTCGGACCTGCCGCCCCCGTCCGGGCGCTGCCCGCGGATGGCACCGCGGCTTATGCCGAGGGCTGCGCCACCTGCCACGGTTCGGGCCTCGCGGGTGCCCCGAAGACCGGCGACAAGGGCGCCTGGGGACCACGCATCGCGCAGGGCAAGGACACGCTGTACAAGCACGCCGTGGAAGGCTTCAACGGCAAGACCGGTGTGATGCCCGCGAAGGGCGGCCAGACGGCGTGGCCGGACGACCTCGTGCGCGAGGCTGTCGACCACATGGTCGAGCTCGTGCAGTAACCACGAGGTCACTCGATCGCGCGCCGCAGCTGCATGGCTTCGGCGAGATGAACGGGCCCGATCGGGCCCGTTTCGTTTTCCAGGTCAGCGATCGTGCGCGCGACGCGCAGCACGCGGTGGATCCCCCGTGCCGACAGCCCGAGTTTGGCGCGCGCCTGCCCGAGCAATCTCTTTCCGAGCCGGTCCAGGCGGCACAACTTCTGCGCGTCGCGACCGACGAGTGCGGCATTGAGCAGACCCGAACGCGCGATCTGCAACTCATGCACGGCCCGGATGCGCTCGGCCACGCGAGCCGAAGACCACTGGCCGTCACCAGACATCGCGTCCTCGAGCAATTCCTCGCTCGACAGCGCAGGCATTTCGACACGCAGATCGATGCGATCGAGCAGTGGTCCCGAAACCCGCGAGCGATAACGCGCGATTAGACCGGGTGGGCAGCGGCAACGACCGGAGTTGTCGCCGAGATACCCGCACGGGCATGGGTTCATCGCCGCCATGAGCTGGAATCGCGCGGGATATTCCACGCGCAACGCGGCGCGCGCGATCGACACGTGGCCGGATTCGAGCGGTTCGCGCAACGACTCGAGCACCGCGCGATTGAATTCCGGCAGCTCGTCCAGGAACAACACCCCGCGATGCGCCAGGCTCACTTCTCCTGGAAGCGCGCGTGGCCCGCCGCCGATGATGGCGCTCGCGGATGCGCTGTGATGTGGCGCGCGGAATGGGCGCCTTCCGAATTCGCGCACGTCGAATCCGCGCCCGGTCACCGAGGCGATGGCGGCCACGTCGAGCGCCTCGTCGGGACGCAGCGGAGGCAGCAGTCCCGGCAGGCGTTGCGCGAGCATGCTCTTGCCGGTGCCCGGCGGACCGATGAGCAGCAGGCTGTGTCCGCCGGCCGCCGCGATCAGCAGCGCGCGCTTGGCGGTAGCCTGCCCCCTGACGTCCGCGAGATCGGGAATGCATGCGACGGCTGCCATCGTTCCGTCGATCGACGACGGCGTTTGTTCATCAACGCGACTCGCATCGCAGGCGGCTAACAAGGTTCGTGCTCCATGCGCGGCCACGGGCTCGGCGAGTTTCGCCTCGGCGAGATTCGCCGCGGGCACGACGACACGACGCGAGTCCCGCCGCGCGTGCGCGGCGGCGAGCAGCACGCCTTTGACCGGCTTGAGCTCGCCCGCGAGGCCCAACTCCCCGTAGAACTCGGTTTCCTCGAGTGTGGTTTCGTCGAGACGTATCTGCGAGGACGCGAGCAGGATGCCGAGCGCGATGGGCAGGTCGTAACGACAGCCTTCCTTCGGCAGATCGGCCGGCGAGAGATTCACGGTGATGCGGCCGGCGGGAAAATCGAACCCGGAGTTGACGAGCGCGGCGCGCACGCGGTCCTTGCTTTCCTTCACCGCGACCGCGGGCAACCCGACGATCGAGAAAGTCGGCAGGCCTCCGCCCAGGTGAACTTCGACTTCCACGCGCGGCGCGGATAGTCCGATCTGCGCGCGACTCGCCACGCGTGCGGTCCCCATTGAACCTCCCTGTTCATTCGCCGGCGTCCATGCCGGCCAGGCAGTCGACTAGCGACCGCCGGAATTCGCGACCTTCGCCTCGAGATCCGCAACGCGACGCTCCAGCTCCTCGAGCCGCGCGCGAGTGCGTTCGAGCACCTTTCGTTGCGCGTCGAATTCGTCGCGGCCGGCGAGGTCGAGCTTCCCGAGATTGGCGCGCAGCACCGCGCGGAAGTTGTTTTCCAGGTCCTCGCGCAGTCCGGAAGCGCCCGATGCGATTCCCGGTGGCAGGCCCTGCATCAGGCTGCGTAGCAATTCTTCGACCCTGGGAATCTCCACCGGCGGCTCTCCTGGCTGTTTGTCGGCTTTTTGCCCTGTTTTGTCGCGCGATCAAATTCCACGCCCCAACTTTGGGCGTCCCGCATGGAACCCCGCCCGTTCTCGCGCTGCAACGGGCCACTTCCTCGCCCCTTTGGGGCTGGCATGGAACCTGCACTTTGATCAGGGGCCCAGAAGGCCGGCCAGAACGATGCGCCAGCCAATGAGCAAAAGGGAGCATACGCGCCGCGATGGCGCGTGATCCATCGGATAACGACGCCAAAGCGATGAAAATGATCACTGCAATCATTCGCCCGTGGAAGCTCGACGACCTGCAAATAGCGGTCGCGCGTCTCGGCGTGCAGGGGATCACCGTCACCGAGGTCACCGGCTACGGACGTCAGCGCGGACATTCGGAGCACTACCGCGGCTCCGAGTACCAGGTGGAGTTCGTTCCCAAACTACGCGTCGAAATCGTGCTCGACGACAACTCGGCGGAGGCCGTCGTCGAAGCGATCAGCAATGTTTGTCGTACCGGCAAAACCGGTGACGGCAAGATTTTCCTGGCGCCTGTCGGTGAAGCCGTGCGGATACGCACGCGTGAATCCGGTGCGGCGGCAGCCTGAGATGTCGTTGAGGAGCTATTACATGCAAGAAGATAAGAAGAGGACGAAGGGTGGCAGCCTTCTCACGCGCGGTCTCGGCGCGGCGCTGCTGTTGATGGGTCCGGCACTGGCATTCGCGCAGGATGCGGAGGAAGCGGCGCCTACACTGGATTCGGGCGACACGGCATGGATGATCGTCGCCACGCTGCTGGTCATCATGATGGCGGCGCCGGGTCTCGCACTGTTCTACGGCGGCATGGTGCGCGCCAAGAACATGCTCGCCACCTGCATGCAGGTATTCGTGACGTTCTCGCTGCTGGCGGTGCTGTGGGTCATCTACGGCTACAGCCTGACCTTCAAGGGAGACGGATCGATCTACGGCGACTTCAGCGCGGCATTCATGTCGGGAATCACCACCGATAGTCTGGCCGGAACGATTCCGGAGTACCTCTTCGTGGCGTTCCAGTGCACGTTCGCCGCGATCACGACGGCGCTGGCGATCGGCGGCTTCGCCGAACGCACGAAGTTCACCGCGGTGCTGATCTTCGCAATCATCTGGTTCACGTTCGCCTATCTGCCGATGGCGCGCATGGTGTGGAACGGCACGGGTTACCTGTTCAACCTCGGCGCGATCGACTACGCGGGCGGCACGGTGGTGCACATCAACGCTGGTATCGCCGGCCTGGTGGGCGCGCTGATCGTCGGCAAGCGCACGGGTTACGGTACGACGGCCATGCCGCCGCATAACGTGCCCTTCGTCATGATCGGCGCCGCGCTGCTGTGGGTCGGCTGGTTCGGCTTCAACGTCGGTTCCGGCCTCGCCGCGAACGCGGGCGCAGGCCTCGTGTTCCTGAACACGTTCATCTGCACCGCGGCCGCCGTGGTCGCCTGGACCTTCGGCGAGTGGATCTTCCGCGGCAAGCCGACGATGCTCGGTGCGGCTTCGGGTGCGGTTGCGGGCCTCGTCGCCATCACGCCTTCGTGCTCCGTGCTGAGCCCGTCGGGCGCCATCATCCTCGGGCTCGTGGCCGGTCTCGTCTGCCTCTGGGCAGTCGCCGGACTCAAGAAGATGCTGGGCTACGACGACTCGCTGGACGTGTTCGGTGTCCACGCCGTGGGCGGCATCATCGGCGCCCTCGCTTGCGCGATCCTGGGCCACCCCTCGCTGGGTGGTGTCGGCTCGTTCGAGAACATCGGCGCCCAGTTGGGAATCCAGGCGACCGGCGTCGCAATCACCATCGTCGTTTCGTCGGTGGTGACCGCGGTGGCCTTCCTCCTGGTGAAGGTCACGATCGGCCTGCGCCCGAGCGAAGATATCGAGCGCGAAGGCCTCGACATCTCCGAGCACGGCGAGCGTGCTTACGACTGAAGCAGTTGCCCCGGCCTCGAGTAACCGAGGTCTGGCGAATTGCTGAAAACGAGCCTCCCGGGACGCGTCCCGGGAGGCTTTTTTACGGCTGAACCCGACTGCTCCGCCCCCGAAGCGGGAGCTTTCGCGCAAATGCTGAATCCCCGCCTTTCGGGTGATTTCCGGGGGTTTTCCGGCTTGTATGTGATGGGGTTCAAAGGTTTTGATTGGCCTCCGGGCGATAATCCGGGTACCGGAGGAAGCGTATGCGTTCGACCATCATTGCCGTTCTCGCAAGTGTCCTGGCCAGCGCCGTCGCGCAAGCCGGCGACATCTACAAATACGTCGACGAGACGGGCAAGACGCTCTACACCGACAAACCCATCCCGGGTGCGATCCTGGTTGCCACCGGGTCGCAACGTCCGCCCGAAGCGGCCCAGCGCAGCTACGCCGCGCAGCAGACCGCCACGAACAACCAGCTCGCCGCCAGCAACGAGCGCGTCGCGCAGGGTCAGACCGACTCGCGCCTCGCCGCGCAGGTCGCGAAGGACCTCGAAGCTTCGCGCGCGGAACGTTGCAAGAAAGCCCGCGAGACTTACCAGTCCACGGTCAGCTCGCATCGTCTGTTCACGCAGCTGCCGAACGGGGAGCGCAAGTACCTTTCCGACGAAGAGACCGTGAAGGCGCGCCTCGACAGCGCGAAGGCCGTCGAGTCGATCTGCGGCCCGCAAGGCTGAGGACCCGAGCGTTCGAGCCCAAGTCGAACGACTCGGGCTGAAGCTTTGCTAAAGTCGCGCGCCTATGCAGCGCGTTGGCTTCGCAGGACTCGGTGCCATGGGTGCTCCCATGGCGAGAAATCTCCACAAGGCAGGACTGCTCGCGGCAGTCTGGAACCGCACTGCTTCAAAGTCACAGGCGCTCGCATCGGAACTCGGGTGCCCTTCGTCCGCCAATCTCGCGGACTTCACCGCGGGCCTCGACACCGTCGTGATCTGCGTGTCCGCCGATGCTGACGTGCGCGCGACGATCGAAGGGCTGGCGCCCGGCCTGCGCAAAGGCGCGTTGGTCATCGATTGTTCGACCGTGAGCGCCGACACCGCGCGCTGGGCGGAGAATTTCCTCGCGAGTCGCGGCGTCCAGTTCGTCGATGCACCGGTGAGCGGTGGTGTCGAAGGCGCGCAAAAGGCCACGCTCGCCATCATGACCGGCGGTACACCCGCGGCCTTCGAGCGCGCGAAGCCGGTGCTCGCCGCGATGGGCAAGACCATCGAACACTTCGGGCCCTGCGGCGCCGGGCAGGCGACCAAGGCCACGAACCAGATCATGTGCGCCGGAATCATCCGCGCGTGCGCGGAGGCGATGGCCTTCGCGGAAGCCCACGGCCTGCCGCTCGATCGGGTGATCTCGACGCTTGGTCAGGGCGCGGGCTCGAGCTGGTACTTCGTGCATCGGGCGCCGAACATGGCGCGTGGAACCTATCCGGCGGGCTTTCGCGTGAAGCTGCATGCCAAGGATCTCGGCATCTGCCGCGACATGGCCGCGCGGCTCGGCGTGCACCTGCCCGTGGTCGACTCGATGCTCGCCGAGTATGCCGAGTTGATGGCGCAGGGGTACGGCGACGAAGACATCTCGGCGGCACACCGGCTCAAGCAGGCGCTGTTCCGGGACGCCGCGAAGCAAGGTTCATGAGCGCTCCCGCGCCGCAGTCCGAACGTTCGACCCAGTTCTATCTACCCGATTTCTGCAGGGCGCGCGCGGTGCTCGCCATCGTCGTGATCTGCGAGCTCACGGCGATCGTGCTCGCGCTCGCGCGCAACGAGGCGGTGCTCGGTTTCTGGAGCGACCTGGCGCGCACCTCGATGTTCCTGCTGTGGGTCGGTCTCGCGGGCGCCGGCACATTGTGCGCGTTGCGCGGCTATCTGAACCGCCAGTCGCTCGCGAAGGGGTCGGCCCTCGTCCTGGCGATCACCGCCGTACTCGTGACGCTGATCTCGACCATCGCCCACTCCCTGGGTCGCCGCACGTGGCTCATCGACGGCGCCCTGGCGCCTGACGATCAGTGGACTTTTCTCGTGCGCAATCTCGGCATCACGCTGGTGGTCACGGCGCTAGCGCTGCGATATTTCTACGTCACGCATGAATGGCGTCACAACGTCGAGTTGCAGGCCAAGGCGCGGGTGCACGCGCTGCAGGCGCGCATCCGTCCGCACTTCCTGTTCAACAGCATGAACACGATCGCCTCTCTCACGCGGACGAATCCCGCGCGCGCCGAGGAAGCCGTGCAGGATCTCGCGGACCTGTTCCGCGCGAACCTTTCGGAAAAACGCCAGCAGATCACCATCGCCGAGGAAATCGACGTGGCACGCACGTACCAGCGCATGGAACAACTGCGCCTCGGAGACCGGCTGCGCGTCGAGTGGAAGGTGGATTCCCTGCCGATCGGCGCGCTCGTGCCGGGACTCACGCTGCAGCCGCTGCTCGAGAATGCCATCTATCACGGCATCGAGCCGCGCAGGGACGGCGGCGTGGTCAAGGTCACGGGCGAATTGAACAAAGGCATGATCACTATCGTTGTCCGCAACCCCGTGCCCCCGGCAAACCTCACGGTGCGCGAGGGCAACCGGCTCGCGCTCGCCAACATCCGCGAGCGCCTCGATCTCATGTACGGCGAACGGGCGACGGTCAAGGCCGGTCGTTTCGACGAGGAGTACATCGTGACACTGCGCTTCCCCTACGTGACCGCGGAACCGGCCGTCTCGCGAACATGAGCCTGCGGGCCATCATCGTCGACGACGAGCCGCCGGCGCGCGAACGCCTGCGCTCGATGCTGGCCGAAAGCGGCGACTGCGAAGTCGCGGGCGAAGCCAGCAACGGCGCCGAGGCGCTGGACCTGGTGGAGCGGCTCGAGCCGGACATCGTGCTGCTCGACGTGCGCATGCCCGGCATCGACGGGCTCGAAGTCGCGCGCCACCTGTCGTTGAAGGACGAACCGCCTGCGGTGATCTTCACCACCGCGTTCGACGAATACGCGCTCGAGGCCTTCGACTCCGCGGCCGTCGCCTATCTGCTCAAGCCCATCCGCGCGGAGAAACTCAAGGCCGCGCTCGCCAAGGCGGCGCGCCTTACCCGACCGCAGCTGCAGCAGGTCGCGAATGCCGCGCGCGAGACGACGCGCCGCTCCCACATTGGCTCGCGCGGGCGCGACGGCCTGAAGCTGATACCCGCCGAGGAAGTCTTCTTCTTCCAGGCCGACCAGAAATACACCACGGTGAAGCACGCGCATGGCGAGGATCTCATCGAAGATTCGCTGAAGTCGCTCGAGGAGGAATTCGCCGCGAGCTTCGTGCGCATTCATCGCAACGCACTGGTCAACACGAAGTACCTGGAGCGCATCACGCGCGACGCGTCAGGCCAGCACTTCGTGCACTTGCGCGGCTATTCGCAGCCGCTCGAAGTCAGCCGCCGCATGGCCGGCGATCTCAAGGACCGGTTTCGGATCTGACGGGTTCGTCCGGCGCACTCGCGCGCTCGAATGCCTCGCCCGAGAGCCAGGCGATCAATGCCGCGACGAGCAGGATGCTTCCGCCGGCGAGAATCTTCTGCAAACGCGTAATCGTCACGTCAGCGAGCTCCTTCGAATGGGCCGGTCACGCGCAGTAGAGCGCCCGGCCGCGCCACGTTTTCGAACCAATCCACGAGCGCCGAATCCACGAGCTCGACCGCGAACGACTCGGCCTGCACCGCGATCACCGTGACGCGATCCGGCGCGCCCGCGAGGTTGTCGAGATCGACGAACTGGCCGGGACGCACCGCGAATGGCGCCCCAGGCATTCGGCGAAGTACGACCTTGGTGGCCCCGAACGACAGGCGCTCGTGACTCAGGTATTCGACATCGATATTGCCCGGCGCCGGGGGCAGGCGGCGAGTCTCGATGCGCAGGTCGGTGCGCGGTCGCGCCTGGCACAGCAATACTTCTCCGCGCGCGATTTCTGCCGCCGTGATGCCGGGCGGAACGCCGTCCGGATATTCGACCCGACCCGACAGCAGTCGCGACTTGCACGACGCGCATCGGCCCGCGCGGCAGCTGTGCGGCAGCGGCAGGCCCGCGGCGAGCGCGACGCCGAGCACGTTCGCATCGCGCGGCACGCGTAGCGCGACGCCACCCGGCTCGATCAATACGTCGAATGCGTCAGAATCCATCTCGCCCCTCTCGGGGCCCTGCGAGCTTGCCGCGGACCTCGGGATTCGTAACTCTTGGGCCAAGCTAACACACGAGGATCGCGCCATGTTCGAGAACCCCGCGAAGCAGGATATCGACGAGCTGCTGCGCAGCGCACGCACCATCGCGATTCTCGGCCTGTCGGAAACTCCTGGTAAGCCGAGCCACAACGTGGCGCGCGGGCTGCTGAAGTTTGGCTATCGCATCGTGCCGGTGAATCCGGGCGCGACGGAGATCCTCGGTGAGAAGGCCTGGCCCGATCTGGAGTCCGCCCTCGAGGGCGCGGGTCCGATCGACATCGTCGATGTTTTCCGCCGACCCGAGCACGTGGCCGCGATCGTCGACGAAGCCATCCGCCTGAAGATTCCGGTGCTGTGGCTGCAGGAAGGCGTGATCGACGCCGCCGCCGCTCAACGCGCCCGCGACGCTGGAATCTTCACCGTCATGGATCGCTGCCTCTACAAGACGCGCTCGGCGCTCTCTGCCTGACGCGGCCACACCTTCCGGAGCGGCACGAGGCGTACCGGCCCGAGCAATCCCGACGGCGCGACCGCCCACTGCGACGCGTCGAACGGCCTGTAATTCAACGTCACGATGTTCGCGTCGCGCATGATCTTCCAGTCGACCTTGCGCAAGTCGAGATCGCGGATGCGATTGGCCGGCAGGTTCGTGACATCGATTACGAGCACGTTGCCGCGCGGCTTCAGCGTGCTGCCGAGCCGCACGGCGAACGGCAGGCTCCAGGCCGTCGCCAGCGGCTCGCCGTTGAGAGCGACGCGCGCGCTCTCGCGCACGTCGCCGAGTTCCAGCAACCACTCGTCGGCGCCCGCCTCCGGCGCGTCGAACTCGAGGCGATATCGCGCGGTGCCGGAGAACCGGCGCGCGCGTTCGTCCGCGAGCTCGGTCCAACTACTCGTCCGCTGCAGCGATGCCGCCGCCGGCAGCTCGGCGCCGCCGTCGAGGAACGTCAGTTGCCACGGGCCGGTGAGTTCGACACCGGCGCCGGCGCGCGTCACATAACGCCACGCCGGCGGCCGATTCCTGAACGGTGCCTTCCGGAACGTGCGCACCAGCAGCGATTCGCCGGAGGCGAGCTGTAGATAGACACGCGCGTCGCCGCCCGTGCCTTCGGTCACCGACGCGATGCCCGCGACACCCGTCAGCGGTTCCAGGATCCACGCCGCGGCGGCAGGCGTACCGAGGGCCAGCCAGCCGTCGAAGGCATTCGCGCCGAGGTTCGCGAAGAAGTAGTCGTAACCGTCCTCGCGGGCGCGGCGAATGAAGGACAGCCCCGCGCGCGCGGCGGGTTCCCGGCGGATGCCGAGCGGCTGGAGCAGCAGCGGAGCTCCCGGCGTGATCGTCGAGTTCGCGAGCGAAGGACGCGCCAGCAACTCGCGCAGTTCCGCGCGACGCGCTTCGAGCCGGGCGTTGCCCGGCACGTCGACCGGCAACGACTCGAAAAACACTTTCGCACCCGCGTCGCGCAGATCGGCGATTTTTCGCAACGTCTCCGGAGACATGCGGCGCGCCGCGGGGACGAACAGCGCTCGATATCTCCCACCCGGCGCGGCCAGTGCGTCTTTCATCGCCTGCAACTTCAGAAGCTGTGCGTCGGAGATGAGGTCGAACGTGATCCCCTCCTCGATCAGCATCTGCATGAGTGCGCCGGTCGACGATTTCACGAGCCATGCGTTGTCGTGCACGCCGTACTGGCGCATGAGGCCTTCGGGATCGTCGACGAGATCGTCGAACGGCCAGTACACGAGCACGTCGTTGTCGGGTCTGCCCGCCTGCAGCACCGACTGAACGCGCGCGACGTACGCATTCATCGCGCCGAAATCCCGCCAGTTCGGATTGGCCGGGTTCAGTTGCGTGGAGGCATAGAAGAACCAGCCCGGCCAGGCCGCGTCGACGGGCGAATACGTGATGCCGTGATAGAAGACATGATTGATGCCGGCCGCGAACAGCCGGTCGAGCTGGGGTTTCGCGGCCGACAAGGGCTCGCGGAAATTCTCGCGCAGCCAGGTCAGCGATTCGCTCGACACCAGCGGACGTCCCATGACGTGGGCCGCCGACGATGCGAAACGACCGACGAGATTCTCGGCCGGATCCGGATCCGGCTTCACATCCGCGGGATCGGCGCGCAGGCCGGCGATGGGAAGCGGCGTATTGCCGAAGGATTCGGTCTCGGGCACATCCACCGCGGCGTAGAGGTCGAGCAGGTTGCCGGGCGCACCATGCGACTGGTTGCGTGCTTGGAAGCCGTGCGCATGCGACCACGCCACCCAGTTCGTGACGTAGTCGAGATGCAGCTTCGCGAGCGCGCGCCGGTAGTCGCCCTTCACGCGGCCGAGCTGGTCCGCGTCGAGCGTCTGCCGGCCGGCGAGCGCGGCGGCGAAGGGTTCGAGTGCGTAGCCGTGCATTTCGCGGAAGGTGGACGAAAGTGCCGGCGTCCAGCTCGCGTCGTAGTACTCGAACGAATCGTGGAACTGAGCGCGTAATGCCTTGGCCGGCAGCGGCTTCAAGGCCGCGGAAAAATTGTCGAGATAACGCGCGAGCGCGACCGACGAGTACGGATCCAGCACGAGACCTTCGCCACCCGGCGCGGCGCGCTTCACCTTCATGTTCGTCGGCTTGCCCGTGAGCTTGCCGTCGATGAATGCGAACGTGCTGGAACCGTCTTCGACCGACACCGACGGACCACCGAACGGCCATCCAGTCCCGGTGGCCATGTCGACGCCGAGTCCGAGTCGCGCAGCCTCGCGCGTCGCGTCGCCGAGCAGTTCGACCCAGCGCGGCGAGAGGAACTCGACGTTGCGAGACTCCGCTCCTCTCGCGCCGTAGATAGGCGTGATCTCGACGCCGCCGAGTCCCGCCGCCGCGAACCGCTCGAGCTGGCCGCGAAGTCCCGCCGGCTCCACCGCGTTTCCCGGCCACCACCAGCGAGTCCAGGGCTTTGCGCTTTGCGTGACTTCGGGCCAGACCACCGGCTCTGCGGATTGCGCAGACGCGCACGCGCCGAGCAGCGCAACCGCCAGCCAGCGCTTCACGCCGTGACCTCCACGCGATTGCCCTCCGGATCGAGCACCACGCACTCGTAGTAGCCGTCGCCGGTGCGGCGCGGCGCGCTAGCGACGTTCGAGCCGTCCGCCGCGATGCGCGCAGCAAAGGCATCGACGTCGGCTTCACTGCCCACCGTGATCGCGATGTGCGCGAAACCGAGCCGCTCGGCCGTGGAACCTTCGGTCACGTCGACACGCCGCATGATCTCGAGGCGCGCGCCCGACGCGAATTCGAGGAATCGGGATTCGAAACCCTTGCGCTCGTCGCGGTACAGGTCGCCGACACGCGCGCCGAAATGACGCGCATAGAACTCCGCGACGCGATCGATGTCGCGCACCCACATCGCCACGTGTTCGATGCGTGCGTTCATAACCTGCGCAGCATCACGTGATCGGTCTGCGGATCCGTTCCGACCACGAAGATCTGCTTGCCCACCTTTTCGAATCCGCACTTTCGGTAGAACGCCTGCGCGCGCGGATTGCGCTCCCAGACTCCGAGCCACAGCTCGCGCGCATCGCGGCGGCGCGCCAGTGCCTCGACCGCACTCATGAGTTCGCGCGCCAGTCCCGAGCCATGCCAGGGACGGTCGACGTAGAAACGCTTGATCTCGAATGCGCGCTCGGTCGGCACCGCGGCAGGCGCGTAATCCGCCCGCAACTGCGCGAACGCGGCGAGTGCACCCTGGCTCGAGAACGCGAGCAAGGTATCGAGCTCGGGATCTTCGATCTCGGCGAGCTGAAGCGCCGGGCTCCAGGCGGACGCCAGGTGGAGTCGCATGTCGTCCGCGGTGTTTTCGGCCGCGAAGGTCTCGGAGAACGTGCGCGCGCCGAACTCGGCCAGCGCAGCCGCATCCTGCGCGGTCGCGTGCCGGATCTGGAAAACGGAAAGCCCAGGCTGCGCGCTCATCATCCCCGCCGGGCCCTCACTAACCACGAGAAAATGCGCATGACCGGCGATCGTAAACCATGGTGGCGCTTCGGGTATTCTTCGGACCATGCGGATCGATTTCACCAAGATGCACGGCCTCGGCAACGATTTCATCGTGTTCGATGCGCCGCGCGGTGGCGGCCTGCCGACCGCCGATCAGTGGCGCGCGCTGGCGGAGCGGCATACGGGCATCGGTTTCGACCAGGCGATGATCGTCGAGCCGCCGCGCCGCGCCGGCACGCAGGCGTACTACCGCATCTTCAACGCCGACGGCGGCGAGGTCGAGCAATGCGGCAACGGCGCGCGCTGCATCGCGGCGTTCCTGCACATGCGCGGAATCCGTCCGACGAACGGGAATGGTGGCGAGCTCGTGCTCGACAGTCCCGCGGGCGAGATTCGCGCCCGGGTTCACGACGGCGGTCTCGTGTCCGTCGACATGGGCGCGCCGAACTTCGACCCCAAATCCTTGCCGTTCGAAGCTTCCGCCGAAGCGCACGTGTATCCGCTTTCCGTGGCCGGCACCGAAGTCGAGATCGGCGCCGTGTCCATGGGCAATCCGCACGCGGTGCTCACCGTGGCGTCGGCCGCGAGCGCGCCGATCGATCGCCTGGGCCCCGCGATCGAGAGTCACCCACGATTCCCGCGCAGAGTGAACGTGGGTTTCATGGAAATCGTCGATCGCTCGCACATCCGGCTGCGCGTTCACGAGCGTGGTGTCGGCGAAACCCTTGCCTGCGGCACGGGTGCTTGCGCGGCTGTCGCGGTTGGACGACGCCACGGTCGACTCGAGGCCGTCGTCGAGGTCGAATTACCCGGCGGAAAACTCGAGATCACCTATCCGAGTCCCGGCGAACATATTTGGATGAAAGGCCCGACAGCGGTATCTTTCACGGGACGAGTCGAATACTGATCGCTTCAGGGAGTCAACGACACGCATGAGCACCCAGCCCGCACGCGGAGTGACAGCAGGACAGTCGGAAGAAGAACGCATCGAGCGTTATCTCGGCCTGAATCCCGATTTCTTCGAACGTCACCTGCCGCTGCTCGCCCGCATGCGCCTGCCGCACATGCGCACCGGCTCCACGGTGTCGCTGGTCGAGCGCCAGGTCGAAGTCCTGCGCGAGCAGAAGAGCGATGCGGATCGCAGGCTCGCCGAATTCGTCGCGGTCGCGCGCGCCAACGATGCGCTCGCGGAACGTATCCACCGCTTCACGCGCCGCATGATGCGCGCGCCCTCGCCGGTCGCCGCGCTCACCGCGCTCGAAGCCTCGCTGCGCGAGGACTTCGACGCGTTCCACTCGGTGCTGTTGCTCGCGGCGCCGATCGACGCATTGGCGCGCGGCAACTACGAGCCCTTCCTGCGCAACGTCGCGCACGACGACGCTAACTACCGCACCTTCGACGCGCTGCTCACCACCGGCAAGCCGCGCTGCGGACAGGTGCGCGATTCGCAACGCGACTACCTGTTCGGCCCCGAGGCCGCGAGCATCGGCTCGGTGGCGCTGGTGCCGCTGGGCGACAACGGCTCGCTCGGCCTGCTCGCGCTCGGCAGCGCCGAACGCGAACGCTTCCATCCCGGCATGAGCACGGAATTCCTGAAGCGGATGGGCGAGATGATCGCCGACGCGCTGTCGCGGCAATGACGAGGGGACAGACTTGAAGTCTGTCCCCGTTCCCGGTCCGCAATGATCGATCGTTCGCTGATCGACGGCTATCTCGCGCACCTGTCGAAGGAACGGCGCCTCTCCGCGCACACCTCTTCCAACTACGCGCGCGATCTGCGAGCGCTCACCGAGTTCGCCGAACGCAGCCAGGTCGGTGGCTGGAAGTCCCTCGACAGCCAGCACGTGCGCCTGTTCGCGGCCCGCTCGCATGCGGCGGGCCTCGATCCGCGCAGCGTGCAGCGCCGGCTGTCCGCCGTGCGCGGGTTCTTCAACTATCTCGTGCGCGAACGCGTGATCGCGGCGAATCCCGCGCTCGACGTGCGTGCGCCGAAGGCCGCCAAGCGCCTGCCGGGCACGCTCGACGTCGACCAGATCAATACCCTGCTCGACATCCCGCCGGAAGATGCCCTGGCCGTTCGCGACCGCGCGATCATGGAGCTGTTCTATTCCTCGGGACTGCGCCTCGACGAGCTCGTCGGCCTCGACCTCACGAGCATCGACCTCGCCGACCGCACCGTGCGCGTGCTCGGCAAGGGGTCCAAGACGCGCATCGTTCCCGTCGGCCGCAAGGCCATCGAGGCCATCCGCGCGTGGTTGCGCGAACGTGCGGCATTCGCCGACGTCGGTGAGCCCGCGCTTTTCACGGGCAAGAACGGAGCGCGCCTGAAACATCGTGCGGTGCAGCTGCGCATCGCCCACTGGGCACGTCGGAAAGGTCTGCCGACCCATGTCCATCCCCACTTGTTCCGCCACTCCTTCGCCACGCATCTGCTTGAATCGAGTAAGGATTTACGCGGAGTCCAGGAGCTCCTGGGGCACGCCGACATCTCCACGACGCAGGTCTACACTCACCTTGATTTCGCCCACCTGGCCCGCACGTACGACGCCTCCCATCCTCGGGCGAAACGCAAGACCTAGAGTCTTGAAGGTTCAAGGTTCACATGTCGGAGACTTTCAATCCGCACGGCACGACCATTCTGGCCGTGCGTCGCAACGGCGCCGTCGCGATCGGCGGCGACGGACAGGTCACGCTCGGTAACACCGTGATGAAGGGCAACGCACGCAAGGTGCGGCCCCTCGGCAATGGCAAGGTGCTCGGCGGATTCGCGGGCGGTACGGCCGACGCGTTCACGCTGTTCGAACGTTTCGAGGGCAAGCTCGAAAAGTTCGGCAACCTGACTCGCGCGGCCATCGACCTCGCCAAGGACTGGCGCGGCGACCGCTACCTGCGGCGCCTGGAAGCGCTGCTGCTCGTCGGCGATACGAAGAATCTGTTCGTGATTTCCGGCAACGGCGACGTGATCGAGCCCGAACATGACCTCGTGGCCATCGGATCGGGCGGACCGTTCGCGCAGAGCGCGGCGCGTGCGCTCGCCGAGAACACGGAGCTGAGCGCGCGCGAGATCGTCGAGAAGGCGCTGAACATCGCCGCCGACATCTGCATCTACACCAATCGGAGCCTCGTCATCGAGGAACTGAAGGGCTGACCGAATGACACCGAAGCAAATCGTTTCCGAACTCGACAAACACATCGTCGGCCAGGCCAATGCCAAGCGCGCCGTGGCCATCGCGCTGCGCAACCGCTGGCGCCGCATGCAGATCGAAGATCCACTGCGCCAGGAAATCACCCCGAAGAACATCCTCATGATCGGGCCGACGGGCTGCGGCAAGACCGAGATCGCGCGCCGTCTCGCGAAACTCGCGAACGCGCCGTTCGTGAAGGTCGAGGCCACCAAGTTCACCGAGGTCGGCTACGTGGGCCGCGACGTCGAATCCATCGTCAAGGACCTCGCCGAGGTCGCCGTGAAGATGGCGCGCGACGAGGAGATCGCCAAGGTACGCGAACGCGCCAAGGATGCCGCCGAGGAGCGCATCCTCGATGCGCTGCTGCCGCAACCGAAGATGATGGGGTTTTCGACCGACCCCGAGCAGAGCCCGCGCGACCAGGAGACGCGGCAGAAATTCCGCAAGATGCTGCGCGAAGGCCAGCTCGACGAGCGCGAGATCGAAATCGATCTGCGGGCGATTCCGCCGGGCGTGCAGATCATGGCGCCGCCGGGCATGGAGGAAATGCAGGAGCAGCTCACGAGCATGTTCGCGAACCTCGGTGGTCAGCGCACCAAGCCGCGCAAGCTCAGGGTGAAGGAAGCGCAGAAGCTGCTCGTGGAAGAGGAAGCCGGCAAGCTGGTCAACGAGGAAGAGCTGCGCGCGCGCGCGCTCGCGAACGCCGAGCAGAATGGCATCGTGTTCATCGACGAAATCGACAAGGTCGCGCGCCGGCAGGACAGCTATGGCGCCGACGTGTCGCGCGAGGGCGTGCAGCGCGACCTGCTGCCGCTGGTCGAAGGCTCGACCGTGTCGACGAAGTACGGACAGATCAAGTCGGATCACATCCTGTTCATCGCATCGGGTGCGTTCCACATGTCGAAGCCGTCCGACCTCATCCCGGAGCTTCAGGGCCGCTTCCCGATTCGTGTCGAGCTCGAGTCGCTCAAGGTCGACGACTTCGTGCGCATCCTCACCGAGCCCGATGCCTCGCTGACGACGCAATACAATGCGCTCATGAACACCGAGAAGGTGGACGTGAAATTCGCCGAGAGCGGCGTGCGGCGCATCGCGGAGATCGCGTCCAGCGTGAACGAAAAGACCGAGAACATCGGTGCGCGCCGCCTGCACACCGTCATGGAGCGCCTGCTCGAGAGCGTGTCGTTCGACGCCACGGAGAAAGCGGGCACGACGATCGAGATCGACGCCACGTACGTCGATCAGCACCTCGGCAACCTGGCGAAGGACGAGGATCTGTCGCGGTACATCCTGTAGTGGAAGACGGTGCCTGGCACGGAAAACCCGGGATTGAGTACGCGTTTGGGTTTCCTCCGCGTAAACTCAATCCCGGATTTTACGTGCCAGGCACCCTCTTCAGCGCATGCGAATAGCGAAGCCGCTTCTTCTCACCATCACACCGATCGGCGTCGCGTGGGGGCTCGTCGAAGCGTGGCGGTTCCGACCGATTCTCGCGGCGCTCATGGCGTTGCTGTTGAGCGTCATCAGTGTGTTCATCTGGATGACGGTGCGGAAGATCCGCGAGGAGCGCGAGCGCGACTCGTCATGACCAACGAGCTGCTCACTTCTCCGGCCGCCGAACGCAACAAGGATCCGATCCTCACCGTCCTCGAAACCGTCCTGCCCGCGACGGGCAGCGTCCTCGAAATCGCCTCGGGCACGGGACAACACGTCTGCTTCTTCGCCGCGGCATTTCCCGGAATTCGCTGGCAACCCACCGAGCCCGATGCGGCTCATCGCGAAGCCATCACGACGCGCATCCGCGAATCGGGCCTGACCAACGTGGCCGATCCCGTCGCGCTCGACGTCGAGGAACCGCGCTGGCCGGTGGAAGATCATTACGACGCGATCCTCTGCATCAACATGATCCACATCGCGCCGTGGTCAGCGACACACGCGTTGCTGCGCGGCGCCGCGCGCCACCTGCCGACGCTCGGCAAGCTGATCCTCTATGGTCCCTATCTCGAGAGCGGCCGCGCGGTGCAGTCGAATCTGGATTTCGATACCTCGCTCAAGCGGCGCAATCCCGAGTGGGGTCTGCGGGAACTCGAGGAAGTGACGCGTGTCGCGGCCACCCACGGCCTGCAGCGCCAGCGGATCGTGCCCATGCCCGCCAACAACCTGACGCTGCTCTTCTCGCGCTCTATCTAGTTGCGGATCCGCACCTTCGCGTTCAGCGACCACTCGTTGTGGCCACCCCCGATGAGATGGAACTTCGCATGTGGAAAGGCGTCTGCCAGCGCCCGCGCATGCCGCATGGGAATGACCTCATCCTCCTCGGCGCCGAAGATGTCGAGCGGTCCCGCGTAGCCGTCCAGCGCCTCGACGTTGTTCCAGGTACCCGCGAGCAACACACCGACCGGCAGGCTCATGTGACCGCGCGCGACGGACTTGATGTCGTCGAACGGCACGATCAGCACGATGCGATCCGGCGGCTTCGTCTCGCGCGAGAGCATCGCGGCAGGTCCGCTGCCGATCGACTCCGCGGCCACGCACACCGCGACATCGGGATACTTCTTCCGCAGGGCGGCATACGCCTCGCGCGCGGCGGCGTCGATCGTCCTTCGTGAAGGACTGCCATCGCGCTGCCCATACCCCGGGTATTCCATGATGTAGACCGAGTCGCGGCCCGAGAACGACGGCAGCGCATAAGTCCGATCGGCAGCCTGGCCACCGTTGCCGTGCAGCAGCAGCCACACGTTCTCGGGATCCTTCACCTGGCGTGCGTAGCCCAGGAACGTGCCATCGTCACCGGTCCAGCGCGCGAGCCCGGTGTCGAGCTCGTGGTGCGTCGGATGAAACAGCACCTTGCGCTGCAGGGCACCGCAGGCCGTCACGAGCAATGCAGCCGCCAGCCCCGAAAAGGTCGCGATGCGCACGGCCGTTACGACGTGCTTTTTAGCCATCGTTCCAGCCAGGCGGCGATCTCCGCGTAGAACACGCGGCTGTCCTCCGCCTTGTGGATCCAGTGGTTGGCGTCCGGGAACACGACGAGCCGGCTCGGCACCTGCATGCGCTGCAGCGCGCTCCAGTATTCGAGCGCATTGTTGAGCGGCACGCGGAAGTCGTGTTCACCGACGGTCACGAGCACCGGCGTGCGGAAGTGGGCGGCGAATCTCACCGGGTTCTGCTCGCTCCACACCGGCGCCCGTTCCCAAGGCGGGCCGCCCAGGTTCACCTCGCGCTGGAAGATCGTGTCGCTGGTTCCCCACTGTGACTCGAGGTTGACCAGACCCGCATGGCTCACGAGGCACTTGTATCGCGTCGTGGTGCCCTGCAGCCAGTTGGCAAGGTGCCCGCCGTAACTCGCGCCGCCCGCGCATTGCCGTTCGCCGTCGATGAAGCCGTATCGCGTTATCGCCGCGTCCGCCGCTTCGTTGATCTCGTTCGCGGGGCCCTTGAACGGATCGCCCTGGATCGAACGCGCGAACTCCTCGCCGAAGCCCGTCGACCCCGAGTAGTTAGTCAGCAGCAGCACGTAACCCGGCGACGAGAGCAGGTGGTAGTTCCAGCGGATGAAGAACTGGTCGCGCCACATGCCGTGCGGACCGCCGTGGATCAGCACGAACAGCGGATACTTCTTGCTGGGGTCGAAGCCCGGCGGCCGAACCAGCAGGCTGTGGATGGTCTTGCCGCGGCTGGACCTGAACTGGAAATGCTCGACGGGCGGCAGGTCGAGCGCGGCGGCGCGGCGCTGGTTGAACCGGCTCAGCACGATCGCCTTGCCCGCCCGCGGCGTGACGATCGCGATCTCGGACGGGTTGCTCGCGCTCTCCCAGTTAACGAACAGCATCGTGTTCTCGATCGCCGCCGGAATCGCGATGTTCGAGTACGAGCCGTGCCCGACGCCGAACAGCGTCTCCACCTTGCCGCCGATCACCCGGACCGCGAACAGCTTCGAGTTGCCGCCGTCCTCGGCGATGAAGTAGACCCGCCTCGAATCCGGCGAAATCGCGAACGCGTCCACCGAGCGATCGAGGTCGTACGGAATGAGCGTGGGCGCCACGCCGTCGGGCCAGTTCATCGCGGCGAGCCGCGCGGCGTTGTAGACGAACTTGCCGTCCTGCTGCTCGACCACGGCGACGAGCTTGTTCCCGTCCGGCGTGAAGCGCGGCATTGCCCAGCGATCTTTTCCAGTGGTGATCTGGCGCGGTTCGCCGCCCGCGAGATCCACGACGAAGAGTTGCGAATCCGGAAAGGCGAAGGCGGCTTCGTGGCGATTCGTCGACGCGGCGAATACCAGCGACGCATTGTCGGGCGTGAACTCGATTTCGATTTCCTCGCCGGTATCCGTGAGCCTGCCGGCGAACCCGGGATTCTGGTCAAGCCTGGTGCCCGCAAGCACGTCGCGTGGCTCCCCGCTCGCCTGGCCGTTCTCGTCGAGCGGCAGGACGAAAATGCGCACGCGGCGTTCGTCGAGCCAGCGATCCCAGTTGCGGATCGGAAAGCCCTCGTAGATGCGAACGTTGGCCTTGCCGTAACGCGTCGCGGTGTCCTCCGGTTCGAGCGCGTCCTCATCGCGCGATCCCGGATACGTGACGGACACGAAGGCGATTTGCCGTCCATCGCGCGAAAACACGGGCCCTCTCGCGCCGCCCGGCAGGTTCGTGAGACGTTCCGCCTCGCCGCCGCGCCCGAAATCGAGCGTATAGATCTGGGGTACATCATCCCCTTCGCGATGTGCGCTGAACGCGATCCGGCTGCTGTCGGGACTCCAGACGACGCCGGTCTCCGGACGGCGTGTCGAGGTGATGCGCCGCGTCGGCTCCTTCGCGGTCGCATCGATGAGCCACAAGTCGTAGTTCGTCGCGTTGTCGTCGTACGACGGCTCGGTGACCGAGACCACGACCCAGTGGCCATCGGGACTCACCTGCGGCGCACCGACGCGCCTCATGAGCCAGATGTCCTCGTGGACGGGAATTCGCCCCCGCGCGGCCGCGCAGGTCGACGACAGGGACATCGCCCAGGCGACACAGAGGCAAAGTGCAAACGTACCGCGGAGGAACGGGCGTTTCATGGGGACAAACTTAACGCAACTTCTCGTGCGATTCCGCCCGTTCTTGTCCTATTGCGCTTGCCGGATCGGGGGCTCGCCACGAAAATGCGCGCCCTTGCCTATCTATAGTTCCCATTCAGGGACGGAAGTTGACCCGTTGCCGAAAGAACCCGTGAATTCGACGCAGGATCCCACCGGATCTCCGCCGCCACCGAGCGGGCGCCTGCGCATGGGCGCGCTCGTCGTGAGCGGCGGCCTGTCCCTGGTGGGCGCGCTCGCGACGCTGCTCGCGTTGCCCGGTCACGTGAGCGACGCACGCCTCGCGGCCACCTGGTCGCTGGTCCAGTTCATATCGGGAGTGTGGGCCGGCGTGCTGGGCGCGAACAACCCGTTCCTGCACGGACTCGTCGCCGGCCTGCCGGCGCTGGTCATCGGGCTCGCGGTTCCGAGCCCGCTGCCGCGCCAGTTCGTCCTGATGGCGTGGTTTCTCGCGCCCTGCGCCGCGCTCGTGTCGGGCCTGCTGATGCGGACGCGCAGCCGTCGCGCTCCTTAGTCGGTCCGACGCCGATCGCGCGACGAGTCGCCGAACGACTCCTGGTAATCCTCGAGCGACGCCTCGATGACTTTCTTCGCGTGTTCGAAGCCGTATTTTCCGGCGATGTGCAGCTTGTTAGGCTCGCCGGGCACGAGCTTGTAGGTGCTGAAGTAGTGCTCGAGCCGCTCGACGAGCACGGGCGCGAGCTGCGATATGTCCTTGACGTGATCCCACACGTAATCGCCCTCGAGCACGCCGATGATCTTGTCGTCGGCCTCGCCGCGGTCGATGAGCTGCAGTCCGCCGATCACGCGCGCGCGCAGCAGCACCTCGGATCGTTCGATGGGGCGTTCGCTCACCACGCAGATGTCGAGCGGATCGCCGTCGCCGCGTTCGCAATTTGCCAGTTTCGCGATTCGGGCCGCGCAGTAGGTCTTCGGAATGAACCCGTACAGGGCCGGGGGATGCGACGAGGAGCGCTGGGGACGATCGACGCGCAGGTAACCCGACGCCTTGTCGATCTCGTACTTGATGACGTCGAACGGGGTGATCTCGATGTAGGCATTGACGATGCGGGGCGCGTCCTCCCCGATGTCCAGGCCATGCCAGGGGTGCGGCCGCCAGCGCGAAAAGTCGTGTTTTTCCATGGGCGTGAACTCTAATTGAGTTCGCCTTATCCTCCCAGCCCATGACAGTCGTGACGTCGAGGGGAGCGGCCATCATCGGGTGGGGCAAATGCATGCCTCCCGCGACGCTCACCAATGCCGACATCGCCACCTTTCTCGACACCAGCGACGAGTGGATCACCACACGGACCGGCATCCGCGAACGTCGTCTGTCGCACGTACCCCTGGGCGAGCTGATCCACGTCGCGGTGGCGCGCGCGCTCGCCTGCGCCGGCATGGATGGCAGGAAGGTCGAGCTCATCGTGGCCGGGACCACGAGCTACGACGACCAGGTGCCGAACGTCGCGTCGGGAATCCAGCGGCGCATCGGCGCCGAAGGCTGCGCGGCGATGGACGTCAACACCGCCTGCACCAGTTTCCTGTATTCCCTATCTACCGCGACCGCGATGATCCGCACGGGTATCGTGCGCAACGCGGTCGTCGTCGGCGCGGAGGTCATCTCGCCGTTCATCGACTGGAGCGACCGCAACACCGCCGTGTTGTTCGGCGACGGCGCCGCGGCCGTGGTGCTCGAGGCGACGGACCGCGAGGAAGGCCTGCTCGCCGAGCGGCTGGGCTGTTACGGAGAATCGCGCGAGATCCTGCGCGTGCACGGCATGGGCGCGGCCTACGCCCACCAGAACCGAATCATCGGCAAGACGGAATGGCAGTTCGAAGGCCAGGAAATCTTCAAGAAGGCCGTGCACGGGATGTCGATGGCGTGCGAGGAAGCGCTCGCGAAAGTGGGCAGGACCGCCGCCGACGTCGATCTCGTCATCCCCCACCAGGCGAACCTGCGCATCATCGAGTCGGTCGCGAAAAGGGCCGGCATCCCGATGGATCGCGTGTTCGTGAACGTGCATCGCTACGGCAACATGTCCGCGGCCACGGTGCCGGTCGCATTGTGCGAGGCGCTCGAGGAAGGCCGCGTGAAACCCGGTTCGCTGCTCCTCATGCCTTCCTTCGGCGGAGGCCTGACCTTCACGGGCCACGTGGTGAGATGGGGCGAACGCGTGACGCCGCTCGGGACCAGCGACGTCGAATTGCCGCCTAACCACCAGTCGGCGCTCGAGCTGGTCGCCCGGTACCGCTCGATCAATTCCCTGCGCGTCGTCGCGGAATCCTGAAAGACGAAGCCCGCGTTTTTCAGGCGCGGGCTTCGTCAGACCTGTGCTTGGGACGTCTGGCTTAGGCTTTCTTCTTGGACTTGGCGGCTCGTGCTTTTTTCTTCGCAGGATCCTTCGCGCGGGTCTTTCCAAAAGAGCCCGCGTAGAGCTTGCCGCGCTTCGTGCGGCGATCACCCTTACCCATTCGATTCTTCCTTGTTCTGCGCAATCCACAGCAGCGCGGCTTCGATGTCCGAAAGCTGCGCGGCGGTCATGCCCGGAATGCGGCCACCGCCGGCTTCCTGTTTGACGCGCGCAAGCTCTGCGGACGAAACCGTGCTGACCCAGGTGAGCCCGCGGCGCACCTTGGAGGTGAATTTCTGGGATTTCTCTTCGGTCATGTCGACTCCTGAATCTACCTAATCGTCGTCGCGGGCGGAAACATAACGCCTCTAACGATATCGCGCCAGAACTTTCGCGAGGGCCGTGGATCCGGGTGAAAGCCGGTCGTGGGGTATTTGATTGAGAGGAATGGACGGGGTCTCATTGACTTCGTGGAACTCTTTACCTGCGGGATCCACGTATAACAACCCTGTCAGGAATTCACCTTTTTTCAAGCGATCCTGAATCGCCGTCATGGCGGCGCCGCGATTGGTCGGATCGTAGTTCGCTTCCAGCTTGCGCAGCAATATCCGGCTGCCGTCGTGGAGCACCACGGGGAGCACGTCGCCGGCCGCATATTCCGCGGAGATCTCGCGCTGGAACGGCACGAAGTCGGCATGAACCGCGGCATCGTAATGTTCGCGGGTATACGCGTAACTCTTCGTCGACCCTTCGTGATCGTTGAACGTCACGCAGGGCGAGAGCACGTCGATCAGCGCGAATCCCTTGTGACGCAGCGCGGCCTGGATGAGCGGCACGAGTTGTTCCTTGTCGCCCGAGAAACTGCGCGCGACGAACGTGGCGCCGAGCGTGAGCGCGAGCAGCACCGGGTCGATCGGCGGCTGCTGATTCACCTCGCCCTTCTTGGCCTGCGTGCCCACGTCGGCCGACGCCGAGAACTGGCCCTTCGTGAGGCCGTACACGCCGTTGTTCTCGATGATGTAGGCCATGTTCAGGTTGCGGCGGATCGCATGGCAGAACTGGCCGAGACCGATGGACAACGTGTCGCCATCTCCCGAGACACCGATGTACGTGAGAGTGCGATTGGCCGCGTTCGCGCCCATCGCGATCGACGGCATGCGTCCGTGCACGGAGTTGAAGCCATGCCCGCCGCTCACGAAGTACGCCGTGGTCTTCGACGAGCAGCCGATGCCGGAGAGCTTGACCATGTTCTGCGGCTCGATGTCGAGCCCCCAGGAAGCTTCGATGATCGCCGCGGTGATCGAGTCGTGACCGCATCCCGCGCACAGCGTGGACAGCCCGCCTTCATAGTCGCGCCGCGTGAGACCGAGCGAATTCTTCGGCAGCGACGGGTGGCGGACTTTCGGCTTCGGCAGGAACGTCATGCGACACCTCCGGCGACGACCTCTGGCTTGCGTGTCTTCGGTTCGACCTCGGCCAGTACGCCCTTGACGATGAATTCCGAGGAGATCGGCAGGCCGCTGTAGTGCAGCAGCGACCGCAACTTCGCCTTCTCCGCGCGCGTCTCGAGCGTCAGCAGCGAGCGCATCTGCGCGTCGCGGTTCTGCTCGATCACGAACACGAGTTTGTGCGCCTCCAGGAATCTCTCCACGTCCTCGCCGAACGGGAACGAGCGCAACCGCATGTAGTTAGCCTTCAGCCCGTGTGCCGCGAGGATGTCGAGCGCCTCGCGCACGGCGCCGTCGGAGCTGCCGTAGGCGACCACCGCGATGTCGATCTTCGGATCCTGTTCGACGACCGCCTTCGGCACGAGCCGCTTCGCGGTGTGGAACTTGCGCGCCAGGCGATCGAGCACGATCTGGTACTCGGCCGGATCCTCGGTGTACGCCCCGTACTGCGTGTGGCCCGAGCCACGCGTGAAATACGCGCCCTTCGGATGCACTCCCGGGAACGTGCGGTACGGAATCCCGTCGCCGTCCACGTCGAGATAACGGTGGAATTTCTCGAGCTTCTGGATCTCCTCGAGCCCGAGCACCTTGCCGCGATCCGGCTCGTAGTTGTCGTCCCACTCGAGCACGGGACACATCCAGTCGTTCATGCCGATGTCGAGGTCGCTGAGCACCAGCACCGGCGTCTGCAGTCTTTCGGCGAGGTCGAAGGCGTCGCGCGCGAAGTAGAAGCACTCCTCCGGATCGCGCGGGAACAGGCACACGTGTTTGGTATCGCCGTGCGAGGCGTATGCCGCTTCGAGGATGTCGCACTGCTGCGTACGGGTCGGCATGCCGGTGGAAGGCCCCACGCGCTGGATGTCGAACAGCACCGCGGGCACTTCGGCGTAATACGCGAGACCCAGGAACTCGTTCATCAACGACACGCCCGGCCCGCTGGTCGCGGTGAACGAACGCGCGCCGTTCCACGACGCGCCGAGCACCATGCCGATCGCGGCGAGTTCGTCTTCGGCCTGGATGAACGCGAAGTTCTTCGTGCCGGTCTCGGGATCGACGCGCAGTCTGTCGGCGAAGCCCTTGAACGCGTCCATGAGCGACGTCGACGGCGTGATCGGATACCACGCGGCCACCGTCGCGCCGGCGAACACGCAGCCGAGGCCCGCGGCCGTATTGCCGTCGATCATGATGTAACCGTCGGTCTTCGAACCGCCCGGCAGCGGCGCCACCTTCAGTGGCAGCGGGCACGGCAGGTTCGACCTGGCGTAGTCGTAGCCGAGCTGGATGGCCTTCATGTTCGAGTCCACGAGCTGCGGCTTCTTCGCATAGGTCTCGGCCAGCAGCTTGCGGATCTGCTCGATGTCGAGATCCATCAGCGCCGCGAGCACTCCCGCGTAGCAGATGTTCTTCATCAGGATGCGCGTGCGCACCCCGTTGAAATTCTCGTTGCACATCTTCGCGAGTGGCACACCGAGCACGGTGATGTCGTCGCGTGCGAGCAGCGCCGGTCGCGGCCAGGTGCTGTCGTAGATGAGATAACCGCCCGAGGCCACTTCGCGCACGTCGCGCGCATAAGTCTCGGCGTTCATCGCGACCATGATGTCGATCTTGCCGGAGCGGGCGACGTAGCCGTCGCGCGTCACGCGAATTTCGTACCAGGTGGGCAGGCCCTGGATGTTGGACGGGAAGTAGTTCTTGCCCATCACCGGGATGCCGCTGCGGAAGATCGATTTCATCAGCAGCGTGTTGGCACTCGCCGAACCGGTGCCATTCACCGTCGCGATCTTGATCGCGAAGTCGTTCGTTCTGTCAGTCATGGGGCGTGAGTTGTCTCTATGCGGATCGCGGCATCTTGGCCGCGTCCGCGGCGGCTTCGTCCTCGGCATGCGGCCACTTCACGAAGGACTTCTGCATGTCCCACGCGGCCGTGGGGCAGCGCTCCGCGCACAGGCCACAGTGCACGCAAAGGTCCTCGTCTTTGACCATGACCCGCTGGGTGTGTTTCAGCGGTCCGGATACGTATAAAGCCTGAGTGACATTCTTCGCGGGCGCCTTGAGACGCGTACGCAGGTCGGCTTCGTCGCCGTTGTGAGTGATCGTGAGGCAATCCACCGGGCAGATGTCGATGCACGCGTCGCATTCGATGCACAGCTTCGTCTCGAACACGGTCTGCACGTCGCAGTTGAGGCACCGCTGAACTTCCTTTTCGATCTGCTCCGCGGTGAAGCCGAGCTCGACCTCGATGTCGAGTTTCTTGAAGCGCTCCTTGAGCGACACGTGCGGCATGAGGCGCCGCTCGGCCGGGTTGTAGTCGTTCGCGTAGGCCCATTCGTGCATGCCCATCTTGCGCGACTGCAGGTTCACGCCGGGCTGCAGGCGCTCCGTCACGCTCTTGCCCTGGCAGTGGTTGTGTATGGAAATCGCCGCCTGGTGACCGTGTTCGACCGCCCAGATGATGTTCTTGGGACCGAACGCCGCGTCGCCGCCGAAGAACACCCCGGGCCGCGTGGATTCGAACGTCTTCACGTCCACCTTGGGAACATCCCACTTGTCGAACTCGATACCGAGATCGCGCTCGATCCACGGAAACGCGTTCTCCTGGCCGATCGCGAGGATCACGTCGTCGGCCTCGAGGAATTCCTCGCCCGTGATGCGCTCCGCCGTGATTCGCCCTTGGGTGTCGATGTCGTATTCCATGACATCGAAGGTCATGCCCTTCAGCTTGCCGTCCTCGACGACGAACGCCTTGGGTGAACGATTGATGACGATCTCGACCTTCTCTTCTTCGGCGTCCTCGAGCTCCCACTCGGAGGCCTTGAAGAACTGGCGCGGCTTGCGCGCCATCACCTTCACGTCCTTCGCGCCGAGTCGCAGCGACGTGCGACAGCAGTCCATCGCGGTGTTGCCGACACCGATGATGAGCACCTTCTCGCCGATGTCCTTGATGTGTCCGAAGGCGACCGACTCGAGCCACGTGATGCCGATGTGGATGTTGGCCGCGCCTTCCGCGCGACCCGGGAGCTTGAGCTCCTTGCCCTTTGGCGCGCCCGCGCCGACGAACACCGCGTCGAAGCCGCCCTTTTCGAGCAACTCGCGCATCGACTTGATCGGATGGTTGAGCTCGAGGTCGACGCCCATGTCGACGATGTGCGCGATCTCCTCGTTCAGCACTTCGGCGGGCAGGCGGAACGAGGGAATGTTCGTGCGCATGAGGCCGCCCGGCACCGCGAACTGCTCGAAGACCGTGACCGAATATCCGAGCGGCATGAGATCGTTCGCCACCGTCAGCGAGGCGCAGCCCGCGCCGATGAGCGCGACCTTCTTGCCGTTCTTGAGCTTGGGAATCCTGGGCAGGCGGGCCTTGATGTCTTCTTCCCGATGGTCCGCCGCCACTCGCTTCAGCCGGCAGATCGCGACGGGCTTTTCTTCGACCCGGCCGCGGCGGCAGGCAGGCTCGCACGGCCGGTCGCACACGCGTCCGAGGATTCCGGGAAAGACGTTCGAATGGCGATTCACCATGTATGCATCGGTGAAGCGCCCTTGAGCGATGAGACGAATGTATTCGGGGACGTCAGTGTGTGCTGGGCAAGCCCATTGGCAATCCACGACTTTGTGAAAGTAGTCGGGATGCGAGGTGTCCGTCGGTTGCATATCTTCCCGAGGCAAAACGCCGGGTTTTCACACTCCGGCACTGCACGGAGTATAGGCTTCACGGCATGGCAGACCCAAACCTGGCGGTGGAAATCCGCCTACGTACCGTATCGCGCATACTGGAGGTCGCGTTCGAGGACGGAGCGCGATTTTTGTTGCCTTTCGAATACCTTCGTGTTCATTCGCCCTCCGCCGAGGTCAAGGGGCATGGGCCCGGGCAGGAGGTCCTCGTACTCGGCAAGCAGAACGTCGGCATCAGGGCCGTGGAACCGGTCGGACAATACGCCGTGAAACTGGTGTTCGATGACGGCCACGATTCGGGCCTGTATTCGTGGAAGTACCTGCGCGAGCTGGGCCGGAACTACGCCGATAACTGGGCGAAGTACCAGGCCAGGGTTTACGCGGCCCAACAGTAGGTTTCACGGAGCGGGTGGAAGACCCGCCGGAGAGTCGCGGCGCGAGCCGCCGTGCAATCCGAGCGCCATCTTCCTGTAGTTCGCTGGCGACATGCCGGCGTGCCGCCGGAAAGCCGTGCTGAAGAAGCTGCTGCTGGTGAAGCCCGTCTGCAAGGCAATCTGCGTGACGGTGAGCGGCGTCGATTGCAGCAGCCGCATCGCGCGACGCAGCCGCTGCATCCGGATGTAAGTCGAGACACTCATGCCGAAAGTCGCGCGAAAGCGTGAGCAGAACTGGGAGTGCGACAGGGCGCCCAGCCGGTAGAGCTCCCGGCCGGAAATGCGCGTATGCAGATGCTCATTGATGTATTCGACCACGCGCGCGAAACGATGGACCGCCGGCAGGCCACGTGGGTGGGTCGCGCCGTGGCGCTTCAGGAATTCGCAGGCGACGATCGATAACGCGTGGATCAGGAGACCCCGGCAGGCCAGCTGCCAGTGAGGCTGCCGCGCACTGATCGCATCGTGCAATTGCACGATCAGCGCCGCGAGCCCGGGATGACGTCCGAGGCGATTTCCGCCGACGAGACTCGCGAGGATGAACGCGTTGAGCCACTCCGCGCTCTCCACGCTGTCGCTGAAAAGTCGCGGCGAAAAATACACCACGACCGCGCCATCGTTGCGCCGCGAGTCCAGGATCGGCTGGTGAAGATCATTGGCGTTCACGACGAAAATGTCGCCGGCACGGATCGGATATTCCCGGTCCTGGATCATGAAAGTCCCGGCATCCCGCGGGAAATAGCAAAGCTCGAATTCGGGATGCCGATGCAGATAGGCGTATTCGACGTGCAACGGTTTTATGCGACGCGTCGCCAGTGGAAACGAGGGGTCGCGCAATTCGATTCGCGCCAGAAATCCTCCGGCGGGTGAATGGTGGAGCGGGTGGCGCGAACTGCTCATCGGAAAATAGTGAAAGAAATCCGGCCCACCGTCCATATCGGCGGCCTGCCGGACGAGTAGTGTGCGCATCGCTTCAACCAACTCACCGGAGTCACGCATGCGCGCATCGGTACCCTTCTTCAGCCTTGCGGCGCTCGCGTTCGCGGCCACGATTGGCGCCGCGCCGGTGCCTCTGACCGCGGAACGCCTGACGCCGGTCAACCGTACCGTCACGGTCGATTCGAGCGGGGTCGTTCAACTGGATACGGCCAAAGGTGATGGAATCGCGTGGCTGCGCGATGCCCAACTCGCCGAGGGACGAATCTCCGTCGAGGTCCGAGGCCTGGACAAGCCGGGCGCGAGCTTCGTCGGCGTGGCCTTTCATGGGAAGGACGATCGCGAATACGACGCGGTCTACCTGCGACCATTCAATTTCAACGCGGCGGATCCGGTGCGTCGCGCGCACGCCGTGCAATATGTCTCGCACCCGGCCCACACCTGGTCGAAGCTGCGCGAGCAGTTCCCCGGAAAATACGAAGCCGGGCTGGATCCCGCGCCGGCCGCCGGAGAATGGGTCCGTCTGACGCTGGAAATCCGCGGACGCGAAGTCAGAGTGTTCGTCGCCGACGGCACCACGCCCGCATTGACGGTGCAATTGCTCAACGAGCGCGGAACCGGACGCGTCGGTCTGTGGGTCGGCAACGATTCGGCAGGCTGGTTCCGCGGGGCGGCTCTGCGGGAGCGCTGAACAAAAAGGGCCGGCTGTCTATGGACTGCCGGCCCCGCAAGACCCCCGCTCGAATAGTTGGGCTTTGTAACCAATGCGATCCCCAAAAGCCAGCGCTTTCTGGGTGCGCGCGACCGGCCCGTCTATACTGCTCGCACTGTGAGCGATCCCAAGAAATCCCCGGAAACCGATTTCGGCTTCGAGCGCGTTGCCTGGTCCGAAAAACAGAGCCGCGTACGCGGCGTTTTCGATTCCGTCGCCGGCAAGTACGACATCATGAACGACCTGATGTCCGGCGGCGCCCATCGCCTCTGGAAGGATTTCACTTTATCCCTGACGAACCTGCGTCCCGGACAGCGCGCGCTCGACGTCGCCGGCGGCACGGGCGACTTGAGCGTCGGTCTCGCGAAACAGGTCGGCAAGACCGGGATCGTGATCCTCTCGGACATCAACGCCGCGATGCTGAGCGAGGGCCGCGATCGGCTGCTGGACGCGGGCATCGTCGGCAACGTGTCCTGCGTGCTCGCGAACGCGGAAAAGCTGCCGTTCGCGGATTCCCAGTTCGACTGCGTGACGATCGGCTTCGGCCTGCGCAACGTCACCGACAAGGCCGCCGCGCTCGCCGACATGCGGCGAGTCCTCAAGCCCGGCGGTCAACTCCTCGTGCTGGAGTTTTCGCATCCGACCGTGCCGATGCTGAAGCCGATATACGACCTGTATTCGTTCAAGGTCCTGCCGCTGATCGGGAGGCTGGTCGCGAAGGACGAGGACAGCTACCGCTATCTCGCCGAGTCCATCCGCATGCATCCGGACCAGGAAACGCTGCTCGCGATGATGCGCGACGCGGGCCTGGAGGATTGCCGCTATCACAATCTCTCCGGTGGCATCGTCGCGGTGCATCGAGGCTATCGTTATTAGCCCAGTCATGAGTTCATGCTGACCCAGGCGATCGAGAACCTCCTGAACCGGAACCTGCCGCGCAGCCCGCGCGCGCGCGAGCTGTGCACGACGCTCAAGGGACGCCGCGTGCGCATCGAGGCGCGCGGGCTCGGCTGGGTGCTCATCGGCGAATCGCTCGGAGATTCGATCAGCCTCAGAAAGGGCGGCGACTCCGACGCGAGCGAGCCGGACGCGGAGATCTCAGGTAGTTTGCTCAACCTCGCCGCGCTCGCGGGTCCCGACCCGGAATCGGTCATCCAGCGCGGCGACGTCGCCATCCGCGGCGATGCGGAAATCGCCCAGAAATACCGCGAGCTCGCGATGCTGCTGAAGCCCGATGTCGAAGAGGAACTTTCCAGGATCATAGGTGATTCGCCTGCTCACCAGGCCCTGCGCCTGGCGCGCATGGCGGCGGATTTCGGGCGACGCGCCGCGAAGACCTCGGTGCGCAACGTCGCCGAGTACCTGGCCCACGAACGCGGCGACCTCGTGCCGCGCGCCGAGGCCGAGGATTTCTACCGCGGCGTCGAACGGCTGCGAGAGGATCTCGACCGGCTCGATGCCCGCACGCGCGCGCTCGAGCAGGCCGGCGACCAGGAAGCCGAACGATGAAGCTGCGGGTCATCGTCCGGCTCATCGAGATCCAGCGTGTACTCGTTCGTCACGGACTCGACGAGTTCGTGCGCGCCACGCACCTGTATCGCCCACTGCGCTTCCTGTTCCTGCTGTCGCCGTGGACCTGGGCCGTGCGCCGCGGAGACGCACCGCGCGGCGAACGACTGCGCCTCGCGCTCGAGGAGCTGGGCCCGATCTTCGTGAAGTTCGGCCAGGCCTTGTCCACGCGTCGCGACCTGTTGCCGGTCGACATCGCCGACGAGCTGGCAAAGTTGCAGGACCGCGTGCCGCCCTTCGACGGCAGGATCGCGCGGGAGATCGTCGAGCGCGCCTATGGCCGTCCCGTCGAGCAGGTGTTCTCGACGTTCGACGAAACGCCGCTCGCCGCGGCGTCCATCGCGCAGGTGCATGCCGCGGTAATGCGTGCCGACGTGCCGCTCAACGGCGCTCAGACGCGCGAGGTCGTGGTCAAGGTGCTGCGCCCCGGCATGCATGCCGTCATCGCGCGCGATCTCGAGGTCCTGCACGAACTCGCGCGCATCGCGCAGCGGCACTGGGAAGGCAGCCGGCGCCTGCGTCCCATCGAAGTGGTGCGCGAATACCAGAAGACGATTCTCGACGAGCTGGACCTGATGCGCGAGGCAGGCAACGCCTCGCAGCTGCGCCGCAACTTCGACGGCTCTCCCCTGCTCTACGTGCCCGCCGTGCACTGGGACTTCTGCCGGCCCGAAGTGATGGTGATGGAGCACATCCGCGGCGTGCAGATCTCCAACATGACGCGCCTGCGCGAGGCGGGTACGGACATCAAGCGGCTCGCGGAGAACGGTGTCGAGATCTTCTTCACGCAGGTGTTCCGCCACAATTTCTTCCACGCCGACATGCACCCCGGCAACATTTTCGTGCTGATCGACAATCCCGCGCGGCCGCGTTACGCCGCCGTGGATTTCGGCATCGTCGGCACGCTCGATCCGCGCGACCAGTACTATCTCGCCGAGAATTTCCTCGCGGTGTTCGATCGCGACTATCGCCGCGTGGCGACGCTGCACCTCGAGTCCGGCTGGGTTCCGGAAGGGTCGCGCGTCGACGAAATGGAGTCGGCGATCCGCACCGTGTGCGAGCCGATCTTCAACAAGCCGCTCAAGGAAATTTCCTTCGGGACGGTGCTGTTGCGCCTGTTCGAGATCTCGCGGCGCTTCAACGTGGAAATCCAGCCGCAGCTCATCCTGCTGCAGAAGACGCTGCTCAACATCGAAGGCCTGGGCCGCGATCTGTACCCGGACCTGGATATCTTCAAGACCGCGGGCCCGATCATGCGCGAGTGGGTGCGCGAGAAGATGAGCGCGCGCGCGGTCATGGAAAAGGCGCGCGTCCAGTTGCCCGAGATCATCAACAGCCTGCAGACGCTCGCGCCGCTGATGCGTTCGGCGGTGCAACGCGCGCAGGACGGACGTCTGCGTCTCGCCGTGGAAGCGCCCGAGATCGACGAGTTGCGCGCCGAAATCCGGCGCACCAATCGCCGACGCGACAAGCTGACCATCGCCGCCGTCGTCTTGCTGGGCGGGATCCTGTGGACCGCCCTGGGACACGACCCGCTGTGGGCAGGCTGGCTGGTATCCGGCGCCGGCGCCGCGTGGCTGCTGGCCGAATTGCGCCGCTGATCAGGTCGGCCGGCGGCCGATCACCCCCCACATCCTCGCGAGGACACCCACCCAGGGGTCCGATCCGGGCGTTCCGGGAATCGATCCGGCCGCGCGTTGAGCGCGGCTTCCGAGTTGGCGGAGAATGATCCCGGCCCACTGACCGCCCCTGTCCATCGTGCCTGGACAGGGGCCTTTAGGAAAACGCCTGAGATCGTTACTAACTACAATTGCGGCAGCGCGTCAACCTGGAGTAGTTTGACCCAATGAGCACCGACGACAGCGCCCGACCGAGCCGCGTTCTCGCCCGGCTCGTGGCGCTGTTGGCCATCGCGGTGGGCGCGTTGTCGCTCGCGGGATGGTCGTTCGGCATCGAGCAGCTCACCGGTCTCTCTCCGACATGGCCGCGCATGGCCCGGCTCACCGCGCTTTCGTTCCTGCTGGCCGGCTTCACCCTGTGGCTGGCGGCGGGCGAACACCGCATCCCGGCACGCATCGGCGCCACGCTGATCGGCGCGATCGGGCTGCTGATCCTCGTGCGCTACGCCACCGGGTGGAGCGTGCACCTCGAGAATTTCTCGCTCGCCACCATCACCTCCACGACTCCGGTGCGCATGGCGCCCGGCACGGCCACCGCGTTGATGTTGTTAGGCGGTGCGTTGTGGTGCTCGTTCGAGCGGCGGCTGGCCGGCATCCACCAGGTGCTGGCCTTGTGCGCCCTGCTCATGGGCTGCCTGGGTTTCTCGCGCTACATGTTCGGCGCCGACCCGAGCGCGGTGTTCAGCACGATGTCCTTCTCCACCTCCGCCATGATCATGTTGCTCTCGGCGGGAGTCATCACGCTGCGCGGCGATTCGGGCATCGCCGCGCTGCTCGCGAGTGAAGGCGTCGGCGGCGGCATCGCGCGGCGGCTGCTGCCGGCGGCCATCCTGGTGCCCCTCGTGGCCGGCGCATTCACGGCGCAGGCCGCGCGCAGCGGTGTCCTCACCATCGAAGAAGCCGTCGCGCTGTTCGCGCTCTGCAGCATGGTGATCTTCGTGAGCATCGTGTGGATCAACGCGGCGCGCGGCGAACGCGCCGACCGGCTGCGCCGCCGTGCCGAGCACAACCTGCGCATGAGCGAGGAGCGCAACCAGCTCATCGTCGAAACCTCGCTCGACGCCGTCGTGACCATGAACGCCGACGGCATCATCACGGGCTGGAATCCTCAGGCGGAGCGCACGTTCGGCTGGATGCGTTCCGAGACCATCGGACGCGAGCTCGCCGATGTGATCATCCCGGAACGCCTGCGCGAGGCGCATCGCGCCGGACTCAGGCGCTACCTCGATTCCGGCATGACACGAGTACTGAACCGGCGCTCCGAGCTCGCGGCGCTGCATCGCGAGAACCGGGAATTTCCCGTGGAGATCGCGATCACGCCGATCGGCTTCGGCTCCGAGCTGGTCTTCAGCGCGTTCATCCGCGACATCACCGGTCGCGTGCGCGCCGAGGCCGCGCTGCGCGAGAGCGAACAGCGTTTCCGCACGATGGCCAACAGCGCGCCGGTGCTGATCTGGATGAGCGGCCCCGACAAGCGTTGCACCTGGTTCAACCAGCGCTGGCTCGATTTCGTCGGGCGCGGCATGGAACAGGAGATCGGCGACGGCTGGTGCGACAACCTGCATTCGGCCGATTTCGATCGCGTGCTCGATACCTATCACGCCGCATTCGACGCTCGCCGCGCGTACGAGGTGGAGTTCCGGCTGCAGCGCCACGACGGCGCATGGCGCTGGCTGCTCGAACGCGGCACGCCGATCATCGGGCCCGAGGGCGATTTCAGCGGCTACATCGGCACCTGCGTCGACATCACCGAGCATCGCGAAACCGTCGAGCAGCTGCGCGAGAGCCGCGCGCGCTTCAAGACGCTGGCCGAATCGCTGCCGCAACTGGTGTGGACCTGCCTGCGCGACGGTTACTGCGATTACGTGTCGCGGCAGTGGCTCGAGTACACCGGCGCGCCCGAGGAGCAGCAGCTCGGCACCGGCTGGTTCGAACACGTGCATCCCGACGATCGCATGAAAGTGCGCATGGAGTGGGCGCGGGTGGTGAGCAGCGGCGAGGATTTCGACGAAACCTTCCGTATCCGCCGCCACGACGGTGTGTACCGGTCGTTCAAGGCGCGCGCCGTGACGCTGCGCGATCCGGCGGGGCGCATCCTCAAGTGGTTCGGCTCGAACACCGACATGGAGGACTTCGTGCAGTCCGAGCAGCGCCTCAAGCTGCAGCTCGAACGCATGCACCTGCTCGATCGAACTACCCACGCGATCGGCGCGCACCAGGAGATCAACAAGGTCTTCGGCGTGGTGCTGCAGAGCCTCGAGGAGGACCTCGGCGTCGATTTCGGATGCGTGGCCACCTACCAGGCGGAACCCGAGCAACTGACGGTCGCGAGCCTGGGCGCGATCAGCGGCCCGCTCGCGATGCGCATCGGCCTCGCCGAAAAGACGCACATCGAGGTGGACGACACCCTGCTCGCGCGCTGCGTGCGCGGCGAGATGGTGTACGAGCCCGACATACGCGACAGTGGCCTGCCGCTGTCGGCGCGTCTCGCCTCCGGCGGGCTGGCCACGCTGGCGATCGCGCCGCTCGTGATCGAGGACGAGGTCTTCGGCGTGCTGATCGTCGCGCGCCGCGGGGTCGACGCCTTCGACGAGGACAGTCGCGAATTCCTGCGGCAGCTCTCGAGCCACGTCGCGCTGGCCGCGCACCAGGCACGCCTGTACGAGGCATTGCAGGCGGCCTACCAGGATTTGCGCGAAACCCAGCAGACGGTGATGCAGCAGGAGCGGCTGCGCGCCCTGGGCCAGATCGCGAGCGGCATCGCGCACGACATCAACAACGCACTGTCACCTGCCGGTTTGTACGCGCAATCGATGCTCGAGCACGAGAAAGGCCTCTCCGCGCGAGCGCGCGAACACCTGGCCGTGATACAGCGCGCCATCGAAGACGTGGCAGGCACCGTGCAGCGGATACGCGCGTTCTACATGCCGCACGGCCAGGAACTGACGCTGGCGCCCGTCGACGTGAACCAGGTCCTCCTGCAGGTCATCGACCTTACCCGCGCCCGCTGGAGCAACATGGCGCTAGAACGCGGTGTCGTCGTGCAGGTCGTCAGCGAGCTGGCTCCCGATCTGCCGCGCATCCTCGGCGCCGAGAACGAAGTGCGCGACGCGGTGACGAACCTGCTGTTGAACGCGGTCGATTCGATGCCCGACGGCGGCACGGTCACGCTGCGCACGAAGCTCGACTCGCGCGATCGCGAAGTAGTCATCGAGGTGCAGGACATGGGCGTGGGCATGAGCGAGACCACGCGCAGCCGCTGTCTCGAGCCGTTCTACACCACCAAGGGAGAACGCGGCTCGGGGCTGGGCCTGCCGATGGTGTTCGGCATGGTCCAACGGCACGGCGGGCAGCTCGAGATCGACAGCGATGTCGGCAAGGGCACGACGATGCGGCTGCGATTGCCGATCGCCCCCAGCGGGATGTCGTCGAAAGAGGCGGTGCCCGTGGCGCCGGATCGCCCATTGCGGATCCTGCTCATCGACGATGACCCACTGCTGCTGCGCAGCCTTCGCGACACGCTCGAACTCGACGAACACGAGGTGCTCACGGCCGAAGGCGGCGAGGCGGGCATCGAACTGTTCGCCGCGGAGCAGACGGCCGGTCGCAAGCTGGATGCCGTCATCACGGATCTCGGCATGCCCTACGTCGACGGCCGCAAGGTCGCGATACGCATCCACCAGCTCTCGGCAACGGTGCCCATCATCATGCTGACGGGCTGGGGGCACCGGATGCTCGCGACCGACGACAAGCCCGAGCACGTGGCCCGCGTGCTGAGCAAGCCGCCGAAGATGGCCGATTTGCGCGCGACCCTCGCCGAGCTGGTACGGGCCATCGGCCATTCCTGATGTAAAGGAACCTTGACCTCCCGAGGCGCGACGGGTAACGTCAAGGTTCCTTTACATCTGATCTGTCCGGGGCGCGCATGGATACCACCGAAAGGCGAACTCTCCTCCGGGCGTGGATGCGCCAGTTCGGCTGGCTGCTGATGCTGTACATGACCGCGTACCTCGCCGCGATGTGGGCCTTGATGAGTCTGCCCGCGGGACCGTCGAAGTCGCTCCTCGTGTTGTCACCGATACTCCCGGGTCTCGCGATGATCTGGAACACCGTACTCGCCTATCGCAGGAGCGACGAGTTCGTGCGGCACGAGATCCTTCACGCCGCCGCGCTCGCGGCGCTCGTGACGGCCGTGTGGACGCTGGTCTATGCCTATCTAGAACCGCTGGGATTCCCACACCTCAACCCAGGGTTCGTACACACGTTCGGCTGGCCGGTGTTCATCTGGCGAATGATCCGACTCGTGAGAATGAGCGCGTGAAGAACATCCTGCCCGAGCTGCGCGCCAGACACGGCTGGACGCAGGCCGAGCTCGCGGCGCGGCTCGGCATATCCCGACAGTCGATCATCGCGATCGAAACCGGGCGCTACGACCCGAGCCTGCCACTGGCGTTCGAGATCGCGGATATCTTCAAACTACCGCTGGAGAGCATCTTCCAGCACGAAAAGGGACTGAAGAAATGAGAGCGAAGATACGTGCAGGCTGGATGGTCGGCATGATGCTGGCAACGGGTGTGTCCGCCGCCGAGGTGACCGCCGGGCGCGGCATGGTCGTGACGACCAGCGGCACGGGCGCGGCGCGGGCCGGCGCCGCGATGCTCGAAAAAGGCGGCAACGCCATGGACGCGGCTCTCACCGCCGCGCTGTTGCAGCCCTGCGTCGCGGCCGGCTCGTACGTGAGCTACGCGGGAATCATCAACGTCGTGTATTTCGACGCGAAGAGCGGCAAGGTCTTCGACCTCAACGCCGGGTACAACACCGTGCGGGACGAGACCGAGCCGCTGACGATTCCGGGGATCGACCCCGCGGCGCTCGCGGCGGACAACCTGCGCGCGTTCGACTCGCCACCCAGCGGCCGGACCGCGCTCGTGCCTGGATACTTCGGCGGCGTCGCGGCGGCCCACGCGAAGTTCGGCAAACGTGCCTTCACCGAACTGCTCGCACCGGCCATCGACTGCGCGGAGAAGGGCTTCACGCTCTCGCCGGAACTCGCGGGGATGATGAAATCCCGCCAGTCGGTCCTGCAGCGGTTGCCGGCAACGCGCGCGGTGTTCACGCGGCCCGACGGCGAGCTGTACGCGGCGGGTGACACGTTTCGCCAGCCCGAGCTCGCGATGACATTGCGCGCCGTCGCGAAACACGGCGCCGATCACATCTATCGCGGCGCATGGGCGAAGGAATTCGTCGAGGCCCTGCGCAGCGAAGGCGGCAAGATGACGCCGGCCGACCTCGAGGCCTATCTACCGACCTGGATCGATGCGGTCCACGGAACGTTCAACGGCTACGACGTCTACGCGCACGGGCTGCCGTCGAGAGGCGGAGTGGCGCTCATCGAAGGCCTGAACCTCGCCACGGTTGCGAACCTCGCAGCCCTGCCTCCCTACGGGGAGTCGCCGCTCAAACTGTTTCGCATCGCGCAATTCGCGAAGCTGGGCGCGATCCTCAACGCGCCGGGAGTCGCGCCGCAGTTGGAAAAAGCCCTCGGCTTCGATCTCTCACCCGTGGCGCGCATTCGGCCCGATACGGCCACCAAGCTGTGGCCCCTGCTCGACGCCGGCTCGATTCCGGTCATTCCGGCTCCGCGCAAACTGACCACCGCGCACTCGGACGGCGTGGTGGCGGTGGATCGGCAAGGCAACGTGGCCGCGATCGTCCATACCATCAACACGGTGAACTGGGGATCCACCGGCATTTTCGTCGGCGGCATCTCCATCCCCGATTCCGCCGCGTTCCAGCAGGCCTTGATCGCAAGCGTCGCGCCCGGAACACGGCTCCCCGACGACACGAGTCCCGGCCTCGTGATCCGCGACGGCAAGCCGGTGCTCGGCTTCTCCGCGATCGGCGCGGGTCTGCACGTACGCACACTCGGCGCGCTGCTCGACACGCTCGCGCATGGCATGTCGCCGCAGCAGGCGATCGCGTCGCCCGCGCTCGGCGCGCTGGATTTTTCCAGGGCGGCCACCGGCGAGATCGGCCTGACGGTCGGCAAATCGGACTTCAGCGCGCGGTATCTGGAGGAGTTGCGCGAGCTCGGCCAGTCCGTGATCGAGGACGACCTGCAGCGAGGCTACTGGATCGGCATCGCGGTGGATGCCGGCAAGCCGCGTCTCAAGGGTGGCGCATTGCGCGAAATGTCGATGGGCGGCGAAGCCGCAGGTTATTAGGACGGGCAGGCGGTGTATTCGAAGGGAATCACCGCCACCTTGCCATCTTTCCCCGGTCCGGCGATTTCCGCGTGCAGACCCGTCGCCGTACGTCGGTATTCGATGCGATTCGGAAAATCATGGGCCGGGTTTTCGAATCGCGCCCAGCTCTCGCCCGACGCCGTCATCTTGAATTCCGTCGGCGGGCGACCCTGGGGTTGCGCGATGAATCGAATGCCGTCTCGAGTCTCGATGCGCATGAATTCGAAGCTCTTCGTCCGGCCGCCTTTCACCGTGCGCGAGAGTCCCAGCATGATGTCGCCGCGCGCACCGAGCCAGTGTTCTTCGATGAACTCTCCGTCCGCGTCGGCACACCAGTGCCCGACGAGCCATTCGAAGCCGGAGCCTGGTGAATCCGCCGAGACGGCGGCCGAGACGATGGCGGCCGCGGCGGCGGCCAGGAGCGCGTTCTTTCTCATGCGCTCACACTAACTCGCGAGGCTGAGCGCGTCACGAGCTCCCGGAAGTCAGGCCGGAATCGGTGGGCCGCGATGCCAGCGGCGCGCGAAATGCCAGGCGGTCCAGGCCACCACGGTATAACCGAATGAAGTCCATGCCAGCACGCCGAGATTCCAGGAGACGTGCGGCGCGACGATACCCAGCGTGAACGCCGTGATGAGCAGCGCGACGAAGGACTGTGCGGCGGAGGCCGTTCCGCGCGCCGCGGGAAACAGGTCGAGCATCTGCAGCGTCAGCACCGGGAATGCGAACTGCGCGCCGATCGCCGACGTGAACAGCAACGCCTGTTGCAGGTGCATCGGCACCTCGGGCAGCGCCGAGTGGAGAATCGCGCGCAACGCGGCGGCCGCGCAGGTGATGCCGAGCCCCAGGCGGATCTGGACGATGAGAGGGAAGCGGCGCGCGAACATCGTCGACAGGACGGCGCCGGAGAGGATGCCGCTGATCACGGGCAGGAACAGCCAGTAGTAAGACGTCTCGTTCCCGCCCCAGTGTTTCTCCACGATCGCGGGCGCCGCGCCGATGTAACTGGCGATGGAGGAGAAGTTGGCCGCCGCCGCCAGCGCAAGCATCAGGAACTCCGGGTGCCGCAGCACCGTCGCCGAAGTCGCGGCCAGATTGCGCACGCTGAAAGGGACCCGCGCGGAGACCGGGTGGGTCTCGGGCAATTTCCACCACGCGGCGAACGTGAACGCGAGACCACACAGCACCATGAAGGCGAACACCGCGCGCCAGCCGAAGGCGACGTGTGCCCAGCCACCGATGATCGGCGCGATGGCTGGCGCGATGGCGAAAACCATCGTCGTGATGCTCATGAGACGCTGCGCACGCGCGCCGTCGTACAGGTCGCGGATCACCGCGCGGCCGATCACGATGCCGACGCCCGCGGTCACGCCCTGCAGGATTCGCGCGGCGATCAGCGATCCGTAGTTCGGCGCGAACGTGCAGGCCAGAGAACCGACCGTGTACAGGGACATGCCCCAGATCATCACGGGCCGGCGGCCGACCGCGTCCGACAGCGGGCCGTGCAGCAGCGAGGCGAACGCGAAGGGCAGCATGTACGCCGTGATCACCTGCTGCAGCTGCAGCGCATCGACGCCGAGCGCTTTTTCCATCGCGTGGAACGCGGGGAAAAAGGTGTCGATCGAAAACGGGCTCACCATGGACAAGCCGCCCAGCAGGAGGGCGAGGATCCAGTAGCGCGGCAGCTTGTGTTCCAAGTGTATTAAGCGGGCCGCAGCGCCCTCAGGAACGCCGCGGCATCCTGGCCACTCTCGAGGACTTCGACGAGCGCCGATCCGACGATGACGCCGGCGACGTGGCCATCGAGCTGCCGCACCTGTTCGCGCGCGCGGATTCCGAAGCCGGCGCACACGGGTAGTCTGGAAGCCGCGCGCACCGCGTCGAGGTAACGCGTCACCTCGCCCGGCACCGCGGCGGTCTTGCCCGTGGTGCCGGTCATCGTGACGGCGTAAACGAAGCCCTGCGCGGCCGCGCAGAGTTTCCGCATGCGTTCCGGCGTGGTCACGGGTGTGACCATCTGGATCAGCGCGATATCGTGCTGGCCGAGCGCCGCGCGGAAGTCCTCGCTCTCGTCGAACGGCAGGTCCGGCACGATGAAGCCGCACACGCCGGCCCGCGCGGCTTCGGCGGCCAGCTTCTCGAGTCCGAACGACAGCAGCGGGTTGAGATAACTCATCAGGACGAGCGGCGCCTCCGGCCGTTCCATCGCGGTGAGTTCGGCGAGCAGCCAGCGCAACGAAACGCCCTGGCGCAACGCTTCGCGGCTCGAGCGCTGGATGGTCATGCCGTCGGCCATCGGGTCGGTGAACGGCACGCCGATTTCCACGACATCGGCCTCATTGCCGATCTGCGCGAGGGTTTCGCGGAACTTCTCCCGCAGCGGATAGCCGGCGGTGATGAACGCGACGATGGCGGTGCCCCCGCGGGCATGCGTAATGGCGGCCGAGAGTTTCTCGCTGGGCTTCTGGCTGATCGTCATGACGGATTCTTCTTTTCCGCGAGCACGGTGCGCTGCAATGTCGGCATGTCCTTGTCGCCGCGGCCGGAAAGTCCGATCAGGATTTTCTGGCCGGGGTTCTGCTTCGCCCAGCGTTTCGCGCCGGCGAACGCATGGGCCGACTCGATCGCGGGAAGGATACCTTCGGTGCGGCAACACTCGGTGAGCGCTTCGAGCGACTCGTCGTCCGTGGCGGCCTCGTAGCGTACGCGTCCGGCCCACAGCAGCAATGAATGTTCGGGTCCGACGCCCGGGTAGTCGAGACCGGCGGAGACGGACTCGGTCTCCTGGATCTGGCCATCCTCATCCTGCAGCAGCAGCGAGTACGCGCCCTGCAGTACACCCGGCCGACCGTAGGCGAGCGTCGCCGCGTTGTGGCCGAGCTCCTTGCCCGTGCCGCCCGCCTCGATGCCGATGATCTCGACCGACGCGTCACCGATGAATGGATAGAACATGCCGATCGAGTTCGAGCCGCCCCCCACGCAGGAAATCACGGCGTCGGGCAGGCAGCCGTTCCGTTCGATGAACTGTCCACGCGCCTCCCGGCCGATGACCGTCTGCAGCTCGCGCACGAGATACGGATACGGGTGCGGACCGACCGCCGAGCCGATGATGTAGAAGGTGTCGTTCGGATCGGAGACCCAGTCGCGGAAGGCATCGTCGATGGCCGCGCGCAGCGTCTTGTCGCCGCTCGTGACCGGTACGACGGTGGCACCCAACAACTTCATGCGCCCGACGTTCGGCGCCTGGCGCTCCATGTCGACCGCGCCCATGTACACCGTGCACGGCAGGCCGACGCGCGCGCAGGCCGCAGCGCTCGCGACGCCATGCTGGCCCGCGCCGGTTTCGGCGACGATGCGTTTGACGCCCAGCCGCTTGGCGAGCAGCGCCTGACCGAGCGCATTGTTGATCTTGTGCGCGCCGGTATGCGCGAGGTCTTCGCGCTTGAACCAGACGTCCGCGCCCCAGGCCTTCGAGAGTTTCGGCGCATGTGTCAGCGCCGTGGGGCGGCCGACCCAGCTGGCCAGCTCGGCGGCGAGCTCCGCCTGGAAATCGGGCGCGTGCAGGTACTTCTTTATCCCCGCTTCGAGGCGGTCGAAGGCCGCGACCAGGGTCTCGGGGACGTAACGTCCGCCGAACGGACCGAAACGGCCGCGCGCATCCGGAAATTTTCCGGCGAGCTCGTCGGCAAGTAGTTTGGCCTGTTCGGCCGGGTCGAGAGGAATCATGCGTACTCCAGGGCCGCGCTTCGGGCGGCGGCCACGAACCTGTCTATCTTTTCGGCGCTCTTGATGCCGGGCGCGCTCTCCACCCCGCTCGACACGTCCACGCCGAAGGGACGCACGTGGCGCAGCGCGGCCGCCACGTTGTCGGGATTCAGGCCGCCGGCGAGGATCACCTCGCTGCGGCGCGCGAGGTCGGCCGCGATTTCCCAGTCGGTCGTTTGACCACTGCCGCTCACCGGGCCCTCGAACAACACGCGCCGCGGCAGCGCGCATGCAGCCTCGGATCCGGGCCGCATCACCGGCAGCACGCTGAGCTCCTTCGGCAACCCGAGTGTCTCGATGTCCTCGATGTCGGTCTGCAGGATGTCGGGCCTGAAGGCCCTCAGGATTTCGTCGACGTCCGCGCGCGTCGGATGACGCGTGACGGCGACGCAGGCGACCTTGCGGCGCGCGGGCGCCGCGAGCTCGCAGGCTACAGCCGCGCTGACCTGGCGCACGGACTTCGCGAACACGAAGCCGATCGCGTCCACCTCGCACGCGAGCGCGGCGTTCACCGCGTCGGGCGTCGTCATGCCGCAGATCTTGATGAACGGCCGCGTCATCGGCTGGCGGTCCTCCGCTCGTCCCGCGCGGCGCGCCCCCCGGTCAGCATGGCCTGCGCGAGCGCGGCCGGATCCGCCGCGGACATCAGCGCGCTGCCGACGAGCGCGAGGTCGTAGCCGCAACGCGCCATGCGCGCGGCGTCCTCGGCCGTTGCCACGCCACTTTCGGCGACGCGCTTCACGCTGGACGGGAGCGAAGACGCCAGGGCATCGAGCCGGCCCGGCACGACCTTGAGCGTGACGAGATCGCGCGAGTTCACGCCGACCAGCAGCAGGTCGCGATGCGCGCGGCGCGCGTCGACCAGCGCATGCGCGAGTTCGATGTCGGGCGCGTCGAAGGTTTCGAGCAGCACGAACATGGAGTGCTCGAGCGCGGTGTCGATCAGTCGTTCGAGATCCCCGCGCGGCAGCATGCGCAGGATCGCGAGCACGCCCGAGGCGCCGGCGGCGCGGCCTTCGAGCACCTGGTAATCGTCGACGAGGAAATCCTTGCGCATCGCGGGGACGCCGAGCGGCGCGAGCGCGCGCGCACCCGCGGCGAGATCGTCGAGCGACCCGTCGAAGCGGCTCGGCTCCGTGAGGATCGAAACCGCGGCGGCGCCGGCGCGTGCATAACTCGCGACGCGAGCGCCGACGTCTTCTTCGGCGGCGGCTTTCAGCAGACCGACCGCGGGCGAACGCAGCTTCACCTCGGCGATGAGATCGAACGCGCCGAGCGAAAGCCGCTGCGCGGCCGGCAGATCCGCGATGCGCGCTCGCAGCTCGCGCTCCGGGACGCGCGTGCGTGCCTCGGCCGAGCGTGCGCGGCTCGATCCAGCCATCTGTCCGAGGAAATCCGCGCTCATGCCGGGACCTGGGTACCAAACGAAGCGAGCGACTCGAGCGCTGTA
>JAEZCN010000217.1 GCA_023433515.1 Pseudomonadota bacterium
TCTGGATCGCCGAATACATCTGCGCGATCTTGCCTTCGCGGATCAGGTTACGGATGGCCGGCGTACCGATCATGATCTCGTGCGCCGCGACGCGGCCGCCACCATTGCGCTTGAGCAACGTCTGCGAGATCACGGCGCGCAGCGACTCCGACAACATCGCGCGCACCATTTCCTTTTCCTGCGCCGGGAACACGTCGACCACGCGGTCGATGGTCTTGGCGGCGGAGCTGGTGTGCAGCGTGCCGAACACGAGGTGGCCGGTCTCCGCGGCGGTGAGCGCGAGACGGATCGTCTCGAGGTCGCGCATTTCGCCGACCAGCACCACGTCCGGGTCTTCGCGCAGGGCCGAGCGCAGCGCCTCGGAGAAGCCGAGCGTGTCGCGATGGACTTCGCGCTGGTTCACGAGGCAACGCTTGCTCTCGTGCACGAATTCGATGGGGTCCTCGATCGTGATGATGTGATCGGGACGGTTGTCGTTGCAGTGGTTGACCATGCCCGCGAGCGTGGTCGACTTTCCCGAACCCGTCGGGCCGGTCACGAGTACGAGGCCGCGCGGCAGCATGCACAGGTCGCGGAAGATCTTCGGCGCACCGAGGTCGTCCAGCGAAATGATCGTGGACGGAATGTTGCGGAACACCGCGCCGGCGCCGCGATTCTGGTTGAAAGCGTTGACGCGGAAGCGCGCGAGCTTGGGGATCTCGAACGAAAAGTCCGTCTCGAAGAACTCTTCGTAAGCCTTTCGCTGCTTGTCGTTCATGATGTCGTACACCATGCCGTGCACTTCCTTGTGGGTCAGCGCGGGCATGTTGATACGTTTCATGTCGCCATCGACACGAATCATCGGAGGTACGCCGGCGGACAGGTGCAAGTCCGAGGCGTTATTCTTTACGGCGAAAGCGAGGAGCTGGGCGACGTCGACGGCCATGGTTGTCCCTTGGAAAGCGCCGTTGAGTATAGACCCGGGTATCAGTGATCAATATGTTATCCCTTCCGCAGAATTGCTCGCAGGCAGTGGGCGAGGTGCAGGCCCGGATCGCGGCCGCCGCCCGCGAGGCCGGCCAAAATGTCGATTCCGTCACGCTTCTGGCCGTCTCGAAAGGGCAGAGCGCCGCAGCAATCGAAGCCGCCGCGCGGGCCGGCGTCGAGAACTTCGGGGAAAATTTTCTACAGGAATGCCTGCCGAAAATCGCCGAGCTCGCGGGGCGCGAGCTCACCTGGCATTTCATCGGTCGCATCCAGGCTAACAAGACGCGCCCCATTTCCGAGAACTTCGCCTGGGTGCACGGCGTCGACCGGCTCAAGATCGCGGAGAGACTCTCGGCCCAGCGACCGTTTCACGCACCGCCGCTCAACGTCTGCCTGCAGCTCCACGTCGGCGGAGAAACCAGCAAGGGCGGCGTTCCCGCCGCGGAGATTCGCGCGCTCGCCGAGGCCGTCGCGGCGCTGCCGCGGCTCGCGCTGCGCGGACTCATGTGTATGCCGCCCGCGGAACCCGAGGCCGCGCGCCAGCGACACTGGTTTCGCGAGACCCGGCAGGTCCTCGACCGCCTGAATGAACACGGCTTCCGCCTGGACACGCTTTCGATGGGTACCAGCGCGGATTTCGAGGCGGCCATCGCGGAAGGTTCGACGATGGTGCGAATCGGCACCGCGATCTTCGGGCCACGATCCTGACGGCGCGCTAACCTTAGGCAATTCTTTAAGGGATCCGGATGAACATCACTGCGGCATTCATCGGCGGCGGAAACATGGGCGGCGCGCTCATCCGTGGCCTCATCGCGCGCGGCCTGCCCGCGCAGAACATCAGCGTCGGCGAAGCCGTCCAGCAGCGGCGCGTGCAGCTCGCCGACGAGCTCGGCGTACACGTCACGGCGGACAACCGCGAGGCGATCGCTGGCGCCGACGTCGTCGTGCTCGCCGTGAAACCCCAGGACATGGCCGCGACGGTGCGGCCGCTCGCCGAAACTTTCCGGGTGCGCCCTCCTCTGGTGCTGTCCATCGCCGCGGGAATCCGCGGCGGCGACATCGAGCGCTGGTGCGGGCCGGGCGTCGCCGTGGTGCGCGCGATGCCGAACCGGCCCGCGCTGAACGGCGCCGGCGCCACGGCCATGTTCGGTCCGCCTTCCCTTACGGCCGCGCAGCGCGAGCTGGCCGCGCAGGTCCTGGGCGCGGTCGGCACGACCGTGTGGGTGGCGGACGAGGACGCGCTCGACGTCGTCACCGCGCTGTCGGGCAGCGGTCCTGCCTACTTCTTCCTGCTGGCCGAACTCATGACGGAAGCCGCGGTGAAGCTCGGGCTCGATCGCGCCGCGGCGCAGGAGCTCGCGATCCAGACGCTCTACGGCTCGGGTCGCATGGCGCGCGACAGTGACGGCGATCTCGCGCGCCTGCGCGCGGAGGTCACCTCCAAGGGCGGAACGACCGAAGCCGCCCTGCGCTCGTTCGAAGCGTCCAACCTGCGTGGTATCGTCGCCACGGCGCTCGGCGCCGCCACCGATCGCGGCCGCGAAATGGCGCAAACCTTCGGCCAGACCCTCGGAGACAAGTCACGCTCATGAACGCACTCGTTTACCTGGTCGACTCGCTGCTGACCATCTACCTGTACGTGCTCATCCTGCGTTTCGTCATGCAGCTTTCGCGTGCGGACTTCCGCAACCAGATCGCGCACGCGGTACTCGTCGTGACCAACCCCGTGATCATGCCGCTGCGGCGCATCCTGCCGGCCGCGGGCAAGGTCGACACGGCCTCCGTCGTCGCCATCATCCTGTTCGCCGCCCTAACCATTGGCGTGGTCCAGGCGCTCGCGGGCGGTTTCGTGTTAGATCCCTTCACCTGGATACAGCTGACGTTCCTGACGCTGTTGCGCGCATTCATACAGTTCTACACGTTCGCGCTGATCATCTACGCCGTGCTTTCCTGGGTTGTTCCGGCCGGTTATTCCCCGCCGATGGCCCTGCTCGGCGCGATCTGCGAGCCGATTCTCACGCCGTTTCGCCGCCTGATTCCGCCGATCGGCGGAATCGACCTTTCCGTGCTGTGGGCATTGTTGCTGCTCGGCGTGTTGTTGCGCCTGTTTCACTTCGCGTGAGTCGCGCGCGCGCCGCAATTCCAAGGGCCGCCGGCCCGTCACTACAAAGACTTAACGCGCACTTCGACAGCGATTCGACGCTCGCGCTCTCGTGTGGATGGCGAAGATTCGTACAGCTCGCGCGCGCGAATCCCGGCGCGACGTTACCCGACTCAAACTCGAGCATGTGCGCGAGAGCCTAGAAAACAAGGCATTTTCAGCATGCGTGAGCGCCGAAAAACATTTGCCTGCGCGTATCCGTGTGATATGTTTCGCGCCGAATCGAGAGCGGCGAAGCATTTTTTTCGCTGCGAATTTTTCCAACGAGGAGTCGAGTAATGGCAAAGAAAGGTGGCGCACCGACGAAGTCGGAGATCGTGGCCCAGATCACCAAGGACACTGACCTGTCCCGCA
>JAEZCN010000011.1 GCA_023433515.1 Pseudomonadota bacterium
CCCTGGCCATCGGGGAGGACGAGTTCCTGCCGCCCGAGCAGGCCTTCGAATACACGGCGACCGCCGATCCGGACAAGGTCACGGTCGAGTGGCGCGCCACCGACGGGTACTACCTCTATAAGAAGCGGATGGGCATCGCGTCCGCGACCCCCGAGGTCACGGTAGGCGAGCCGACCTGGCCCAAGGCTGAGATCCACAACGACGAATACTTCGGCGAACAGGAAATCTTCCGCGGCACGTTCCGGATCACCGCGCCGCTCGCCGGCGCGAAGCCCGGCGACACCGTCGCGCTCAAGCTCAAGTGGCAGGGCTGCGCCGACGCGGGCCTCTGCTATCCGCCCAGCGAGTGGTCCACGAACGTAACGGTCGGCGGCGCTGGCGGCGGCACAACTTCCATCGACAAGATCTCCGAACTCGCGAAACCCGCGGCCGCGACCAGCGGATTCGGCGACGACGAATACCTGGACCCGGAAGTCGCGTTCGTCCTCACCGGCGAAGTCGACACGCCTAACAACGTGCAGCTCAACTGGCGCATCGCCGAGGGTTACTACCTCTACAAGAACCGCATCGCGCTCAAGCCCGCGGATCCCGCGCAGCCGGTCGGCAACATCGTGTTGCCGAAGGGCGAATCGCACACCGACGAATACTTCGGCGAGCAGGAGATTTACCGCGAGAGCCTGGACGCCTCGTTCTCGCTGCCGCCCACCGGCGGAAAATCCGTCGACGTCAACGTGACCTATCAGGGCTGCGCGGACGCGGGTCTCTGCTATCCACCCATCACGAAGACTGTAACGATCGGTGCCGACGGCGTAGTCAGCGTCGCCGCGGCCGAAGGCTCGATGGCGAGCTTCGCGCCTCCGCCGTCAGCGGTCGCGGTCAGCGACGGCTCCAAACCACTGGACCCCGACTGTCTGCCCTCCGAGCAGGCGACGCTGGCCGACAAGATCAAGAACGGAAACCTCTTCCTCGTGCTGCTCGGATTCTTCGGCACGGGACTGCTGCTCGCCTTCACGCCCTGCGTGTTGCCGATGGTGCCGATCCTCTCGGGCATCATCGCGGGCAGCGGCGAAAACGTCTCCACTCGCCGCTCGTTCATGCTTTCCGTCGCCTACGTGCTCGGCATGGCCGTCACGTACACCGCGGCCGGCATCGCGGCGGGCGCGATCGGAAAAGGTTTCAACCTGCAGGCCACGTTCAACCAGCCGTGGATCCTGATCTTGTTCAGCGGCCTGTTCGTAGTGCTCGCGGCTTCGATGTTCGGCTTCTTCACGATCGAGATGCCCGCCTTCATCCAGACGCGGCTCAGCAACACCAGCAACAAGCAGCAGGCGGGCACGTACGCCGGCGTCGCGGTGATGGGCGCGTTGTCCGCGCTGATCGTCTCGGCCTGCGTCGCGCCGCCGCTCATCGCGGCGCTGACCGTGATCAGCCAGACCGGCGAGATCGCGCGCGGCGGCCTCGCGTTGTTCGCGATGAGCCTCGGCATGGGCACGCCATTGTTGTTGGTCGGCGCTTCCGCCGGAAAGCTGTTGCCGAAAGCCGGCGCGTGGATGGACACGGTGAAGAACGTGTTCGGCGTGTTGTTCCTCGCGGTGGCCGCGTGGATGCTGTCGCGCATCGCGCCGGACTGGGCGATTCTGCCGCTGTGGGCCGTGCCCGCGTTCGCGCTCGCCTGGGTGTTGTGGCGCGCGTTCCGCAAACCGACGCTGGGTGGTTACGCGCTGCGCCTGGGCAGCGTGCTCGCCGGTCTCGCGGGCGTCGCACTGCTCGCGGGCGCCGCGCTGGGCGGCACCGATCCGCTCTCACCCATTCCGCAGCTTGCGGCCAAGAAGACGCCGCTCGAGTTCAAGCGCATCAAGACGCTCGCGGACCTCGAACGCGAGCTCGCCGCCGCGAAGGCCGAAGGCCGCACCGTGATGCTCGACTTCTATGCCGACTGGTGCGTGTCGTGCAAGGAGATGGAGCACTACACGTTCACCGAACCCAAGGTGCACGAGGCGCTCGGCGACTCGGTGCTGCTGCAGGCGGACGTCACGGCCAATGACGACCATGACCGCGAGCTGCTCCAGCATTTCGGAATCTTCGGACCGCCGACGATCGCGTTCTATAGCCTCGAGGGCGTGGAACAGCGAGACTTGCGCGTCGTCGGTTTCAAGGATGCGGAAAGTTTCGCCCGCCAGACGCAGCTTGCGTTGTCGGGCCGCTGCACACGCCCCACGTGAACACATCGAAGTCGCCCCGGACGCGCCTGATCGCAGGCGCCGTCGTCATCGTCGCCGCGTTTGCCTTCGGCTTCGTGCTGAATCGCAGCGGCGTGTTCGCGCCTTCTCAGGAAGCGGACACGCCCGGGCTGACACCCGTCGGACCGGACGCGGCGCGGGCCGAACCGGATACGACGCCCGCACCGGACGCGGCGATGCCTCCGCCGAAGTCGGTTCCCGACACGCTCCCCGACATCACTCTCGCCGACCGCGACGGCAAGCCGACCAAGCTCACGAGCTTCGGCGGCCGGCCGTTGATGGTGAATTTCTGGGCCACCTGGTGCGCCCCCTGCCGGCGCGAGATACCCCTGCTCAACAAGCTGCGCGCGGAGAGGCAGTCACAAAATGCCGAGATCGTCGGAATTGCCGTCGACTTCAGGGACGATGTCCTCAAATTCGTGGAGAAAGTACCGCTCAACTACCCCCTCCTGATCGGTGAGGAGGACGGTTTGGCCGCCGCCGAGGCCTTCGGAATGGGCATGGCCTTCCCGTTCTCCATCTTCGTGGACAGCCAGAATCGCATCCTGACGGTCAAAGTCGGCGAGTTACACGAAGATGAGGCCAACTTCGCGTTCGATCGTCTGCGGGACATCGACAATGGGATCCTCACGCGCGAGGCCGCCCAAGCGATGGTCGCTGAGGCGTTCCGGGAAATGGCCACCGCCCGCGCCCAATCCGGGGCCGAAACTGCTCATTAGTGCCAATTAGCGACCGGATCGCGTCAGATTGACGGAAACCGCGCACGTTGCCTGCGGGTTACGGTAAATTCGCCGCCTTCAATGCACCCCGAGGGAGCGTCGCAAGACGGCGGTATGGCTCGATTTCTATTACTGAACGGACCGAACCTGAATCTCCTGGGGCAGCGAGAGCCGGACGTTTACGGCTCGGACACCCTCGCCTCGATCGAAGAGCGTGCCAGGAACACGGCCGCGAAGCTCGGCCACGAGCTCGTGGCCTTCCAGAGCAACGCGGAACACGAGCTGATCGACCGCGTGCAGACCGCCAAGGCGAACGGCATTTCCTTCGCCATCATCAATCCCGGGGCTTTCACACACACCAGTGTCGCACTGCGCGATGCCCTCCTCGGCGTGAAACTGCCCTTCATCGAGCTGCATCTCTCGAACACGTTCGCGCGGGAGGAATTCCGCCATCACTCCTATTTCTCGGACATCGCCGTCGGCTGCATCGTCGGATTGGGCGCGCTCGGGTACGAGCTTGCCGTTCAAGCCGCGGCGGCGAGAATCAGCACCCGTTAATGGACGCGCTTCCAACGCGTTGAGAGCTAATAACCAAGGACAACGAAATTGGACATTCGCAAAGTAAAGAAGCTGATCGAACTACTCGAGGAATCGGGTATCGCGGAGATCGAAATCAAGGAAGGCGAAGAAGCCGTGCGCATCAGCCGCATGCCGACGGGCCAGTTCGTCACGCACATGGCGCCGGCGATTGCACCCACGCCGGTGGCCGCACCCGCCGCCGCGCCGGTGGCCGCGCTGCCGGTCGCCGCCGAATTGCCGGTGCGCCGCGCGAATGAACACGTGGTTGCCGCGCCCATGGTCGGCACCTTCTACGCCGCGGCCTCGCCCGGCGCGAAGCCCTTCGTGGAAATCGGCACCGAGGTCAAGGAAGGCCAGGTCCTCTGCATCATCGAAGCGATGAAGATGATGAACCAGATCGAAAGCGACAAGGCCGGCAAGATCACCGCCATCATGGCGACCAACGGCGATCCGGTGGAATTCGG
>JAEZCN010000032.1 GCA_023433515.1 Pseudomonadota bacterium
TCCACGAACTCTTCACGCGCAGCGCCGGCGACCTGCTCGATCACTGGTTCGAAACCGATGCCGTCAAGGCGCTGTACGGCTTCGACGCGGTGGTCGGCAGCTTCGCGAGCCCCTACACGCCGGGCAGCGGCTACGTGCTGCTGCACCACGTGTTCGGCGAAGTCAACGGCAAGACGGGCGTGTGGGGCCACGCGGTCGGCGGCATGGGCGCGATCACGCAGGCCATGGCGTCCGAGGCGCGGCGGCTCGGGGTCACGCTCGAAACCGGGGCGCCCGCCAAGCGCATCGTCGTCGAGCAAGGTCGCGCCACCGCGGTCGAACTCGAGGACGGGCGCGTAATCCAGGCCCGCGCCATCGCGTCCAACGTCGGCCCCAAACCGCTATACCTCAAGCTTCTCGCCGACGCCCCGCTGGACCCCGAACTGCGCGCGCGCATCGAACGGCTGCGCGTCGGCTCGGCCACGTTCCGCATGAACGTCGCGCTCTCGGAGCTGCCAAGATTCACGGCCGCGCCACGCGACGACGATGCGCATCTCGGTTCGGGCATCATCATCGCGCCGTCGCTCGAGTACATGGATCATGCATACGCCACCGCGCGTCTCGAGGGCATCTCGCGCGCGCCCATCGTCGAAATGCTGATTCCGTCGACACTCGATCAGACACTGGCTCCGAAGGGAGCACACGTCGCCTCGCTGTTCTGTCAGCATTTCTCCTACACGTTGCCGGGCGGGCGGAACTGGCGTCAGGAGCGGCAGAGTGCTGTGGACCGCATCTTCGCGACGGTAGATTCTTATGCGCCGAACTTCAGCGCGAGCGTCATGGGCCATTCGGCGCTGAGTCCGCTCGATCTGGAGGACAAACTCGGCCTCGCGGGCGGCGACATTTTTCACGGTGCGCTCGGCCTCGATCAATTGTGGGCCGCGCGACCGATGTTAGGTTACGGAGACTACCGAACACCCTTCAAAGGGCTGTATCTGTGCGGTTCCGGCGCACATCCCGGTGGTGGAGTCACGGGCGTTCCCGGGCACAATGCCGCGCGTGAAATATTGCGCGACGGACTGGATTCGTGAGCATTCCTGTTAGCCGACCTAATATCGGGGGGGCTGTCGCCGTGGGCCGACAAGCGAGTAAATTCCAGTTGCAAACAACTCGCGAATTTGTTGCAGTTGCGCCCGCCTAATAGACGTCAACCTTCACTTGCATCGCATTCGTTTGCGTGTCGAAAGCGAAGCTGACTTGCTCAACCACCAATAAGGGGATTGATCGTAATGAAGAGTGCGATTCTCAAGGTTGCTGCCGTTGCAGCGTTCACCGTGTTGGCTGGCTGCCAGGATCTGAAGCCTCTGCAGGCCGACGTCGACAATCTCAAGCAGCTAGTGAGCCGCCTGCAGGCGGACCTGGCTGCCGCCAAGAGCTCGGCCGATGCCGCCAACGCTGCCGCTCAATCGGCTTCGTCCACGGCCAGCGGTGCCCAGAGCGCCGCGAACCAGGCACTCGCCGCCGCGCAGGCTTCGCAGTCCTGCTGCGATGCGACCAACGAGAAGATCGACCGGATGTTCCGTCGCTCGATCTCGAAGTAATCAGAGTCCAGTCAGCTCTGACAAGAACGCCGCGCACTTGCGCGGCGTTTTTTTTGAGATGGTGGTTTCCGTTCAGCGCAAGCGCCCGTCGCGCGAGGCTCGCATCACCGCACGCGGCGCAGATGGCGCGCACCGCGAAGCGGCTCTCAATCCGGGGAGTCCGGGAACCAGAACCGGAAGGTCGCCCCGCGATCGACCTGGGCCTCCGCGGCCACCTCGCCGCCGTGCCGCTGCACGATGCGATGGACCGTCGCGAGCCCGAGCCCGTGCCCGGCGAATTCGTCCTGCCGGTGGAGCCGCGTGAACGGCTTGAACAGTCGCAGCGCGTGCTCCATGTCGAAACCCGCGCCATTGTCCTTGACGCAGATCCACGTACGGCCGTCGCGCTGCTCTGAGAAGATGCGGATCGCGGGCTGCGCGGTGCGCATCGTGAATTTCCAGGCGTTGCCGAGCACGTTGCGCAGCACCGTGGTCACGAGGCGCACGTCGGCCCAGACCGAAAGTTCCGCCTCGACCTCGCATTCGACCGCGCGCTCCGTGGCCGCGTGCCGCAGCTCATAAAGAACGAGATCGACGAGCGTCGTCAGGTCGACTTTCTCGCAATGCATTTCCGCGCGGCCGCTGCGCGCGAGCGCGAGCAATCCGTCGATGAGCCCCTCCATGCGGCCGCTGGCCTTGAGGATCTCGTCGAGGAAACCGCGTCCTTCTTCATTGAGCGTCGCGCCGCATTCGTCGTCGAGCGCATCCGCGAAGCCGCTCAGGATGCGCAGTGGCGCGCGCAGGTCGTGCGCCGCCACGTCGATGAAGGATTCGAATTCCTTGTTTGCCTGCGTGACCGCGGCGTCCCGTTCCGCGAGGGCCGTTTCGATTTCCGTAATGTCGTCGACCGCGACGAGCATTTCGCGAGCGGGCCCTTCGCCGAGCGCGGCCACGCGGACCCGTGCCGGAAACGTCGTGCCGTCGAAGCGCCGTGCCGGCACACGTCTCGCGCCCTCGCCGGCCACATCCCATCCGCCTTCGGGAAACAGTGCAGCCGCGGACTGCTTGTCGAGTTCTCCGGTCACACCCCGGAACAATCGTCGCGCCGCATCATTCGCGCGCAGCAACGCGCCGTCGGGCGCGAACGTCAGCGTCGCGATGGGGCTCGAATCGAAAAGCATGCCAGCGTCGATGTTCGACTCGATGCCGGGCGAAAACTTGTGCGCGGAATTTGTCATTTGATTGGGCTGCGATACGGAATCGGCCGCCCGGGCGGACTCTGGAGCCCGAAACGCCCCCTGCGGGGTTCAAGTGGGACGCCTCCGGGGCCGATATGTGACCTGCATCGATTCGGGCGGCAAGACGCCGCCGCTGCTCAAGATATTCACCCGGCACGCCGATATGACAGCTGTGGCGCAGTGCCGGGATGCCTGCGCCGTGGACTCGAGATGTCATCCCGCCACACCAGGTCAAAAGTGCGCCGATGAGCAGCGACGATTTCGATATCCGCAAGATCCGCCTGTTGTTGGTCGAGGACAACCCGGCCGACGCCCGCGTCGTCGAGCGTCACCTGAAGGACGCAGGCCTCAACGAGGTCGATTGCGAGTGGGTGCAGACCGCGGCCGATGCCGCCGACCGGCTGTGCAAGTTCGAATACGACCTGGTATTGCTCGACCTCGGCCTGCCCGATGCGACGGGACTGCAGGCGCTGCGCGCGCTGAAGGCGATCGCGGACCTCACCCCGATCATCGTGCTCACCGGTTCCGACGACTACAAACAGGGACTGTCCGCCGTGCGCGAAGGCGCGCAGGACTATCTAGAGAAGCGCCGGGTCAACGCCGGCATGCTCTCGCGCATCGTTTCCTACTCGGTGGAACGCAACAGCTTCCATCGCGACCTGGTGCGCGCCACGCGCCGCTACCAGGATCTCTTCAACAACGTGCCGGTCGCGCTGTTCACCGCGAACAAGGACGGCGCGCTCAAGACGGCCAATGCCGCATGCATGAAGCTGCTCTCGTGCCAGGGCATCGCGCTCGACCAGGTCAACTTCCTCGACCTGCTGTTCGAGCCGGCGAAGCGCTCGCACTTCCTCGACCTGATCTCGCGCCAGCGCATGGTCGAGAGTTGGGAAACGCCGCTGCACGACTGCCGCGGCAACACGCTCAACGTGCTCGTCAACGCCGCTCCTCTATATGAATCCTCGCAGGCCTTCGCGGGCTGGGAAGGCTGCATCACCGACATCTCGATGCTGAAGCAGACGCTCGAGGAGCGCGACCGGCTCGAGGACAACCTGCGCCAGGCGCAGAAGCTCGAGGCCATCGGCCAGCTGGCCGCGGGCATCGCGCACGAAATCAACACGCCCACGCAGTACGTCGGCGACAACCTGCGGTTCCTCAAGGAATCGTTCGGCGAGCTCGACGGTCTGCTCGGGCAGCTCGTCGAAACCGGCGGAGCCCCTGCCCGCCAGGCGCTCGAAGCGGCCGA